>ONNY01000009.1 GCA_900319305.1 uncultured Prevotella sp.
GAAGTGATCGCAGACACCACGACCCTGACGTCCGAAGACACCGATACCATGAGCCTCATCGACCATGATAGAGCAGTTGTACTTGTGCTTCAGCTCTACAATGGCTGGCAGATTTGCAAGATCGCCCTCCATAGAAAACACGCCATCCACCACGATGAGTTTGATGGCCTCATAAGGCAGCGTCTTAAGCACACGCTCCAAATCGGCCATGTCGTTGTGCTTGTAATGGAGCTGCTTGGCAAATGACAGGCGGCGTCCGTCAACGATGGAAGCATGGTCTCTGTCATCACAGATGATATAGTCGTCCTTACCACAGATCACGGCAAGCACGCCCTGGTTTACAGAGAAGCCTGTAGAGAAGCAAAGTGCCTCATCCTTACCGATAAACTCAGCCAACTCTTTCTCCAACTTCACGTGCAGGTCGAGCGTTCCATTCAAGAAACGGCTACCGGCACAGCCAGAACCATACTTATCAAGTGCAGCCTTAGCAGCATCGATGATACGCTGATCACCAGTAAGACCTGTGTAAGCGTTTGAACCGAACATCAGTACCTTATGGCCACCCATTTCCACTTCTGTTCCCTGTTTGCCTTCAATCTCTCGGAAATACGGATATACATCAGCTTCCATGAACTTCTGAGGTTCACGATACAACTTGTATTTTTCAGTTAATTGTCCCATTCCTATATAGGTAACTTTTAATTTTTTAAATTTCAGGGTGCAAAGTTACACAATTTTTATCAATTCGTGCAAGTTTTTATTAATATTTGTCGGATTTTGCTTTTTTTCTTATGAAAAACGGGGTTTCTTCGGTCATTTTTTGTATTTTTGCAGAAGATTATGGTAGATAAGAAGAAGATTGTATTCATATTAAACCCCATTTCGGGTACTCACTCGAAGAAAGAAATTCCCGAGATGATAGAGCGCACACTGGACCACGAACAGTTTGACGCAGAAATCCGATTGACAGAATATGCAGGACATGCCTCAGAGATAGCCAAAGAATGTGCCAATGAAGGTATTGACATCGTCGTTGCCATAGGCGGTGACGGTACGGTGAACGAGGTGGCCCGTTCACTGGTGCATACCCAGACAGCCCTGGGCATCATTCCCTGCGGATCGGGTAACGGACTGGCACGTCATCTCTGTCTGCCGCTCGACATCAAGAAAGCCATCCAAATCATTAATGCTTGCAAGATAGAGGCCTTTGACTATGGTGTGATCAACGACCTACCCTTCTTCTGCACCTGCGGCATGGGCTTCGATGCCTTTATCTCACTGAAGTTTGCCGAGGCTGGTAAGCGTGGGCCAGTTACTTATCTGGAGAATGTGCTGAAAGAGGGGTTGGTCTACCGCCCGGAAACCTACGAGGTAGAAGATGAGTCGGGTACCAAGAAATACAAGGCATTCCTCATCGCCTGTGCCAACGCCTCGCAATACGGCAACAATGCCTATATCGCACCAGGCGCCACGATGCAGGACGGCGAGTTGGACGTCATCATCATGGAGCCCTTCAACGCGCTCGATGCCCCGCAAGTAGCTGCCGACCTCTTTATGAAGACGCTCGGTAACAATTCGAAGATCAAGACTTTCAGGACAAAGCGCCTACATATCACACGCAGTGAGCCGGGGGCTATCCACTACGACGGCGACCCGATCATGACGGGCAAAGACATCGATGTGCATATCGAACCACAGGGTATCCGCATCCTGACGAATCCGGAACAGAAAGAGGATACAGGCGAGGCCAACTTCCTCTTGAATGCTTTCAGCGATTTCTTTAATAATATAAATAATGTACGTGAGGACATCGAGAAGACCAGCCATCGTATGCTGGTCATCAACAAGGTGATGCTCCGTAAACTCTCCAAGTTGTAATGCAGGAAATCGCAGTTGTCATTGCGCTTCTGGCAGCCCTCTGTTATGGCGGTTGGCGTATCTATCGGGTATTCCAAAGTGCTGGAGACCCCTGTTATGGCTGTGCCGGATGCCCGCTAAAAGCACAGAAACAAGCCCAAAAGAAGAAAAAAGCAGA
The DNA here is from genome assembly GCA_900319305.1 of uncultured Prevotella sp. Classification (GTDB taxonomy): domain Bacteria; phylum Bacteroidota; class Bacteroidia; order Bacteroidales; family Bacteroidaceae; genus Prevotella. The sequence goes on from ONNY01000009.1 coordinate 2,036, forward strand.
TTGCTGGCATAAAAAGTAGTCTAAAAATTTGGCTATCTCGAATATTATGCCTACCTTTGCACCCGCAATTAGGAACGGTGCCTTGACCTTCGGTCTAGTTACCTTGCGCTCGAAAGAGCTGATGTGAGCATCGCTCTTTACTTGCTAACTCGGTGCCTTGGATGAGTGGCTTAGTCTACGGTCTGCAAAACCGTCCACGGCGGTTCGAATCCGCCAGGCACCTCCAGAAGAAAGCAAAAGGCTGATGGAAATTTCCACCAGCCTTTTTCGTATCCTCTACACGTCGTTGTCCTTGAAGATATCCGTGACTTCACAGATCTCCTCTTCATCAAACCACTTGGAGAGTTTCTCCTTGGCCTGTTCGATGATGGTAGGATCAATATCTGTCCACACCTTCTTCAGCACATACATCAGCACGGCGAAGTCATCAGTAAGACCTGCAATGGGGATGGCATCAGGGATGACATCAAGCGGACTGATCATATAACCCAAGGCTCCAATAATGATAGCCTTGTCAGTCTTGCTGACGCGGTCGCTCTGAAGCGTATAATAAAGGATCAGGGCGGCATACACCAACTTCGAACCCGCTCGCTTGGCGATACGGGAGATTTTTTCTACAAATTCCGACTGCGAGAATTTGTTGGCATAACTCATAAAATCAGGTAATTCCATAATTTCTATCTGGTTAAGTTCTTACTTTAAGATTCTGATAATTCTGATACCCGTATGGGTGCTGTGCTGCTGCAGGTACTGATAGAGCGTCATGGGCTCCTCGACCACCTTCTTATGCAGCATAGAGGCATTGAGCAGATGCAGGTTGCCGTCTTTCCAAACCGCAAAACCAAGATGAGCAATGTCGAGACCTGCCTTCTTACAGGTGATGGCAATGATGTCGCCATCATTGACGGCCTGACGGAGCAACGCCTGATTCCTAACCATCTGCTTGGGGATATAACGGAAGCGTCCACCTGTGACCTGCTGTTCCATCTCACGGATGGCAGCCACATAGTCGGGATGTTCACGAAGTGCCTTGTAGCTTTTCGGATGCTGACTCATATAGTTTACCTTGACATGCTGGACGGCAGAGAATGGTGGATTAGGCGCTTGGATCTCCCTCACGATGCCAGCTTCCATATTCAGCGTGATCCACTCTGTGAAGTAATGGATTCGGCTCGTGTAATCCTCAATTCTTCCGTTACGATACCGCATGGCTGTGAGCGCATTCAGATAGTCGCGCCACGTGAAAAGATGGCGATAGGCGCAGAGGGTCAGGGCTGTCACCGTTTCCACCAGCGTCGTACAATCCAGTTGACGGGTGTTCACCACCAACCGTTCGTCATCATTGACTTCAAGTGTATGGGCCACATAGGGAATCCCCAAGAACTTTCTGGCAAAGAACAGCGGGAAGTTCGTGGTACGCGGCAGACTATGTGCTTCGTCGAGTAATCGGCAGATCGTCAGACTGTCACTCTGCTGATAGCATACCCCACCCTCTTCCTGGGCATAGCCGAGGAGCGGTAAGATCGTCATCAACAAGAACAGATATCGTTTCATTTCTTTTTCTTATATTTATCCTTCAACATAAAATTATAGCCTATGTAGGCATTAAGCGAACCAAACACATTGTTGGCCCTGAAGCGCGAGGTGCGATAGTTGTTCGTGCGCAGGATGGCACTCGCTCCCACATACCAGCGGGTATTGTTATACACCAGTCCGAAGCGTCCCACAATATCAGGATTCACCTTCCCGATATCGAAGCCCTTCTTCTCATTCGCCATCCGTCCATAACTCGTCTTATAGGCAATGGCCAACTGTCCACTCGCGCAAAATAGCCAGTTCTTGGCAAACACCCAGTTGTAGGCATAACCGCCTGAGAGCATGAAATCGTTATATCTGATGTGGTTAAACATCATACTACTGTCAAGTTCCACCGTCTGTCCCTTCGGCATTCTGCTTTCGAGTGCATTTTTGAGTGCCTCGTCGTCCAGGTCAAGCGTGTTATTCGTATAACCTGCACCAGCCAGCCATGAGCCGCAACTGATTTTCTGGCAGGTGGACTGACTGAAGGCAGCCGGATAGGAGAAGTGCCCGTGATTGAAGATATAATAGGCACTCACGCCAGTGATACCCAATGTCATGCCCGAGAAAGGCATATCCTCAAAGAGGTCACTGTCCAGTCCTCCCAGTTTCACATCCCGTATCTTATAGTCACTGCCAGACCGCCGATAGAAGAGATCTACGCCGATCTGTGAAGAGTAGATGCTGAGATCAAACTCCTTCCGCATGCCACCAGTTCCGAAACTCAGGTTCTTAATATCGAACGTATAGCCGAAGAAGAACCAGCGCCAGCCGAAGTATGGTCCTATCTTTGTCAGACCGTCGGGAGACAGGCGGATATTCTGATTATCGCTACTCAGGTCAAAACTCTCAAAGGTGCGCGTCACCTGCATCATCACCGTAAACTCAAAGTGCTGGGGTTCGATATAATCATCGTTCGTTCTGTCGAAACCACGGACCGTCTCCTTGATCGTCTGACGGATCTTCTCACCCAGCGCATGGAGTTCACTATGTTTTATCGTGTCGGGAGGTGTTGCATCCACGGTAGGGATTTTCTCATCCCCACTCGCCCTGGCCACAATAACAGCAGCCATCAGCATCCATATCCACAACAGTCTCCTCACCTGTTTCTACTCAGAGTTTTCCTAATATACGATCCATCACCCAGTTGACTGGCGTTGCCGATACACTCGTACAGGTGCAGATAGCCAACCCCTGCAGATGTTCTATCACATTCTTGATGATCGGATACTGCACATAGGGCGGATTAGGCACCGTGATACGTTCATCGCCCTCACTAGTCTGCAAGCGGATGGGATTATAATCGAAGACAGAGAAACTCACCAGGCCCTCTGTGCCGATGATCTCGATACAGTCCTCACGGGCACTTTCATGGGCCACATAGCACCACGAGCCGCTACCTGGTAGTCCGTTCTCAAAACGGAAACAGGCACTCACGGAATCCTCTGCTTCATAATAGCCACCACGATTGGCGTGGATGCCACGGGCTTCGAGGATCACACCAAAGATATCCTGCAGCATGTCGAGCTGATGGGGCGCCATATCGTAGAAATAGCCTCCACCGGCAATCTCAGGTTGGAGTCGCCAAGGCAGAGGCGTACCGTTCTTGATCGCCTCAGCATCAGCCGCACGAAGTGGCTCTGTGTAACGTATCTGTACGTTGATGATCTTACCGATGCGTCCGCTTGTCACAATCTCCTTCACCTTCTGGAAATAAGGCAGATAACGGCGGTAATAGGCCACAAAACAAGGGATGCCCGTCTGCTCGGAGATGCGGTTGATACGGGCACAGTCTTCATAACTGGCCGCAAGAGGCTTCTCCACATACACAGGTTTGCCGGCTTTCATCGCCATAATAGCATAGGTGGCATGACTCGAAGGGGGCGTGGCCACATAAATGGCGTTCACATCAGGATCGTCGATGATCTCCTGGGCGTCGGTGTACCACTTTCGGATACCGTGGGTGATAGCATAAGTACGTGCCCGCTGCTCCGAACGACTCATCACAGCCTCGACACTCGAACCCTCAACCTCACTGAAGGCAGGGCCGCTCTTCTTCTCTGTCACTTCACCACAACCGATGAAACCCCACTTTAATTGCTTCATAACGCAAAATTTTGCTGCAAAGATACGAAATAAAATAAAAAAATAGTAACTTTGCACACAAAAATCAATCAGACAATGGAAAAAGACAACGAAAATATCCTTTTCAAGAGCAGGAGCAGTAGGGCTTGCATTCGCGACGGATACCGTTTCTACTTCTCCCACTTCAAGCGGATTTTCAAAGCCACTTGGCTGATAGCCATTTTGTTTGCCGTTCTGTCGGCAGCCGCCTCAGCCATGCCAATACTTCTCTCGCCTAACCTGACGTTAGCAGGCTTGTTGTTGGCAACACTGGCAGTATTACTCCTGCTAATCCTTGCATGGCGGAGACTACGCAAACGTCAGTTGCTGGAGGCTACCGAGCGAATCCCTTTCAAAAACTGGCTTCGGCACACAGGCATGTTACTCATCATTGGCATCGTGTGTCTTGTTACTGTATCAGTCTTCATCATGCTTACCTCGCTACCGATGATCATCATGATGGCAGCCAACTGGCTGGATCAGATAGGTGTTCTCTCGGGCGATCCCAGCGGCATGCCCGACTACGTGAAATGGCTCACACTGGCGGTATTCCTCATTGCAGGTTTCCTTCAGGCCTACGTCTGGCAATCGGTAATCGGACCATTATATATGATGCGAGGTTCGATTATACAACACGAAAATGAACGACAAAAATTCAATAAGACAGAAATTAAAGAGACCTATGAAACGAATCTTATTTATAGACCGTGACGGCACCCTCATTGAGGAACCTGCCGATGAACAGATCGACAGTTTCGAGAAACTGAAGTTTGTCGATGGTGTATTCCGTAACCTCAGTTTCATCCGTGAGAAACTTGATTTCGAGTTTGTCATGGTCAGCAACCAGGACGGATTAGGCACCGCATCTTTCCCCGAAGACACCTTCTGGCCCGTCCACAATTTCATCCTTCAGACACTTGCCGGAGAGGGAATCACCTTCGACGACATTCTGATCGACCCGCACTTCCCTGAGGACAATGCACCTACCCGCAAACCAAACATCGGACTAGTAGAGAAGTACATCAATAATCCCGACTACAATATTGCCAACAGTTACGTCATCGGTGACAGGGAGACAGACAGAATCTTTGCTCGAAACATTGGCTGTAAATCACTGATTCTAAGTGACGAACATATCACTTGGAACAAAATATCAGAAATTCTATTTGCTGGTGAACGCATCGCAGAAGTCAGTCGAAAGACCAAAGAAACAGATATACACATCAAAGTAAATCTCGACGGTACAGGCAAGTGCGACATCCAGACGGGACTGGGCTTCTTCGACCACATGTTGGAGCAGATCGGTAAGCACGGTATGATGGATCTCACCATCCACACGAAAGGCGACTTGGAGGTGGATGAGCACCACACAATTGAAGACACCGCCATCGCTTTGGGCGAGTGCATCCTTCAGGCATTAGGCAACAAGCGAGGCATTGAACGTTATGGTTATTGTCTGCCAATGGACGACTGTCTCTGTTCGGTAGCATTAGACTTCGGAGGTCGCCCTTGGCTGGTATGGGATGCGGAGTTTAAACGCGAGAAGATCGGCGAGATGCCAACAGAAATGTTTTTACACTTCTTCAAGAGCCTCAGTGATGCTTCAAAGATGAATCTGAATATCAAGGCCGAGGGGCAGAACGAGCACCATAAGATAGAAGGTATCTTCAAAGCCCTTGCGCGAGCCCTGAAGATGGCTGTACGCCGCGATATCTACCACTTCGAACTGCCCTCAACCAAAGGAATGTTGTAGAAAATTTGGAAGTATCAGTTTTTTTTCGTACCTTTGCAGCCCAATTACATTAAATAAGGTATAGAAAAGAGATGATTACAGTTACAAACTTGCAGATACAGTTTGGCAAGAAGGTTCTCTACAAGGACGTGAACCTGAAGTTTACAAGTGGCAATATCTATGGCATTATCGGTGCCAACGGTGCCGGCAAATCTACCCTACTCCGCGCCATCAGCGGCGAGTTGGAACCCAACAAGGGAACCGTAGAGATGCAACCTGGCGAGCGCCTGAGCGTGCTTGAACAGGACCACTTCAAATACGACGAATTTACCGTGATGGACACCGTTCTGATGGGCCACAAGCCCATGTGGGACAACATGAAGAAACGTGAAGCCCTCTACAGCAAGCCCGAAATGACTGAGGAGGACGGCAACCGAGCCGCAGAACTTGAGATGGCCTTTGCCGAGATGAACGGCTACGAGGCTGAGAGCGAAGCCGCCCAGTTGTTGCAGAACCTCGGCGTGCAGGAGGCGCAGCACTATAAGCAGATGTCGGACATCTCAAACAATGAGAAAGTGCGTGTGATGTTGGCCAAGGCCCTTTTCGGACACCCCGACAACCTGTTGCTCGACGAGCCCACTAACGACCTCGACCTTGACACGGTGCAGTGGTTGGAGGAATACCTGTCGAATCTGGAGCAGTGTGTGCTCGTGGTGAGCCACGACCGTCACTTCCTCGATGCCGTTTCTACGCAGACCGTCGATATCGACTTCGGTAAGGTGACACTCTTCAGCGGAAACTACTCTTTCTGGTATGAGAGTTCGCAGTTGGCGCTGCGTCAGGCTCAGAACCAGAAGATGAAGGCTGAGGAGAAGAAAAAGCAATTGGAGGAGTTTATCCGCAGATTCTCTGCTAACGTGGCGAAGTCAAAGCAGACGACCTCACGAAAGAAGATGCTGGAGAAGTTGAACGTAGAGGAGATCACACCTTCTACACGTAAGTATCCAGGTATCATTTTCTCGATGGAGCGTGAGCCTGGTACGCAGATTCTCGAAGTGGAGGGCCTGAAGGCTGTAGATGCCGACGGCACTGTACTCTTCGACAACGTGAACTTCACCATTGAGAAGGGACAGAAGACTGTCTTCCTGAGTCATAACCCCAAGGCAATGACTGCCCTCTTTGAGATCATCAACGGCAATCGTGAGGCGCAGGCAGGTACTTATAAATGGGGCGTCACCATCACTACCGCCTATCTCCCACTCGACAACACTGAGTTCTTCCAGAGTGAGATGAACCTCGTGGATTGGCTCTCTCAGTGGGGTCCGGGCAACGAGGTGACGATGAAGTCGTTCCTCGGTCGTATGCTCTTCAAGGAGGAAGATGTGCTGAAGCACGTGAATGTACTCTCTGGAGGTGAGAAGATGCGTTGTATGATTGCCCGTATGCAGTTGAAGAACGCGAACTGTCTGATTTTGGACACTCCCACGAACCACCTTGACCTTGAGAGTATCCAGGCCTTCAACAACAACCTGATCCAGTTTAAGGGTAATATTCTCTTTGCCTCACACGACCATGAGTTCATTAACACTGTGGCCGACCGCATCATCGAACTGACGCCGAAGGGCACCATCGACAAACTGATGACCTACGATGACTACATCTACGACGAGGCCATCAAGGAGAAGAAAACTGAGTTGTACAGTTAATGGCACGAAATTTGCATAGAAATCTTCAGAACGTTAAAACATTGCTATTATGACAGAAAAAGATATCAACATTGAGGGAGAGGAGACTCTGGACGAGGCTCCTGTTGAAGAGACTGCCAAAGAGGCAGATGCCGAAGAAAACACATCAGAAGAGACTGTAGCAGAAGAAACTGCAGCCGAGGACGCTGAAGAAGAGAAAGATCCGCTGGAGAAAGCCCAGGCACAGATCGAGGAGTTGAAGACACAGTTGCTCTATAAGGTGGCTGAGTTTGAGAACTACCGCAAGCGCACCCTAAAGGAGCGTGCCGAACTGATCCTGAACGGTGGCGAGAAGGTGATCACTGCCATCTTACCCATCATCGACGATATGGAGCGCGCCATCGAGAACGGTGCAAAGACTGACGATCCCGAGGTGCTGCGTGAGGGAATGACCCTTATCCACCAGAAGTTTATGAAGACGCTGGAGTCACAGGGTGTCAGCAAGATTGACACCAAGGATGCTGACTTCGATACCGACGTGCATGAGGCTGTGGCCATGGTACCAGGCATGGGCGAGGACAAGAAAGGCAAGGTGATCGACTGCCTACAGGAAGGCTATAAACTGAATGATAAAGTAATTCGCCACGCAAAGGTGGCAGTTGGACAATAATATGGCACAGAAACGAGATTACTACGAGGTGCTGGGCGTTGAGAAAAACGCTTCAGAAGATGAGATCAAGAAAGCCTATCGAAAGATAGCCATCAAGTATCACCCCGACCGTAACCCCGGCGACAAGGAAGCCGAGGAGAAATTCAAGGAGGCTGCAGAAGCCTATAACGTGTTGCACGACCCTAAGACCCGTCAGCAGTATGACCAATTCGGTTTTGACGGTCCGAATATGGGCAGCGGCTTCGACTTCGGCGGTTTCGGCGGTGCTTCCATGAATATGGACGATATCTTCTCTATGTTCGGCGACATCTTCGGTGGTCACGGTTTCGGAGGTTTCGGCGGCGGTTCGCGTCGTCCGCAGCAGCATCGCGGCAGTGACCTGCGTCTGAAGGTAAGACTCACCCTGGAGGAAATCAACAAGGGTGTCACCAAGAAGTTCAAGGTGCGCAAGGATGTGCCCTGTGAACACTGTCATGGTTCAGGTGCAGAAGACGGCAGCGGCAAAGAGACTTGTCAGACCTGTCACGGATCGGGTGTCATCACCCACACCACCCAGAGCATTTTCGGCATGATGCAGCAGCAGAGTGTCTGTCCTGTCTGCGGCGGTGAAGGTCAGGTGATCAAGAACAAATGTCATGAGTGTGGCGGTTCTGGTGTGAAAAAGGGCGAGGAAGTGGTTGAGATCAGTATCCCCGCTGGTGTAGCCGAAGGTATGGTTGTCAATGTGCCAGGCAAGGGTAATGCCGGCAAACACAATGGTATCAGCGGCGACATCCAAGTGTTTATCGAGGAGGAAGAACATGAACTGTTCGTACGAGACGGCAACGATCTGATCTATAACTTACTATTGGACTTCCCCACGGCGGCTCTTGGCGGAGAAGTGGAGATCCCCACGATCGACGGCACAAAGCTGAAGGTGAAGATGGATAACGGCACGCAGCCCGGCAAGACCATCCGTCTGCGCGGCAAGGGTCTTCCCGCCGTTCAAGGCTATGGTAGCGGCAAGGGTGACCTCGTGGTGAACATCAGTGTCTATGTGCCCCGCACGTTGAGTCGTGAAGAGAAGACTGCCATTGAGCAGTTCCGCGACAGCGACAACTTCAAGGGCGACAAACAGACGAAGGATTCCATCTTCCAGCGTTTCAAGAACTATTTCAATTAAAGATAAGGAGAAAGGAGGAGACGGCGTATGACGTACAAGGAGACGTGTGAATATCTGTATAGCCAACTGCCCATGTTCGAGCAGCAAGGGGCCAGCGGTTACAAGGAGGGATTGGAGAACAGCGTAAAGCTCGATGAGCATTTCGGATTCCCCCATCGCAAATATCGCACCATCCACATTGCCGGCACCAATGGTAAGGGCTCCTGTGCCCATACGATTTCCGCTATCCTGCAGATGTGTGGCTATAAGGTGGGGCTTTACACCTCACCTCATCTGGTGGATTTCTCAGAGCGTATCCGTATCAACGGCAACCCCATCCCCGAAGACTATGTAATAGACTTCGTGCAGAATGAGAAGTCATTCTTCGAGCCCTTGAAGCCGACTTTTTTCGAGTTGGTGACGGCAATGGCGTTTAAGTATTTTGCGGACAAGGCTGTGGATATCGCTGTCATTGAGACTGGCATGGGTGGAAGACTGGACTGCACGAATATCATCACCCCCACCCTCTCCGTCATTACCAACATCGGCCTTGACCACACGCAGTTCCTCGGCAGCACCTTGGAACAGATTGCGATGGAGAAGGCCGGCATCATCAAGCCCAGGATACCGGTTGTCATCGGCGAGGCCACAGAGGAGACACGCCAGATCTTTGACGTGATGGCTGCCGAAGTCAGTGCGCCTATCACCTATGCAGAGGATCAACATGAGGTTATCGACTGCACATCTACCGCTGAAGGGCTGCTCTATCACACTGTGCACGATGGTATTCTAGAAGGAGAACTCGCCGGCATTTATCAGAAGAAAAACGCCAACACGATTCTCTGCGCCATCAGAAGACTAGAAGAGATCGGGCTGATGTACCCTGTCCATACGATGCCCGAAGAGCCGTGTAAGAACAGAGAGATCAGGGAAGGATTTAAGCACGTTTGCGACCTGACAGGCCTGAAGGGGCGCTGGCAAAAGGTGAAGGAACGTCCGTTGACAATCTGTGACACAGGACATAACGTGCCAGGCTGGACTTATCTAAGTGAACAACTGAAGGCTATACGCTGCAAACACCGTCATATCGTATTCGGTATGGTGGACGATAAGGATATCCAAGGCGTGATGGCCCTGTTGCCTAAAGATGCCACCTATTACTACACGAAGGCCAACAACAAGCGTGCCGTCTCCGAGGGTGTACTGAAGTTGTACGGTACAGAATTCGGACTTCTGGGCGAGGCCTATCCTGATGTCGTGAGTGCTTATGATGCTGCACAAAAAGCAGCCTCAGAAAAAGACTTTGTGTTCATCGGAGGTAGCAGTTATGTGGTTGCAGAGTTCCTTAAAAACTGCATTTAGCGTTTTTTAATACAGAAGAAACATTTTTTTTGTTGGATTTTTCTTCCATTTGCTTTTTTTTCTGTTACTTTGCAAAAAATACGTAACTTAAAACTTTTAAGATATGGCAAACATAACAGAAACAGCGAATCTCTGTGGTCTGAAGAGAGAAAACTTCCAGACCACTATCAACGGTAAAAAAACCGATTTGTACATCCTCAGAAACCGTAAAGGTTACGAAGTGGCAATCTCTAACTACGGAGGTGCTATCTGCGCTATTATGGTTCCAGGAAAAGACGGTAAAGTAGCTAACGTTATTCAGGGACACGACAGTATCCAGCAGTTGATGAGCGGCAACGAGCCTTATCTCTCAACGCTGATTGGCCGTTGGGGTAACCGCATCTGTAAAGGACAGTTCACGCTGAATGGCAAAGACTATCAGTTGGCTCTCAACGATGGTCCCAACCATCTGCATGGTGGTACCGTAGGTTTCAACGCCAAGGTATGGGATGCCCGTCAGATGGGTCCCCGTGCATTAGCACTGCATCGTATATCCTCTTATGGTGAGGAAGGTTACACCGGCGAGTTGGACGTGACTGTGGAGTTCACCTTCACCGACCTCAACGAACTTATCATTGAGTATCTGGCTACCACCAACAAGAAGACTATCGTAAACCTCACACATCACGCCTTCTTCTGTCTGGCTGGTGCTGCTGATCCCACTCCTACTATCGAGGATCAAATCTGTGAGATCAATGCCGACTTCTATCTGCCTACCGATGCCACCGCTATTCCTACTGGTGAGATTCTGAAGGTGGAAGGAACACCGTTTGATTTCCGCAAACCAAAGACCTTCGGTAAGGAGATCAATGCCGACAACGAGCAGATTAAGTTCGGTCATGGCTACGACCACAACTATGTGCTGAACAAGCACGAAGAAGGTGAGTTGAGCTTTGCAGCAAGAATCACTGAGCCCAAGAGCGGTCGTACACTGGAGTGCTACACCACTGAGCCTGGAATGCAACTCTACACTGCCAACTTTGCTACAGGCTATAAGGGTGCCAACGGCTGCACATTCCCCTATCGCTCTGCCGTATGTCTCGAAGCACAGCACTTCCCCGATACACCTAACCGTCCTTATTTCCCCAGCGTTGTGCTGAATCCCGGTCAGCGTTACAAGCAGAAGACGATTTATCGTTTCGGTGTGGTCGAGTAATCAAAAACTAGCACAACTATATTCGTATGAGTAATCAAAAACAGAACGGAAGCATCATTGCCATCATTACGATGATGTTCCTCTATGCCATGATTTCGTTTGTGACGAATCTTGGCGCACCCATTGGAGTCATCTGGAAGAGCCAGCCTGAAATCGGCGGTTCCAACGTGCTCGGAATCATGGGTAACTTCATGAACTTCTTCGCCTACCTGTTCATGGGAATCCCTGCAGGTAAGATGCTCACGAAGGTCGGATATAAGAAAACAGCCCTTATCGGTATCGCCGTAGGCTTTATCGGTGTGTTCATCCAGTACCTCTCAGGTTTCTCAGGAGGTATCCCTGGCTTCTGCATCTACCTCTTCGGCGCATTCATCTCAGGTTTCGCTGTGTGTATCCTCAATACTGTCGTCAACCCGATGCTGAACCTGCTCGGCGGTGGCGGTAACCGTGGTAACCAGCTGAATATGATTGGTGGTACGCTGAACTCATTGGCCGGAACGATGACCCCGATGCTCGTGGGTGCACTTATTGGAACGGTGACAGCTTCCACACAGATGGCCGACGTGAACCTCGTGATGTATATCGCGATGACTGTCTTCGCCGCAGCCTTCGTAGCCCTGCTCTTCATCCCAATCAAGGATCCTGAGATGGGTAAAGTGACAGCCGACACGGTCTTCGAGCACTCCCCCTGGTCGTTCCGCCACTGTCTGCTCGGTGTGATTGCCATCTTCGTCTACGTAGGCGTTGAGGTGGGTATCCCCGGAGGCCTGAACTTCTATCTGTCTGACACTACAGCCAACGGTGCCTGGACAAATCCTGAGAGTGTGCTCAATGCCGCCACCATCGGTGGTGCTGTGGCCGCCATGTACTGGCTGCTGATGCTCGTGGGTCGTCTGTGCTCCAGTTTCATTGCTGCCAAGGTATCGTCGCGCACGCTGATGCTGATTGCCACCTTCGCCTGCATGATCCTCATCCTGGTAGCCATCTTCACCCCAAAGTCTGTGACCGTCAGCATGCCGCTCATCTCGATTCTCGAGGGATCCATCACTTCAACAACAGTACCTCTGACAGCCTTATTGCTTGTGCTCTGCGGTCTGTTTACATCTGTGATGTGGGCTTCCATCTTCAATCTGGCTACCGAGGGTCTCGGCAAATACACCGCCCAGGCATCAGGTATCTTCATGATGATGGTAGTAGGCGGTGGCGTTCTGCCCGTGGTACAGAATTTCTTCGCCGACATCTTCGGATACATGCCCAGCTACTTCGTCTACTTCTTAGCAGTAGCCTATATGTTCTACTACGCCCTCATCGGCTGCAAGAACGTGAACCCAGAGATTCCCGTTGACTGATTATTCACCTTATTAATATATTATAATGGATATTGAATTTGTAAGAAGCCGTTTCATCAAACACTTTGATGGCAAGACGGGTAACGTATATGCTTCTCCCGGACGTATCAACCTCATCGGCGAGCACACAGACTACAATGGCGGTTTTGTGTTTCCTGGTGCTGTAGACAAGGGGGTGATGGCAGAGATGCGCGCCAATGGCACAGAAGATACCGTGATGGCTTACGCTATCGACCTGAAAGATCGTGTAGATTTCAAGTTAAGTGATCCTAATGGTCCGAAGACATCTTGGGCCCGTTATATCTATGGTATCGCCTTGGAAATGAAAAAGCGCGGTGTACCTGTGAAGGGCTTCAACATCGCCTTTGCTGGTGATGTACCCTTAGGTGCCGGCATGTCGTCGTCAGCTGCCATGGAGAGTTGTTTTGCCTATGGCCTGAACGACATCTTCGGTGACAACAAGGTATCCCAATGGGATATGGTGTTGGCAGGTCAAGCTACAGAGCACAACTACTGCGGCGTTAACTGCGGTATCATGGATCAGTTTGCTTCTGTCTTTGGTAAGTCAGGCTGTCTGATGCGTCTGGATTGCCGTAGCCGTGAGTTTGAGTATTTCCCTTTCAAGCCCGATGGCTATCGTCTGGTATTGCTCGACTCTGTGGTAAAGCACCAGCTGGCAGGTTCACCCTACAACGACCGTCGTAACTCATGCGAGAACGTAGTGAAGCACATTCAGGCCAAGCATCCGGAGGGTAAGTTTGAGACCCTGCGTGACTGCACCTGGGAACAACTTGATGAGGTTCGTGCAGAGGTAGGCGAGGAGGACTACAAGCGTGCAAAGTTCGTCCTTGGGGAGAAAGATCGCGTGTTGGCAGTCTGCGATGCCCTGAACGAAGGTGACTACGAGAAGGTTGGCGAGATGATGTACAAGACGCATGAAGGTCTGTCGAAGGACTATGAGGTATCTTGTGAAGAGCTCGACTTCTTGAACGAAGTTGCCAAGGAGAACGGTGTAACAGGTTCACGTATTATGGGTGGTGGTTTTGGTGGTTGCACCATCAACCTTGTACGCAATGATCTCTATACCAAGTTCATTGCTGATGCCAAGAAACGTTTCAATGAGAAGTATGGTCATGAGCCTAAAGTCTATGATGTAGTCATTGGTGACGGCTCACGCAAAATATGCTAACCCAGACCTAAGTAAACACAGTTTTGGTGTTTACAAAAGTTAAAAATGGCGGTAAGGTGTAAAAAATACACTTTTGCCGCTATTTTTTTGTGTTATTTATTTGCTAGTTCAAAAATAAATTGTAATTTTACACCCAAAATTATATCGCATAATCAAAACAACTTAAAACAAGTAAAGATGAAAGTACTAAAAACTATCTGTATGGGAATCGGTGCAGTTGCATTGTTATTCTCATGTTCATCTGCCCCAAAGGCACCACAGTTGACAACATCAGGACTTGACGCAGCAAAGTTCGACACAACGATTCAGAACAGGCCCGTCAAACTCTACACGTTGAAGAACGCCAATGGGATGGAAGTCTGCATCACCAACTACGGTGGACGTATCGTATCTCTCTGTGTTCCCGACAAGGATGGTAAGCCAACAGACGTTGTACTCGGTTTTGACAACATTGCCCAGTATGCCGACACCATCAACACCCCGTCAGACTACGGATCAAGTGTAGGCCGCTATGCCAATCGTATCAAAGAGGGAAAGTTCACCCTCAATGACACCGACTATCAACTGAAGAAGAACGATGGTCCTAACTGTCTGCATGGCGGCGGTAATACCGGTTGGATGCATCAGGTATATGAGGCCGAGCAGATTGGTGATTCCATCCTAAGACTGACTATCATTGCGAAAGACGGTGAGAACGGATTCCCGGGTAAAGTAATGGCTGTTACCACCTATAAGCTCACTGACGACAATGTGCTGGATATGACTTGGGAAGCTGAGACTGACAAGCCGACAATCATCAATCAGACCAATCATAACTACTATAACCTCAACGGTGATTTCACCCAGCCCGGTTATGACATGGTGCTCTATGTGAATGCCGACAACTTCACACCAAGTGACAAGTTGTATATCCCCACTGGTGAGATTAAGTCTGTAGAGGGTACACCTATGGACTTCCGTACCCCACACGCCATTGGCGACAGCATCCATTCTGATTTCGACCAGATTCAGAATGCTACGGGTTACGATCATAATTTCTGCCTGAACACATTCAAGGACGGTAAGGGTGACGACACACAGGTTTGCGCCAGCCTCTACTCTCCCAAGACAGGTATCTTTATGGAAATGTTCACCAACGAGCCTGGTGTTCAGGTTTATAGCGGCAACTTCCAAGGTGTAGGTGCTGACGCAAAGATTGCACGTAAGCACGGCCTCATCTACCCCCAGCACGTGAGTGTTTGTCTGGAGAGCCAGAAGTATCCTGACTCCCCCAACCATCCGGATTGGGTACAACCCACGCTGAATCCTGGTGAGAAATACTACAGCCACGCAGCCTATAAATTTTCAATCAAATAATAACACTAAAAAATAAAACGAAATGAACTGGAGTTCACATGAATTTATCTGGCTCGATTGGGTGGTACTCGCCGTCGGCCTTTTAGGAGTCGTGGCAGCCGTATGGTATGCCATTTGGAAAGACAAGAAATCACAGCAGGGAGAAGACTCTTCAGCCTATCTCTTCGGTAAGGGTGAGCCTTGGTATGTCATCGGTATGGCTATCTTTGCTGCCAACATCGGATCTGAGCACCTTGTAGGTCTCGCCGGTACCGGTGCAAAGGATGGCGTAGGTATGGCTCACTGGGAGATGCAGGGATGGATGATCCTCATCTTAGGTTGGCTGTTTGTTCCCTTCTATCAACTGCTAATCAATAAGATGGGTAAGATCATCACGATGCCTGACTTCCTGAAGTTCCGCTATACCCAGCGCACAGGTTCTTGGCTGAGTATCATCACTCTGGTGGCCTACGTGCTGACAAAGGTATCCGTGACTGCCTTCACTGGTGGTATATTCTTCAAGTTCCTGCTTGATATTCCTTTCTGGTATGGTGCTATCGGTCTGATTGCCATCACCGCAGTCTTCACAGTCTTCGGTGGTATGAAGGGCGTGATGACGTTGTCAACCATTCAGACACCTATTCTCATCGTCGGTTCTTTCCTCGTTTTGTTCCTTGGTCTGAACATGCTTGGCGATGGCAGCATCACTGCCGGTTGGAGCGAGATGATGCGTGTCTGCAATGCTGCACACGACGGTTTCGGAACCACCCATATGTTCCATCCGAATCCTGCTGACCCGATGTATCCTCAGTTCCCAGGTTATGTGGTGTTCCTCGGTGCTTCTATCATCGGTTTCTGGTACTGGTGTACTGACCAGCATATCGTTCAGCGTGTACTCGGACAGGTGCCTGGTGAGGACAACAAGGAAGTGATGAAGCGTGCCCGTCGTGGTACGATTGCCGCAGGTTTCTTCAAGATCCTCCCCTGTTTCATGTTCTTAATTCCCGGTATGATCGCCTATGCCCTCTCACTGAAGAGCGGTAGTGGTATCGAGATGGATATCATGAACCATGAGAGTACTGATGGTGCTTTCGCCATGATGGTGAAAAACATCCTGCCTGCAGGTATCAAGGGTATTGTGACCATCGGTTTCGTCTGCGCCCTTGTTGCTTCATTGGCAGCCTTCTTCAACAGTTGTGCTACCCTCTTCACTGAGGACTTCTGGAAACCCATGCATCCTGGTAAGAGTGAATCTCACTATGTATTTGTAGGTCGTACAGCAACAGTCGTTGTCGTACTGCTCGGTCTGGCATGGATGCCTATCATGATGAACATGGGTAACCTCTACTCTTATCTGCAGGATATCCAGTCGCTGATTGCGCCCGCTATGGTGGCTGTATTTACTTTGGGTATCTTCTCTAAGAAGATTACGCCTAAGGCTGGTGAGTGGGGACTGATTGGCGGTTTCCTTATCGGTATGGTTCGTCTGATTACCAATGTAGTTACCGACTCAGGTAAAGCTGTTATGGACGGTGCCTTCTGGGATGCAACATCTTGGTTCTGGCAGACCAACTGGCTTATCTTCGAGTGCTGGCTGTTGCTGTTCATCATCCTGCTGATGGTTGCCGTGAGTTTCTTCACACCTGCACCCTCTAAAGAGCAGATTGATGCCATCACCTTCTCTGCCGACTTCAAGCAGTCCATCAAGGAAAGTTGGGGTGCCTTCGATGTGATCGGCACACTGATTGTCATCGGCCTCTGCAGTTGCTTCTACGCATACTTCTGGTAATCCTATTTATAAGAACAAGAAGAAATGACATATTACAACGAACATTCCAAAGTCTGGCTGTCTGTTGACTGCATCATCTTCGGCTTTGACGAAGGAAAGTTAAAGATCCTGATTGGTAAGCGCAAGATGGATCCAGGACGCGGCGAATGGAGCCTCTATGGAGGCTTCGTTGGCAGCGAAGAGAGTGTTGATGCTGCAGCCTCCAGAACCCTTTTCGAACTGACTGGACTGCGTAATCTGTATATGCGCCAGGTAGGTGCCTTCGGAAATGTCGATCGTGACCCAGGAGAGCGTGTGGTGTCTGTCGCCTATTACGCCCTGATCAACGTCAACGAGTATGATGAAGCACTCCGTCAGTCACACGAACAGGTGTGGATGGACATCAACGAAATACCTCAACTATATTCCGACCATAATGAAATGGTGAAGAAGGCCAGAAAAATGATGCAGCAGAAACTGGCTCAGGAGCCTGTAGGCTTCCGTCTGCTCCCCAGTCTCTTTACACTCACGCAACTTCAGAAATTGTATGAGGCCGTAAAGGGTGAGACCATCGACAAACGAAATTTCCGTAAGCGTATCAAGGAAATGGACTTTATCGAGAAGACCGAACTCATCGACAAGAGCAGTTCCAAGCGTGGAGCATCCCTCTATCGTTTCAATAAGAGAATCTATAACGAAGATCCAAACTTTAAATTATAACAACAATGTTAGAAGAACTGAAAGAAAAAGTATTCAAGGCAAATCTTGACCTTGTGAAACAAGGATTAGTCATTTTCACATGGGGTAACGTATCCGGCATCGACCGCGAGAACGGTCTGGTTGTCATCAAGCCCTCAGGTGTTGACTATGACGTGATGAAAGCCAGCGACATGGTAGTAGTAGATCTCAATACTGGCGAAGTTGTTGACGGTGATCTGAATCCCTCTTCCGACACGCCTACACACCTTGTTCTCTATAAGGCTTTCCCCAATATCCAAGGTGTGGTTCACACCCACTCTACCTATGCCACAGCCTTTGCTCAGGCAGGTCGCGATATCCCCAACATCGGCACCACACATGCCGACTACTTCTATCAGGATATCCCCTGCACACGTGATATGACTGAAGCAGAGGTAAAGGGACAATATGAGTTGGAGACAGGTAATGTGATTGTGGATGAGATCCTGAACATCCGTAAGATCAATCCTGACCACACACCCGCTGTGTTGGTGAAGAATCATGGTCCGTTCTCATGGGGTACCTCTCCCGATAATGCCGTCTATAACGCAAAGGTTATGGAGCAGTGTGCCAAGATGGCGTTCGTTTCGTTCTCGGTTAACCCGAACACCACAATGAACCCCTTACTGGTGGAAAAGCACTATATGCGTAAGCACGGACCTAATGCCTACTATGGTCAGAAAGGACAGAAACATTAACAAACAAATAAACTTAAAAACGTACAACAATTATGATTAAAGCATTTGAGAATTACGAGATTTGGTGGGTAACTGGTGCACAACTCCTTTATGGAGGTGATGCAGTCGTGGCAGTTGACGGACACTCTAAGGAGATGGTTGCTGGTCTGAACGACAGCGGTATCATCCCCATCAAGGTAGTATATAAAGGTACAGCCAACAGTTCTAAGGAGGTGGAAGCCGTGATGAAGGCTGCCAACAACGACGAGAAGTGCGTAGGTATCATCACCTGGATGCACACCTTCAGCCCCGCCAAGATGTGGATCAAGGGTCTGCAGGATCTGCAGAAGCCTCTCCTCCACTTCCACACACAGTATAATGCCGAGATCCCCTGGGAGACGATGGATATGGACTTCATGAACCTGAACCAGAGCGCCCACGGAGACATCGAGTTCGGACATATCTGCACCCGTATGCGTATACCTCGCAAGGTGGTTTGCGGCTATTGGAAAGACGAGGCAGCCCAGAAGCAGATTGCCGTTTGGGCTCGCGTAGCCGCAGGTGTGGCTGATGCCAAGAACGTTCGCTGTCTGATGTTCGGTATGAACATGAACAACGTAGCCGTTACCGATGGTGACCGCGTGGAGTTCGAGCAGCGTATGGGTTATCATGTAGATTACTATCCCGTCAGTTCGCTGATGGAGTACTTCA
This sequence comes from uncultured Prevotella sp., assembly GCA_900319305.1. Lineage (GTDB taxonomy): Bacteria > Bacteroidota > Bacteroidia > Bacteroidales > Bacteroidaceae > Prevotella. The sequence continues at coordinate 21,290 of ONNY01000009.1, forward strand.
AGAAGGTGACTGATGCAGAGGCCGATGCTCTTGTGGAAGAGTACAAGAAGGCTTATACCATCAAGATCGACGAGAGTGGCGAAGCCGTTTACTGGGAGAAGGTTAAGAACTCTGCTAAGGCTGAGATCGCATTACGTCGCGTACTGAAGGACGAGGGTGCTACTGCCTTCACTACCAACTTCGACGACCTGGGTGATGCCGATATCAACGATCCTAACTTCGTTGGCTTCGACCAGATTCCCGGTCTGGCTTCACAGCGCCTGATGGAAGAAGGTTATGGCTTCGGTGCTGAAGGTGACTGGAAGACCGCTTGTCTCTATCGTACCCTCTGGGTGATCCAGCAGGGCCTGCCCACGGGTTGCTCATTCCTCGAGGACTACACCTTGAATTTCGCTGGCGACCGCTCATCATGTCTCCAGAGTCACATGCTCGAGGTTTGTCCGCTCATCGCAGTCGACAAACCCAAACTCGAGGTTCACTTCCTCGGTATCGGTATCCGCAAGCAGCAGACAGCCCGTCTCGTGTTCACCTCTAAGGTGGGACGTGGTATCAAGGCTACTGTTGTTGATCTCGGCAACCGTTTCCGTCTGATCTCTCAGGAGGTTGAATGCATCGAGCCGAAACCCATGCCTAATCTGCCTGTGGCTTCTGCCCTATGGGTACCCCAGCCCACATTCGAGATTGGTGCCGGTGCTTGGATCCTCGCAGGTGGTACCCACCACAGTGCCTTCTCTTACGATATCACTGAAGAATACTGGGAAGACTTCGCCGAGATGGTTGGCATCGAGTATGTCCGTATCAACAAGGATACTAAGACCAGCGAGTTCAAACAGCAACTTCAGAACAACGAGATGTATTACATGTTGAGCAAAGCGCTCCGTTAAAACAACATGACTATGACAGCAAAACAGACAATCGAAGCAGGTAAGGCCATTCTCGGTATCGAGTTTGGCTCTACCCGTATCAAGGCCGTCCTCATCGACGAGGACAATAAGCCCATCGCACAGGGCTCACACGAGTGGGAGAATCAGTTGGTTGACGGTCTTTGGACCTACTCTACCGAAGCCATCTGGTATGGTCTGCAGGACTGCTATGCAGATCTCCGCAAGGATGTTCAGAAGCAGTACGACTGTGAGATCGAGGCTCTCGCTGCCATCGGTTTCTCAGCAATGATGCACGGCTATATGGCCTTCAACGAGAAGCAGGAGATTCTGGTCCCTTTCCGTACTTGGCGTAACACCAACACCGGTAAGGCTGCTGCCGAACTCTCAAAACTCTTCAACTACAACATCCCTCTGCGTTGGAGCATCAGCCACCTCTATGAGGCTATTCTCGACAATGAGGAGCACGTATCTGACATTAAGTACCTCACCACACTTGCTGGTTATGTCCACTGGCAGGTGACTGGTCAGTTCGTGCTGGGTGTTGGCGATGCATCAGGTATGATTCCTGTTGATCCCGCCACCAAGACCTATGACGCAACGATGGTTAAAGAGTTTGACAAACTTATCGCACCAAAGGGATTCTCTTGGAAACTGCTCGACATTCTTCCTAAGTCACTGAATGCTGGTGAGAGCGCAGGCTTCCTCACCCCAGAGGGTGCTAAACGACTTGATGTTTCTGGTCACCTGAAAGCAGGTATCCCCGTATGTCCTCCAGAGGGTGATGCAGGCACAGGAATGGTTGCAACCAACGCCGTGAAGCAGCGCACCGGTAACGTCAGCGCTGGAACTTCTTCATTCTCAATGATCGTATTGGAGAAGCCACTGAGCAAGCCTTATGAGATGATCGACATGGTGACAACACCTGACGGATCACTCGTAGCAATGGTTCACTGCAATAACTGCACCAGCGATATCAACGCTTGGGTGGGATTGTTTAAAGAATATCAGCAACTTATTGGTGTTAAGGTTGATATGAACGAACTTTATGGTAAACTTTTCAATAAGGCACTTGAGGGTGATACCGACTGTGGTGGTCTGATGGCCTACAACTATGTCAGCGGTGAGCCTGTCACAGGTCTGCAGGAAGGACGCCCGATGTTCGTACGTTCTGCCAACGACAAATTCAACCTCGCCAACTTCATGCGTGCTCACCTCTATGGTGCTATCGGTGTACTGAAGATCGGTAACGATATCCTGTTCAAAGAGGAGATGATCCGTGTGGATCGTATCACTGGCCACGGTGGTTACTTCAAGACACCTGGTGTCGGTCAGCGTATGCTCGCTGCAGCTCTCAACAGTCCCATCTCTGTGATGGAAACTGCTGGTGAAGGTGGCGCGTGGGGTATTGCTCTGTTGGCTGGTTACGCCGTAAATAATCCCAACAAACTTTCACTCGCCGATTACCTCGAGCAGGTTGTCTTTGCAGGCAACACAGGTACCTCTATCGCTCCTACGGCTGAGGACGTTGCAGGCTTCGAGAAGTACATCGAGAACTACAAGCGTTGTCTGCCTGTAGAGCAGAGTGCAGTAGAATACAAAAACTAACTTTTATGAAAAGACTATTAATCACATTGTCGATTGTAGCCCTCACGCT
>ONNY01000020.1 GCA_900319305.1 uncultured Prevotella sp.
GTGATGTTCTGGGGTAAGCCCGACCTCTATACCCATGATGGTACGAACCTGACCAAGGATGTGGAGAATATCACGGGTAAGGTAGGCGACTATGTGGATTTCTTTAAGGGACTCTCGGTTTATCCGATGTTGAGTGTACGCTTTACGAAAACATTGTTTTAAGTAAGAAAAAACATCGTATTCTGTAGCAGAATACGATGTTTTACCTCATAGAAAAGGCTCGCTGTGTAGGCGAGCCTTTTTTTATGGGATGACGATCTTTTTACCGTCTTTAATATAGACACCCTTCTGCAGGGTGGCATTGTCGGGCAGACGCACACCGTTGAGGGTGAAGATGCCCTTGGTCTGCTCTGCGGTCGTCCCAGTCTTCACACCCTGGATAGCGGTAGAACCGTCGGTGGTCAGCACGGCTGCAGCTGAGAGAGGCACAGCCAGATAAGCCTTGTTGGCTGGCATATAATCCAGGTCTTCACCGCCTGTCTTGAACACCAGTTTTCCGCCTTCTTCACCCAGCACACGCATGGTAAAGACGTCGTAATCCACTGTGTTCCAGTAGGGATTGCTTCTCTTCTCTGCACCGCTCGAATTTAGTACGGGATAGCAGAACATCACGCCCTTCAGGTAGTTGGCGCCGGCTGAGCCCGATGTGGTCTCCAGCGGTGTGATCTTGTTGTCGGCAGCCTTTTCACCGGCACATTCGATGACTACTGGTGTCCTGGCGGGGATGGTAGAGCCGATGTCCTTCAGCGTGCAGGTGGCATCGGTCTCGGTATCTACGGCGTAGGCCTTCATGCCGCTGCCCAGTTTATAGTCGATGCCGGCATAGAAGGTGGCATAGCCCTTATCGCCCACCGTCACCTCGGGCGTCACGCCGATATACTTCTGGTCGTCGGAGTTCACGGGGATCAGTCGCCAGTTTAATCCTTTTGAAACATCAGGATCTGTGGTGACATAGCTGTATCCACCGACTTTGCTATCACAGTCGCGCATATAACGGGTGGCTGTGACACCGTCCTTGTTGTAATCTGCCCAAATGCGATAGCTCCCGTCTCCCATATCATCAATTTGTACATAGTAATTGCTCTCGTCGGTGCCGAAGCCCTGACTGCGCAGGGCATAGCCCTGATTGAATTTCTTGATGTAGATGATGGTGCCCGGATCGCTGGCCACATTGTCAAACCCTTCAATGGTGCGGAGGGATTCAAACTCTACCTGCGTGGTACGCTTGGCACTCTCGGTGTCCACGTAGTTGTTGCGGAAGGACACGTAGCGCCCTGTCTCCACGCACTGCATGCGGTAGAAGCCGTCGTCGAGGGCAGAGGCACTCAGTGTGGTAAGGGCAGAAAATACTAGTGTAAAAAATTTTTTCATAAGCCTTTCATTTAAAAAAGCCCAGCCCTGTTGGGGGGCTGGGCTTGAATGGTTTTATCAATAATCGGATGATTACTCAGCGATAACAATTGATACACGGTTGCTGTCGTTGTCAGCGAACGGCTGTACACGGGCACCCTTGCTGTCGAAGGTGATACGGTCGGCAGCGATGCCGGCATCCTTCAGAGCCTTCACAACGGCGTCAGCACGCTGAGCGGCGAGGCGGTCGTTGATCTTGTCGTTACCAGTTCCGGCGTCAGCATAACCTGTTACCTGTACCTTAGCGTCCTTGTTCTCGTTCAGGTAAGCCACGATGTCGTTCACCTTAGAAGCCTCAGTATCGCGGATGACTGCCTTGTTGATCAGGAAGAAGATATCACGGCGGATAGGCTCAACAGCTACAGGAGCAGCGGGAACCTCCACGACCTTCTCGACGATCTTCTCAACATAGCGGATCTCGGGCTCTGGAGCGGGGATGAACTTGGTTGAGTAGGTAGGACCGAAGTTGATCTTCAAACCGGCGAGGGCATTGAAGTACCAATCCCAGTTCTTAGCCTTCTTTGAGTTGTACTTGTCGTTCAGTGTGTTTGCACTAACCTCCAGTGTTACAGCGAGCTTGTCGTTGATCTTGATGTCACCGGTCAGACCAGCCTGGATCACGAAACGGGTCTTCGTGCCGTCCCAGAGGTAAGCCAGGGGATCCTGACCCTCTACGCGAACGATGGTAGGAGTACCTGCCAGAGTGGGATCTGCGTTAGGAGCATACACGTTGTAAGCGTAGCCTAAAGCGGGCTTCAAAGTTCTGTTCACGTCAGCAGCCTCGCTGTTACCCCATGCGATGTTAGCACCGATACCTGCGAATGCACCTACAGAGAACACACGCTTCGGGTTTACACCTGAGATGAGGTTTGACAGGTTGAAGGTGATGTCAACAGTAGGAGCGATGTAATTCCACTTCCACTTGTAGTCACCCTTCAGAGCGTCCAGTGAGTTGTCACCAGTGTTAGGATAGAACTTCAGACCAGCCTTGCTCTGCCATGCGTTGATGGCCAGACGGGCACCGATCACCTTATTGAACTCATAGCCTGCAGCAGCCTGGATGTTGTATGACAGCAGGTCGCCAAAGTCAACTTCACCGAGTGTGTACTGAATACCCAGAGGCTGGATGTTCACATACCAGTGCGGCTCGAAGACATATTCTGTCGTACCCTTCTGCTCCTGGGCAGATGCTGTAAGACCAGCCAACAGCATCAGGCATGACAATATTGCTTTCTTCATTTTCATATCTGTTATTTTACTTTTAATGATTCACGAATGTTAATTACTCACCCTTGATGTAGTACTCCTTGCTGAAGGTGTTGCCGAAGTAGTCAACAGCCTCGTACAGGATGGTGTAGGTCTTACCCTTCTCAGGAGTGAAAGCATACTGGTCGATGTATGACTTAGAGATGTGACCAAACTTCACTACATAGCTGCTTTCCATTGACAAAGCCTCTGCCTCTGCGGGAGTAATAGCCTTACCGTCGATCTCAGTAACAGTTACGAACTTAGCCATGATCGGGCAGAAGGTCTCAAGTGTGTAAGAAGTAGGCTTCAGGATCACATAACCCTTTACTGCCAGAGGAGCACCCTTCACACCGCTGACACGGTTCAGAGTAGCGTCGGTGGTATCGAGAGTCTGGAGGATCTTAGAACCGTCCTTCACATTGTGGATAGCGAACAGTGTGGGCTGCAGAGCGTGGTTGAAGTTCTCACCGAGCCACTTGTCAACCTTTACTGAGTAGTTCAGGATGCGGTCAGCAACCTTGTTCTTCCAAAGACCACCGTTGGTAGCGTAGATCTGAGCCTCCTGTACGAGCTCGATAGCACGGTTAACGGCCTGAGCCTCTGCGCTCAGATATTCTACGAAGTAACGGTTCAACTCGATAAGTTTATTAGTACCATGAGCTGCAATTGTAGTAGCTGTTGTTTCATTTACAAGTGCATAATAGTATTTGTTAGCTTGATAATCGTAATAAAGAGTACCTGCAGTGAGAGTAAAGTTATCAGCAGTTGCATGACGATTCTTATTGGCCTCGTCAGTAATCAGGGAAACCATCATATCCTGGAGAGAGTATTCGTTCTCTGACTTACCAGCAGCAACACCCTTGTAGTTGGCAACGGCGCGGCTAACCACACTGTTTACAGAAGCAACCATGCGGTTGAAGAGCTTCTCAGCCTGATCGAGCGTCATCTGTACCTTCGGTGTTACGCTTACGGGAACATCGTTAGTGGTGAATGAGAGCGGCTTGATGGTAGCCAGGAGCAGGTTAGCGTCTGACTGTACGAAGTGCTCAGCGTTGCTCATGAAGTCCTTTGATGTCCAAGTGTGTGCACCCTTGTTGACGATCTGCTTATCTGTCATACCTGTGCTCCAACCAATACGGAGGGCATACTTAGGCAGGTTGCTGCCAGCACCACCCTGAACGGCTGTGTAGTACAGCTTAGCTGCAGCCTGAGCAAACTCCTGAGCGGTAGTGTGCTGACGGTTGTTCAGAACAGTCTTGATATCGTCCTTCAGACCCTCGATCTTCAGAATGTTGAAACCGAGCTTCTCGGGGTTACCCTTGATACCAACCTCGAACTCATAAACATTGTTGTCGGCACGTGTCCAACCCCATGTCAGATCCTTGTCAGTCGGCTTACCATCGTTACCAAGAGCGATGGTTACATAGTCGTCGATGTTCTTACCAGAAGTGGTAACGAGCTGAGCACCGAACTTATCCTTCGCGAGGGCGAAATCACCGTTGAGGTACTTGTTGATGGTAGCATAGATGGTACCAGCGTAGGTAGCACTTGCCTCATCGTAACCGAACTTGTCACCGGCATTCCAGTCTAAGGCTTTCTCACCGTCAGCCAGCTTACCCTTTACAGGGAGTTGACCTGTCTTACCAGCAGTACCGTAGTTGGCAATCAGCATGTTAGCGTTCTGGCCAAGCTCTACCATACCGGTCATGTTGTTCCAAGAACCGTTGATCTCAACACCGGTAATCAGCTTAGCGAAAGCCTCCTGGAGCCAATCCTCCAGCTCGTCAACACGAATCTCGAGCAGATCTACGCGATCTACGGTGTCGTTCAGCTTCTCACGGAGAGCGGTTACACGACCCTCAAGGTCACCATACTTGTTCTCCAGATCCGTCAGACGGCCCTGCAGGGCAGCGATCTCGGCGGCCTGTTCAATTCTTACATCCTCGTTTGTGTCCTTACAAGAAACGAATGATGTTGAGGTAGCAGCTACGAGAGCTACCATCATGATACCATTAATAATTTTCTTTTTCATTTGAACTTAAAAATTATAATTAAACAATTAAACTAATAAAATATCTTGCTTTCTTACGCATTAATTTATATAAATCGGAGACAAAAGTAGGAATTATTTTCTAATTGTGCAAGAAAAATTTAATTTTTTTTATAAAAAACATCATTTTTCTATCATATTTCAGTCTTTTGGGCTAAAAAACGGCACTTTTAGCAATTCTTTACTAACTGTCTTTGGGCTTTTTGCCCGTTGCTCTCAAACAGTGCGCCTGACAGGACTCGAACCTGCACGTCGGGAACACCAGATCCTAAGTCTGGCGCGTCTACCAATTCCGCCACAGGCGCTTTTACTAGGACTAGACGTACTAGATAGACTAGACGTTCTAGAGTTTCAGGGGACAAAGGTACACATTTATTTCCATTCAGACAAGGAATAAGGCTTTTTTTTCACCGCCCCTATTTTAATAATTCTCTCGCAAATTCGATTAAGGTATCCCTTCCCTTTGCGAAATCCTCGTCAGTTTGCCCGACGGAATAATCCGGCGCGATGCCGAATTCGATCTGGTTCCCATTCCGGTCATACGAAGGACAGGCGGAGAATCGCACCGTCCACCCATTAGGCAGTGTCGAGGTAAAGGGCAACCCAGCCCCGCCGCCAGTCTGATCCCCCACCGTCTTCACCTCGGGGAAGCACTTCATCATCTTCACGAAGTCATTGGCAGCGGAATACACTTCACGGTTGGTAAGCACAACAGTAGGCTTCTGCCAACGGAAGCGCGACGAGGGCTCCAGGTATTCAGCCTCCCTGTCGGAGAAATCGTTGTGGCCCTTGCCCGTCTTGTGCTGCATATAGCCTGTGAGGGTCTTCTCATGACAGAAACGGGCGGCGAGGCGCTGGGCGGCCGTGAGTTGCCCGCCGCCATTCCCGCGGATATCCACGATGAGTCCGTTGCAGAAGGCGAAGTGTTTGATGATCTCGTCAAGACTGCTCTCACCGATCTCATTGGAGAAGCTGCCCACGTAGAGGTAGCCGATGTTATCGTCGAGGATCCGGTACTGGGCACCCGAGGCGATATGGTAGTCGGTACCGAGGTAACGGCGCTGCAGGGTGTCGCTGAAATTCGTGGGGTAGTCTTCGTGCCAGTGCCAGTAGCGGCCGTTGTCGAAGGAGGTGTAGAGGTTCACGTGACCGTCTTTCAGTTCGGAGAGCATATCGGTGAGGACTTCGAAGAGCTGGTAGTCGTTCATCGGTCCTTTCGCGCGTACATTATATATATTATAGACGGCGTTCCAGTCGAGGCCATAGACCTGCTGTTTGTAGTCAAAAAAACAGTAGTGCTCATCAATCACCCGCCACAGCGCCTCAAAATTCCCCTCCGCCGTATCCTCATGCTCTGTCACATCGACGCAAGATAAAGGTAAAAGGGTAAAAAAGTAAAAAGGTAAAAAGGCTACAGCCTTTACCATTCTCTTGATATGCCTTATATATATACTATTCATCTTTTTTTTTACCTTTTTACCCTTTTACTTTTTTACTTTTCACCTATCGTTTTCGTGATACCAATCACGAAACGATGGGTGTAGATATGGCTCTTTAAGTTATTCACGGCGGCCTGCTGGTAATTCCCCAGATAACCGACCCGAACCGCCCACTTCTCACTAACCTGCCAATCTAAGGTAAGTAACTGCCGGAAGTTCGGCGCACTGACGAAGGTCGTAGGCACGATATTATGATCATAATTCCCACGCGAGAAGATCTCATAGTACGACTGCCCGTAGTTCGGACTAAACATCAGTCCCACTAAGGGGAGATTCAGTTCGTAGCGCAGGGAAAAATGCTGCTGCCTGATGTTGAAACCGTAGGTGGCGATGGCGGTGGGCATGAGGTTCAGGGCGATCCGGGCCTGGGCGGGATTATTGGAATTGCTCATATCATAAAGAAACCCCAGATTCACATTCGCCGCGAGGCCCGCTTGAAGCTGAAAGCCATTCTGGCTAGATATGCTAGTCCTGCTAGAAATGCTAGTCATGCTAGATCTGCTAGTCCTGCTAGATCTGCTAGTCCTGCTAGTCATGCTAGCCACCGTCGCCACTCTCCCCCAGTAGAGGTTATAATTGCCCTCAAGCATGCTGGTGGTATGGCTGCGATCTCTGGTCTTGGAGAGGTCAACCTCGTGTTCGATGTTGTTCTGCCAGCGTTTGTTGGGTTTCTTTCCCGCGCGTATATATAAATAGGTAATACCGACGCCCGAGTATTTCTCCTGCGAGATATAAGTATCGAGAATACGTGACGGTCCGACGCCGATCATATGGCTCTGTGCTGCCGCTGTCAGCGGCAGCACAAAGGCAATGATCATGAATAATTTAATCTTCATGATCGAATAAAGATAATTCCGTTGCCTCTCCTCTCTCACTAGAAATGCTAGTCTCGCTAGTCATGCTAGTCATGCTAGGTGTACTAGGTATGCTAGGTATACTAGGTATGCTAGTTTCCTCTTCCTCTGGGAAACGTGTAGGCTCCAACTCTACGACGCTTTCGAGACAATAAGTCGTCAGGCGCTTGCCCTTTGCTTTATACCCTTTGACGGCAATAAACTGCTCGGCATCGATCTCCTCCGACCCTCTGAATTCATCCGCCCCACCATAAGTAAGCTGGATACGGGGATAAGGCTTATCGGTAAGCAGGATCAACTGCGAATCCGCATTTTCCGATAGCCAATTCTGCTTCTTCTTCGAGGCATCCATCTGGAAACGCTTGATATACGGATAGTTCTGATTATCAGCATCGTAGAGGATGGCTGTCCAGATTTTATCGGCAACGTACTTTTCGATGCGCAGGATGTTTTCCTCGTAGTGGTTGTTCAGGTCGAAGTTCGACAGGTAGTAGTCACCGTTCTTCAGGATGACGAGGATCTGGTCGTTGTCGAAGAACTCACCCAACAACCGTCCGTGATCGTCGTAGTTCAGGCGATTCACGTCGGGGTCGTACCACACTTTCCGACCACCTAAGGTCGAGTGTCCATGACTCTTCAAACCGATGCGATGCACGGGGAACTTCGTTAGGAGGTTACCTTTCGAGGCGCGGCCTTTGATCATCACCTCCGAGAAATCCTTGTCGATAAAGATCTTCTTTAGTTTCGGGCTCGGATCGAGCGTCACCTTGATGACCTCCGCCTCGCCGTTGGGGTTGGCTGAAAAGTACATCACACGCGAACCTGGTGTGCCTTGTGTCAGGTCGTATTCTTTATCGCGGGTCAGCGAGGTCACGTTGAAACGCTTCATGAAGTAGTAGCCCTTCTTACCGTCGCGATAGACCGCATTATAGATGGTGCGCGAGTCGCTCTTCTTGAACACGGCGAGATAGAGCACGTTCTTGCCCACAAAGATTTTTTCGGCGACGCGGATCACCTTGTATTTACCGTCCTTGTAGAAGATGATGATGTCGTCGAGGTCGGAGCAGTTGCACACGAACTCGTCTTTCTTCAGACTGGTGCCGATAAAGCCGTCGGTGCGGTTGATATAGAGCTTCTGGTTGGCTTCTGCCACCTTCGAGGCCTCGATGGTGTCGAAGTTGCGGAGTTCCGTGAGGCGCGGGTGGTCCTTGCCGTATTTGTCCTTGAGGAACCGATTTCGGCTTTCAGACGCGCCATCAGTTCGTCGGCCTTGTCCTTGTTGAATTTCAGGATGCGCTGCATCTTGATCTCCAGCAGTTTCAGGATGTCGTCCTTCGTTACCTCGCGCACCAGCGTGGGGTAGTAGGGCGTCAAGCGGTCGTCGATATGTTCGCAGACGGCATCGATGGTGGGCGCCTGTTCAAATTTCTTATCCTTATAGATCCGCTCCTCGATAAAGATCTTTTCAAGCGACTGGAAGTGGAGTTGTTCCAAAAGTTCGTTCTTGCGGATCTCGAGTTCCTGACGGATGAGGTCCTTCGTGCGATCTACGCTATGACGTAGCACATCGCTGATGGTCAAGAACTTAGGCTTGTTGTCCTCAATCACACAACAGTTCGGCGAGATATTGATCTCGCAGTCGGTGAAGGCGAAGAGGGCATCGATGGTCTTGTCGGAAGAGACACCCGGGGCGAGATGCACCTGGATCTCCACACTCGCTGCCGTGAGGTCTTCCACCTTACGGGCCTTGATCTTACCTTTCTCAATGGCCTTCACGATAGAGTCCTGCAGGGTCTCCGAGGTCTTCGAGAAGGGAATCTCGCGGATCACGAGCGTCTTCTGATCGATCTTCTCGATCTTCGCACGTACTTTTACGACACCGCCGCGCTGTCCGTCGTTATATTTTGACACGTCGATGCTGCCCGCTGTGGGGAAGTCAGGGAAGAGTTGGAAGGGCTGGTCGTGGAGATAACTGATGGCGGCATCGCAGATCTCGCAGAAATTATGCGGGAGAATCTTGGATGAGAGGCCGACGGCGATACCTTCGGCACCCTGTGCTAACAGCAAGGGGAACTTCACCGGCAGCGTGATCGGCTCCTTGTTACGGCCGTCGTACGACATCTTCCAGTCAGTGGTCTTCGGATTGAACACCGTGTCGAGGGCGAACTTCGAGAGTCGGGCCTCGATATAGCGGGGGGCTGCGGCACTGGAGCCTGTGAGGATGTTACCCCAGTTGCCCTGTGTGTCGATGAGCAGGTCCTTCTGGCCCATCTGCACGAGGGCGTCGCCGATACTGGCATCGCCGTGGGGGTGGAACTGCATCGTGTGTCCTACGATGTTCGCCACCTTGTTGAAGCGTCCGTCGTCCATCCGCTTCATCGAGTGGAGGATGCGTCGCTGCACGGGTTTCAGACCGTCGCCCAGGTGAGGCACGGCACGTTCGAGGATCACGTAGGAGGCGTAATCCAGGAACCAGTTCTGGTACATGCCACTGAGGTGGTGTACGGCTGCCGCGTCGAAGCGGTTCACGGGTTTATAGTCGGAATGGCCTTCTTTCTGGTCTTCCGGCGCTTGCTGTTCTAAAATCTCGTCGTCTTTTGTTTCGTCGTTCATTCTTTCGGGTCTTTAGCCTTTTAGGGTACAAAGGTACTGCTTTTTGGCGAGAATAAAGAGAAAAAGGGGGATTTTTTTTCTAGGCTTTCTAGAGAATCTAGGCTTTCTAGGCTGCCTAGGGGGCCTAGGGCGCCTAGGCAGCCTAGAAAAAAACTAGCCCTCCTAGAAAAAAACGCTAAAAATCCTTGCTTATCTCCCCAAAAGTGCTTACCTTTGCGCCTGGATCATAAATCAATATAATATGGAAGCACCAGACAACAACAGCATTTTGCGTCAGCAGAACAATTGGCAGACCTTGTATTTCTATCAGAAATCACAAGCACTTTATCAGCTCACCTTTGAATTCACCAAGCGCTTTCTAACTCGGGGCGACCGGACCATAGACCAGATGGTACAGGCTGCACGATCCGGCAAACAGAACATCGTTGAAGGATTTGCCGACGGCGTCGCATCAACAGAGATGGAACTGAAGCTGCTGAACGTGGCAAGATCAAGTATCAAGGAACTGCGGGAAGATTTCGAAGACTACCTCACTTCACGCCATCTGACAATATGGACCAACGACCATCCCCGCTATGGTCGCCTGCAGGAATTCTGCAAATACCACAATAAGCTGGATGATTATCAACCCTATTTCCAACGCTGGTCGGAAGAAGAGATGGCAAATGTCGGTCTCTCGCTTTGTCATTATATCGACAGGATGATGACAACCTATCAAAAGAAAATGGAGACTGACTTCATCGAGAATGGCGGCATCAAGGAGCGGATGAGCGCAGCCCGCCTGGGCTATCGCACCAATCAGAAAGAGGAGATTGAAACTCTGCAGCGGCAACTCGCCGCCGCCCGCCAAGAACTGGAAAGGCTGAAGAAAGAGGAGAAGCCCTAGGCATCCTAGGTATCCTAGGCGTCCTAGGGAGCCTAGCCATCCTAGCCGGCCTAGGGTGCCTAGGGCTCCTAGGCTAGAAAAAAACTAGCTAAACTTTTGGCTGTATCGTGGAAAATGAGTATCTTTGCACCTTGAAAAAGAGCAATAAAGAAATAATAAGAAACAAATGACAGCAAATGAGATTCGCGACTCATTCAAGAAGTTCTTTGAGTCGAAGCAGCATGCCATCGTGCCCTCTGCACCGATGGTGATCAAGGATGACCCCACACTGATGTTTACAAACGCTGGTATGAACCAGTGGAAGGATATTATCTTAGGTACCCGTGAGCCTGAGCCACGCCGTCGTGCCGACACGCAGAAATGCCTGCGTGTGTCGGGTAAGCACAACGACCTGGAAGAGGTGGGCCACGACACCTATCACCACACGATGTTCGAGATGCTCGGTAATTGGAGTTTCGGCGACTACTTCAAGGAAGGCGCCATTGATATGGCGTGGGAATATCTGGTGGATGTATTGAAACTGAATCCCGAGGACCTCTATGTGACGGTGTTCGAGGGTTCGCCTGAGGAGAATATCCCCCGCGACGACGAGGCTGCCAGATACTGGGCGAAGCACGTGCCCGAGGATCATATCATCAACGGCAACAAGCACGATAACTTCTGGGAGATGGGCGATACAGGTCCTTGTGGTCCTTGCTCTGAGATCCACGTCGATTCCCGTACGCCTGAGCAGCGCAAGGCTTCAGGTCTTTCAGGTCGCGAATTGGTAAATAAGGACGATCCCCAGGTGATTGAGATCTGGAACATTGTCTTCATGCAGTTCAATCGTAAGGCTGACGGTTCGTTGGAGCCACTGTCTATGAATGTCATCGATACGGGTATGGGCTTCGAGCGCCTCGTCCGCATGCTGCAGGGTAAGCACTCGAACTATGATACCGATATCTTCCAGCCGATCATCAAGGCTGAAGAGCAAATCACCGGCCTCAAATACACCACCTTCGAGGAAGAAGAGGCTAGGAATCCTAGGGAGCCTAGGAATCCTAGTGAGCCTAGCCAGGCTAGTATCAATGTCGCCATGCGCGTCTGCGCGGATCATCTTCGTGCTGTGTCGTTCTCGATTGCCGACGGCCAGCTGCCCTCTAATGCGAAGGCAGGCTATGTGATCCGTCGTATCCTGCGTCGCGCCGTGCGTTATGCCTATACGTTCCTCGGTCAGAAGGAATCGTTCCTCTATAAGCTCGTGCCGACCCTCGTGCATGAGATGGGCGACGCCTTCCCCGAACTGAAGGCGCAGCAGCAGCTGATCTCGAAGGTGATGAAGGAGGAGGAAGATGCTTTCCTGCGCACCTTGGAGAAAGGTATCTCCTTGCTCGACAAGGCGATGGAGGAACTGAAAGAGGCTGGCAAGACCGAACTCGACGGAGTACAGGCCTTCCGCCTGTTTGACACCTATGGCTTCCCCCTCGACCTGACGGAACTGATCTGTCGTGAGAACGGCTTCACGGTGAACGAGGCACAGTTTGATGTGGAGATGCAGAAGCAGAAGGAGCGTGCCCGCAATGCCGCCGCCGTGGAGAACAGCGACTGGGTAGTTGTGTCCCCTAAGTTAGGGGACGACAGGGGTCTGAACGAGGGAACTTCTGGCGCTGGTTCAGACCCCCTGCCCCCTAACTTAGGGGGTTCGGAGCAGCAGTTCGTAGGCTACGACTATACTGAATACGAGTGCCACATCCTCCGCTATCGCAAGGTGACCCAGAAAAAGAACGAATTCTATGAACTCGTGCTCGACTATACCCCGTTCTATGGTGAGATGGGTGGACAGGTCGGTGACAGCGGTGTGCTCGTCAATGAAGCCGAGACCATTGAGATCATCGACACCAAACGAGAGAACAACCAGAGCGTCCATATCGTAAAGCAGTTGCCAAAGGATCCCTCGGCGCAGTTTATGGCCTGTGTGGATACCGACAAGCGCGACGCTTCTGCCGCCAACCATACTGCTACCCACCTGCTCGACTATGCCTTGAAGCAGGTGCTCGGCGACCATGTGGAACAGAAGGGCTCGTATGTGTCGCCCGACACCCTGCGTTTCGACTTCTCTCACTTCCAGAAGGTCACCGACGATGAGCTTCGTCAGGTGGAGCGTCTGGTGAATGAGATGATCCGTGAGGATATCCCTCTCGACGAGCATCGTGACGTGCCCTTCGACGAGGCGAAGAAACTCGGTGCCATCGCCCTCTTCGGTGAGAAGTACGGCGACAAGGTGCGTGTGGTCCGCTTCGGTCCTTCCTGTGAGTTCTGCGGTGGTATCCATGCGAAGGCAACGGGTAAGATCGGTTTCTTCAAAATCATCTCTGAGAGCAGTGTGGCTGCCGGTATCCGTCGTATTGAGGCGAAGACTGGTAAGGAGTGCGAGGAACTGATCTATAACACGGAGGACAGTCTGCGTGCCGTCCGTGCCTTCTTCAACAATGCGAAGGATCTGCAGGGTGTGATTGCCAAGTATATCGAGGAGCATGACGCCATGAAGAAGGATATCGAACAGTATCAGGCTCAGCGTGTACAGAACCTGGCAGTGGAACTGGTGACTAAGGCGCGTCTGGTGAACGGTGTGAAACTGATTGCCGACCAGCGTGCGATGATGCCGAATGCCGCCAAGGACCTCGTGTTCAAGATCCGCGAGATGATGACGGAGAGCTTCGTCTGCGTAGTGGGTAGCGTCTTCGACGGTAAACCCATGCTGAACGTGATGCTCAGCGACGATATGGTCAAGGATCACGGCCTGAATGCTGGTCAGTTGGTGCGCGAGGCCGCCAAACTGATGCAGGGTGGCGGTGGCGGACAGCCCCACTATGCGAGTGCCGGTGGTAAGAACCCCGACGGGCTCTCGGCTGCGATTGACAAAGTCGTAGAACTGGCAAGCCTTTAAAGGTAAAAAGGTAAAAAAGTAAAAAGGTAAAAAGGTAAAAAAGGAGGAAGGTTATGGCGTTGAATCTGAACAAGAATCTGAAACTCTACTACTCCATCAAGGAGGTGGCAGAGATGTTTGACTTGCCTGAGAGTACGCTCAGGTACTGGGAACAGGAGTTCCCCTTTCTGAAGCCGAAAACCAGCGGACCAGCCAAAATCCGCCAGTATCAGGAGAAGGATATTGAACAGATCCGCCTCATTCATAATTTGGTGAAGGTGCGTGGCTTCAAACTTGCCGCCGCCCGCAAGATGCTGACGCACAACAAACAGGGCGTCGATAAGACCGCCGATATTCTCTACGCCCTTTTAGCCGTGCGCACTGAGCTCCAAACCCTCAAAAAACAACTCGACACCCTCCAATAAACACCCACCAACCAAAAAGTGCAGCCACCCGGCTGCACTTTTTTTACCATAATTTATGCGCTATACAAGAATGATTATAAATCCAAGCTGTCCTCTTTGAGTAAGAAGTCGAAAAGACCGATTGTGAGTATTCCCTCCTCGTTTCGAGGCATAATGTGGTCTTTCACAATGATCACCTTCTTGAAAGAATCATTGATGTTTGTAAGTGGGCGAGATTCCTGTATCTCTTTCTCCCTGTCAGGGATGGACAAGGCTGACTGCACATAATATTTCTTGCTGCCGAGGCTGGCAATAAAGTCCACTTCAAGTTGAATACGAACCCACTTGCCATCCTTGTCTTGCTTCTTAATTTCCACCATTCCAACGTCCACACTATAACCACGTGTGATAAGTTCGTTGTAGATGATGTTCTCCATGATGTGCGTCTCTTCCAATAGTATTTGGATAGTGTGTTGATGTATTTCTTACCTTTTATGTCGTAGCGTATTGCTTTATTTAACAGGAACGATTCGGACAGGAAGGTGAGGTAATTGGAAATCGTCTGACTGCCTATGCTTACATTCTTAACACTTTTGAAAGTATTCGACAATTTAGTCGGATTGCATGGAGCACCTATAGATGATGCCAAAATAAGCACCAACTCACGGAGTTCATTATCATTCTTGATTTTGTGTCTCTCAATGATGTCTGCCAAATATACAGTTTCAAACAAGTCCTTCAGATAGTTGATTTTCTTTTCTTCGGTCTCAAAAGACTGTATAAGTGGCAAACCTCCATAGGTGTAATATTCACGCCATGCATCCTGCTTGTCACCGCCAACGGCAGAATAGAACTCTGCAAAAGATAGCGGATTCACATGGATGGTTTCTCCTCGGCCACGAAACTCCGTTGGGATATCCGAAGATAGGAAGTGAGAGTTGCTGCCTGTCACGTATGTGTCGGCATTATCAATATGACGGAAACTATTCAACACATCCACAAACTCGTCCATCAGTTGCACCTCATCAATGATGATGTAATACAACTCCTTGTCTTTGATTCTGTCGTGAACATAATGGAGCATCATGTCTGGGTTCCTCAAATCCTTGTTCATGCGATCTTCAAGATCAATGCGAATAATGTGGTCATCTGCCACCCCATTATCTAATAGGTAGTGATAGAACAAGACGTTCAGCAGATACGACTTGCCACATCTGCGGATTCCTGTTACCACCTTGATAAAGCCATTTTGACGGCTTTCGATCAGTTGTTTCAGATATCGATCTCTTTTTATCTCCATTGTTCTATATTATATTCTTGCCAGTATTGGCAACTTTTTACGATGCAAAGATAACGTTTTTTATTCTACTACACAAGTTTTACATTAAAAAACTGCCAATCTTGACATAATTTTAATGCAGAGATAGCAAGAGTGACCAAAATTTAACAATAACAAAAAGTGGTGTAACCACTTGGATTACACCACTTTCTTATGATATTCTTATCGTTGTTTATCTAATCTTACTTCACCTCCTCAAAGTCGGCGTCCTGGATGTCGTCGGCCTTGTTGCTGCTGGCCTGTTGGCCTCCGGCCTGCTGGCCGCCAGTGAACTGATCACCACCGGGCTGACCGGCTGCGCCGCTCTGCTGGTACATCTGCTGTGAGGCAGTCTGCCAGGCGTTGTTGAGGTGCTTCGTCTGGAATTGGACGAGGCATTGCTATTACATGCTCTACAATGGGGGCAAAAGTTATTCTCCATGGACGTGACACCCATAAACTGCATGAAACATTATCTCAAATGGTTGGAGATAAGCATGAAATAGTGGTTGGAGACCTTACGGATAGTTGGACATTAGAATTATTGGTTAATGCCATACCAAAACTTGATGGTATCGTCCATTGTGCAGGTATTGGGACACGTGTTCTATGCAAAAATATCACAGAACCTGATATAGACTAGACAATAGGTACAAATTTTAAAGCTCCTGTATTATTGCAGACGGAAATATTGAAAAAGAAAAAACTCAATAAAGGTGGGAGCGTTGTTTTCATAGCATCTATGTCCTTTGACTCTCCAAGTATAGGTAATGCACTTTATGCAGCCTCAAAAGGAGCATTGATCTCTTATGCCAATTGCCTACAGTTGGAATTGGCTCCGAGAAAGATTCGGGTTAATTGTATTAGTCCGGCAATGGTTTGGACTGATCTTATCTTTAAAGGGGGCCTAACAGAGGATGAACTTCGAGTAGATGAGCAAAATTATCCTTTAAAGAGGTATGGGAAACCGGAGGATATTGCTAATCTCGCAGTTTATTTGTTGTCGGAGGCTTCTGCATGGATGACAGGGAGTAACATTAAAATAACTGGAGGAGCGAAGTAATATTTATGGCATTCATTAAAGCAATATCTTATTATCTTCCTGAAAAGGTGGTAACTAATGAGGAACTTGTTAAGGAATTCCCGGAATGGAGTGTTGATAAAGTTGCTCAAAAAGTGGGTGTGGACTCTCGCCATTTGGCATCAGAAAATGAAACTGCTGGTGATATGGCAGAAAAGGCGGCAAGAAAACTATTCAAAGAATATAGTATCTCCCCCGAGTCAATAGATTTCCTTATGCTCTGTACACAAAGTCCTGACTACTTTCTTCCTTCTACTGCATGCGTATTACAAAATAGACTCGGGATTCCTACTGCTTCTGGCGCTTTTGACTATAATCTAGGCTGCTCTGGATGTATATATGGAATGGCTATAGCAAAAGGACTTATTGCAACAGGTGTAGCAAGGAACATATTGCTTCTGACTGCTGAAACCTACAATAAGTATCTGCATCCTTCCGATAAAAGTAATCGTTCTATCTTTGGAGATGGTGCTGCTGCTTGTCTAATTTCAACAGAAGGCTTTGCTGAAATTGGTGAGTTCTCTTTAGGAACTGATGGCAGTGGAGCTGATAATTTGATTGTAAAAACAGGTGCAGCCCGTCATAGCAAACCAACAGGGATGTCTATAGAGGATGATGAAGGGCATATATGGTATGACGATTACCTTTACATGAATGGTGGGGCAATATTCAACTTTACCCTTGATGCCGTTCCTTTGATGATGAAAGATATTCTAACGAAAAATAAGTTGAATAAAGAGGAAGTAGATTATTATGTATTTCATCAGGCCAATAAGTTCATGTTGAATACTATTAGAAAGGTATGTACTCTTCCAAAGGATAAATTCTATGTAGATTTGACAGAGACTGGTAATACCGTTTCTTCTACAGTACTAATTGGGCTGAAAGAGTGTATCAATAATGGAACTATAACCGAAGGGATGAATGTGATGGTTTCTGGCTTTGGTGTTGGTCTTAGTTGGGGTGGAACAATTTTGAAATTCTAATTGGAGATATAAGTCGCTTTAAAATGTAAATTAAATAAAAACAGCGTGTAAATAAATAATTCGATCAGGTGAATCGTCGTCTGTATTAGTGATTCAATTCCATCTCAAAGCCCCAAACATTTCGTCTATTTGGGCATCTTCTTTTTCGGACTGTGACCGCCATTGTTCGTAATCATCATAATAATCAGCTTCATCCTCCTCTTCTTTGATACGCTTCTCAACACCATCAATCTCACCATAAACATCATACCATTTCCAGTTTGGCAACAGTTCTTTAAGCGATTCCACTTTCTTAAATTCTTCATCACATTCTCCCTGATCAGAAAAACCGTTGATTTCTGACTTCAAATCATCATCAAGCTTATCATAAAATGAATCGTTTAGAACTTCGTCCTCCACGTTCAAATCTTTTACAGTTTCCACCAACTCTATCCATTCATCCGTGTCAAGTGTTTCGTTCTCTATGATGGTTGGAATATACCTGTCTGCTCCCCTAAACATATGATCCCAATCCAGCAAATTCATCAGCCCGATTCTGTGCTTTAGTTTTACAGTTTGCCAAGTCAACTCATCCGCATTGTACAGTTTCTCTGCAAAACCGCTATACTGCTTGCAGAAAAATGGATATTTCGTTTTGAAGTCATATAATATTCGTGTCTCTACGAAATCATCCCTTTCCACATCATAAAAGATACGATCCTTCAACTGACATGTTCTTCGCTCATTCCATATTCTTTTAAACGCGGTTTCAATTACTGGGAACGAATCTTCGTCAACATACACAAGGTTCTTCCGTACAGCAAAATCCCGATTGTCAGAGAATACATTATACAATTGCTCTATAAAGCAAGCGCCTTTGATAATCTGCAAGGCCGTTGTCGTATTTTGGTTAAGATAAAACACGATGAAGTCTGCTATTGATGGGTTATACATCGTCACCAGTTTGCTGCCATTACGGTTATCTATCTTCAAAAAACAGTTCATCAGTACTTTCAGCGACAGCCTCCATTTAACATCGTCATATTTCAGCCCCAACTCCAGACTGGTTAATGCACAGAACTGCCTATATCCCTCCTGAAAATCATCCAATCTTACGTGGCTTCCCATCGTTCCAAGCACAAGCAGGGTATATCTCGTCTCAACATCCAGTTTCTCAAAAGCAAACTGCCATACGCTAATCGGGTTATCAAAAAATTCCTTTACTTTGTTTGCAAATTCATTCGGATCTATGGTTTCCCATATCTGCTCTTTAATAATCGATTCAATGACTCGAGGATTAAAGTTCTGATGACTAATGATAGCATGATAGCCACGCTTATCCAAAAATACGTCAACATATTCACTAGGTATGTCAGCCTCGGCTAAGTGATTATACAGTATTCTTGCTCTGATAGTCTTCGTATAATATTCTAATTCTATCGTACATTTGGCTATGTCGATATTGCTCATTGACAACTTTTCATAGTGTGCCTTGGCTTCCGATAACACATACTCACGTGTCGATAAGATAAACAACGTGTGCTTACTGTTCCTGACTTTATCTATAAACGTAATGAGTTTGTTCTCAAAACTGACCGACTGCTGGACGAAAGAATTGGCTCCCAAGAAATCATCAAAGAAGAAAATCTGTCGTTTCTCCTTACTGAACATCTTGGCAGCAGTATCCATGTCATCAACATATACAAACTCCTCATATCCGCGTGCCAGCATCGTATAAACAAGCATTCTAGCAAGTGTCGTTTTCCCTATACCTGGAATACCAGAAATAACCACATAATGGTTTTCTTTTAACACGTCAAGTGCCTTGTTCAGGCTCTCATTTTCAACATAAAGTCTAATGTCTTTTTCTATCTTTTCCAATTCAAATGATGACCAATTCAACGTAGCTCTGTTGATAATCGTGTTCAGTACGTTTGTACTTGCCAGCCACAGTTTGTGATAGTTTTTCTCTATCTCAGGATTCTGCTCTAACAGATTATTCAAATCCTTTTTGCCAAGGACATCCATACCACTCAAAATAAATGGATTAAACATGGTAAGCACCACATCCTTCTGTTTCACCGTCAAATCAACAGATGTCGTCAGTATATATCGTTGAGGCGACAATCTCTTAACCTTCTCAACCTCTTCCTTCAGTTTTCCTTTCAGTTCCTTCCACTCCTTATAGCGTTTACATTGCACAATACAGGTTTTGTCCTTGCTGTAGGCAAAACGCAAGTCAATGCCTTTGTCCCGCCCGTCAGCAAAACTCTCTATAAAAATACCTTCACGAGCTTGTAATAAGTCTCGTGAAAAACATTCAAATTCACTGGGCTGTAATATTTTGAAGTCGTAATCTAACATAAACTCTTCTACTCTACAAATAATATCGGCTTATCCGCTATCTTCACATATGGATTCCCGAACAGATGCAGACATGCCCACGCAGATGGCGTAATAAACAGTTTCTTCACCTCCATATTGGCTTGGAAAACAGCATCCACTACATATCCACCGGCATCAACTTTCTCCATAAATACAGGTAACCATATCTTAGTAATTTCGGTATTTAGACTCCACATTGGCGCAACTACCGAACTATACCCCATTCGCAGATATCGTTTTATGATAGTATGCATTGTGTGGTCGTAATACTGATGGGTAATGCTACCTGAATGGCAGACAAACAACACCAGCACCTTCCCTGGCCCTATTGCTCTTTTTGAATTGACAATAGGCGTTCCACCTGAATAGAACCACTCCGAATCGCTGATATTGTCTGCACCGTGGGCGCATACTATATTCAAATCTGCATGTAATGGCACTGCTGGTTCATCATTATCATCCACATCAAACTGGTAATCTTCAAACACCTGTTTCAGTCCTTCTTTGATGCCCCAAAATGTGGTTTCCTTGTTCAATGGACTCCAATAGGACTTATTATAACCCTTTGGCAAAGGGTCATTAAAATTGCTTTTTATCAGGAACTCCGTTGATATAACATTGGCAGATGGGCACGATTCCCCAACAAACTTTCCTGTTCTTTCGTCTATCATCAGCTGGTGTGGAATGGCCGAGAGCGCCATATCCTTGACGAAGAATATCCTATTTACAATGTTTGGCACAGCAACAGTGCATTCCTTCATTTGCAGATATATCTGCTCTGCTTCTGACTTAAGCTCCAGCTCATTCTTTGTATAGATAGTATTACTTCTGTCTCGTTCGGTTTGACTGAATACCAGTTTACTGATGGTCTCTTTCTGTAATTTATCGGCATCGACCGCACTGATTGCTGACAGTTCGTCAAACTTATACATGTTTCCGAGCAATGTCATACGGAACACATTGCTGTTGCCTTTTCCTATCCACATCACGCAGTCACTCTTCTCCGTCTGCAAAAGCCATGCTAAACTATCTATTTCACCGTATGGTAAATTGCATTCTTCTGCTTTGGGGTCAACTACATCCACTTTTTTGAAGTCACTTTCAAGTTTCTTGTCAGTCATTGCAAATGAGAAGTCAGATTTCGGTCTCATCGCCAATATAAAGTCTGCTGGTTTACTATCTGCAACAGCCTTTTCAAGCACGTCTGTGGCCAGCACCAGTGCATTATGGCTGTCCAAACCTATATCTTCAGGATTACGCGTTGTTTCAAGTTTTGCCAATTCCTCCATCAGCAGGGCACTCTTGTCTTCCTTCTCATCATAGAATCTCACAATGTTCTCATTCCCATTCTGTAGCATGATAGCTTTCATTATTCCTTCTAATGAGTCCATCACTGGATATTTTCCTATTGCACCAAGTTGGCGCAGTGATCTAATGAGAGTATACCAAGGTACTGCACTATGCTCCATATTACTGTACACTACATCCCTTTTATCACATAGAAATGCTTCTATGCGCTTCGCTGTATCTTCTATGTCCCCATATAGCTCAATCCCAAATGCTGTATGATAGACTGACAAGGTCTTATAATCATCCATACCCAAGCCATCATACATTTTTAGCAATTTGTCTATGAAATCTTGCTTATGGAAATTGGCATCACGCATAATCTTTAATATCTGCCAGATGATTTCAAAGGCCATCTCCTTCTGCACTTCGTTCCGGGTCTGTAAGTCCAAGAGGGCAACATTAAGATACAACAGTCCCCCCAATACATGCTTTGCACCTATATACGCTCTCGAAGCACAAAAATATGCTTCTGCTATCATCCCTTCTTGATAACCTATCATCAGCAGATTTTCACCATAGTCTCTCGCCAACTGTCGCTGGCTAGATGTATTGAGCCTGTCTGATATATTATTATTCCATATAAAAAAGAGATCCATTACGTTGTCAAACTTGCAGATGGAGTACATAATTGTCATCAGTATGGTCTGACCGATTATAATGCCTCCATCCCAATTAGTCCTAAGACCAAGCGTCTGCACTATATCCACACAATGACAAACCAACTGCCTTCGCTCTTCCAACGTCAGTTTTTGACTGATTTCAGGCTTCAACTGGCTCAGATCCTGCATCCCGCTGATGTCTGGTTGTATTCGTTTCATCAGTTGGTCTATCACTTGTTCATCTGTCTTGACATTATAATAGGCCAATGAAGGTGAAGAAGATTTAGAGAATCTGCTGGCAAGCCTATCAATAGAGTCCAGAGCCATTAGTATCATCTTTACCACTGCAATCATGTGCACTCTTTCCAATTGACCGATAGAGAACTGGATGCATTCACGGCTTTGCTGATACCCATTGATCACATGATGATATATCATAACCACGCATTTCTCCACATGGTCTATCTGAATCTCTGTAGGCTGATCAACCGATGCATCTATCAGTGTTTTTATATCATCATTAAAAGCCATAATCAATTCTGTTTCAATAGTTTATTTATAATAAATTGTGAAGTAAGCTCTATTGTAAAATATAGACTTCCTATTTCTAGTTTTGACAATTAATAGTTTGCTATTGGTTAATTTTTATAATATCTCTCAAACTTAATTAAATTCTAAATATGTTCTTTTTTGCAAAGATACTTAACTTTCTTCTATTTTATACTGAAGAAATTGTAAATTTATGTCTTTTTCACAATTCCTTTTGATTTCAAATTATAATGCTGGCGTATCTTTTCTACTATTAAATTTGTCTAAGTAGCGATAAGTCTTGTCGTAAATATGCTGCAAAAATATGGTGAAAAGACGAAACCAGCAAGAAATGAAACAAAGTATTAATTATAAAAATGTGGCATAACCGTTTGGATTACACCGCTGTCCTTATAGGTCCCTAATTTGTCTTATCGTCGTTTTTGGCGAATTACTTCACCTCCTCGAAAATAAAATCTATTGTTATTCAGGGAGTTACGCTCCTGCGTCGCAAATATATGCGACATTTTTGCTATATATGTATCGTAGCAATAAGAATCCATAAGTGGAAGGGATGTGATTTAAAAAGATTAACTTATGGTTTCTTATATTCTTGGGGAATTTTCGTACTTTTGCACTCCGTAAAAAGATTGAGTCATGATAACGTTAGGATTTCAGGAACTTTTATTGTTCCTATTATGTGCATTTGTTGCATTTACCCTCACTATTGCTTTCATTAAAGTGTGGTGGCGTAAATGGGTTCACTTTTCTGTTGCAGGCATTGCAACGCTATACTTGTTGCACTCCCTAATGTGGACTGGCATTGATGAACAGAATTAGATTGAGTGATATCTGTTTTACTTCATCAGCATTGTGGCTATTGCTACATGTGTTGGTATGGGTGTCGTTGATTATGTGGGACGGGCAAAAGCCAATAACAAGAATCTCTCGTTGGAAGTTCAATTTCAAAGAACAGTCAGGTACTAATGTTTTTGCTGAAACGGGGAATGCAAAAGTCCCATCTATACAAGTCAGTTCCAATCCATTATACATCCAGGCCCGATTATGTGAGATGGTTAGTGCCTTCCTGCTTATGGGAAAAGACTGCTCTGACTGTGTCGAGTTTCTTCTTACGGTATTCGGTAGTTCCTTCACAGGCACAAAAGCCGAGACTCTACCGAAGAAACTGATAGGGGACAAGAAGATTCATGGCATCATCTTTAGGAAGGAATTCGATGAACTTGGGTAAATCAATCCGTTTCTCTGCTCGCAGAGATTTTATATAATAGGTCGTACACGAAGATCGTCAATTACAATAGCCTCGTTTGTCGCATAGTATCTAATTCCCGTAAAGCGCTTCAGTCGTGTTGTCTCATATACATCAGTAAAGATTGTATCATTAAAGCTTACGTGTCGCCTTGGAAAAGAGATGATGCCATATATACGTTCATTGAGGATAATCCCTCTGTGATAAAACGTTCTTACAGCATTAAATATCTGCCTTTTCGTTTCTCGTTTATACTCAGTCATGTTTCCAACCTTACAATCCTTAATTTCAACAAAGACCATCCAACTGGCAGGATCGTGAAGTGTAGGATATATGCAACCTTCACAATGCTTATCATCCTTCCCTGTACGTGGATTTTTAAAATCATGATCGTTGAAGATACAACAATCCACAGAGAGAATGTTTGGATTATGAAATACCAAACTGTCCATCATTCCTTTTCCGTCTGGCGAAGGCTGCTGATGATCGGTTATTTCAATTCCTCTTACATTTTTGCTGCGGTTAGTCATGTCGGCCACATATATCTCTGGATTCGACTCAATAACTATAACAGACCTACCAAACCACCTGCGAATTAGATTCTTAATCCTCATAGTAGTCTAACATTGCAAGGTATTCTGCATTAATCTTCCGATAGGCCTGATTTAGATAATTATGCATTAACAAACCTGACTCCTCTTGAATGGTCTTTAACTTTCCATCATGGATTTCATAGACAGTCACCATCTTGGGGTCTATCCATGATTTTCTTGATGGCGTTTCATTTTTTACCTGTTCAGGAAGCTTCTCTCCTGCTAATCCACCAATAAGACAGTTATTCAATGAGAATAGTACAAATGGACTATGTGTTGTAATCAACGCACTATGATGTCGATGCGACTCTCTCATCTCTTGCATTAACCAATAGACGAACTTCTGCTGTGCATCAGGGAATAGATTTTGCTCTGGCTCCTCGATATAGATGTCAGAACGTTTGTAAAAAAACTCACGTTCAGATGAATCTACGATGTCCTGAATAATTGGATCTCGGTTTAATATTGCCGTTAATAGAGGGTTTTCTGCAGCACCTTCTACTTTGATAGAGATTGCACCAGACTCGCCCGTTTTTTTCCTCTCTTCAACTATAGAGTTCAACTGCTTGGTCAATTTCCGTAGTACAGCGTTCGCTTTCTCTAATTGCATTTTCTGTTCTGACGAGAGCGGTTTATATCGTTTGAATACGCCTTCTAAAATGTAAGTTGAAACTGTCATCAAGGGGACAACCGATTGGAGACCGCTCGAAGCATTCTTCAAATCTAATTTTGCCTCATCACCATCGTAAATGATATCATTATTGTTTGATTTTTCAAACACATATTTCACGTGTCTCTCGATAATATCATCCAGATTCATTTCCTTCAGATATTCTCGAGCCTCAAACCAGTCATACATAAAATACAATATCAAATCATTCGTATCATTATATTTGCGAAGATTTGGAATTGCTGCCACTAAGTTTCTTTCAGCTGGTACATAGCATAACTTGGGATATTCGTAATCCTTATCCTGATTTTTGGAGATTGCCAATTTCTTGTCCTTATACTCTAAGGTTATATAATTCCCTTCATATAATATATAGCTATCATTACGGAAATAGCCATTGAAACGGTAGTATTCATTGAAGCCATCAACAAACGACGTACCGACAACAAACTTTGCACTTTCTTCTTCAAAGTTCGTATAGCACCGTTTCTCTATCCACTGACAATGGCATAAAACCTTAGCAATGGTACTTTTACCACTGCTTTGGGGACCCAACAAGAACGTAATCTTGTTAATATCCATCTTTATTTTCTTAATTGGACCGATATCCTTTATAGTCAGCTCACACATAATGTGCCATAAAATGAAATGCTATTTCTTCAATTTTAGATTGCAAAAATACACATTTAATCCTTATTTTGTGCAAAAATACTTTTTTTTTTGCTCATAATAGACATTTTTATTTTTATTTTCACACTTTCATCTTTATTTTTGTCATTTATGCTATCAAATTGCAATTAAGAAGTAACCATTTTAGGTTGCTGTTTCCTATAGATTTATTCTATCTTACTCAAATCCAAAGTACATTCAGCCACGATTAGGTTAGATGGCAAGTGCCTTCCTGCTCTTGGGACGAGAGCGCCTTGCTTGTGTCGAGTTCCTTCTTGCGGTGTTTGGTAGCTAGGTTTGATATAGACATATATTCGACACCGTCGATTTTCTCTTGGTCGAAGTTGATGCGCCAGGAATCATTGTGTTTGACGATTTGCCCCATTTGAGTTCCTGAATTTTGTAATGGCGTAAACCTGTCAGGATGGAAAAGACTATCGCCACTTTAGTATCGTGCCGCAAATATGACGCAAAATTACGAATAATAACCGAATTATACAAGAGCGGTTTGTAAAATTTAACAAATAAAAATAGCGTATAAATGCTTGATTTACACGCTATTTTGATAGATTTATTTATCGTTATTTCTCGCTTCTTACTTCACCTCCTCGAAGTCGGCGTCTTGGATGTCGTCGGCCTTGTTGCTGCTGGCCTGTTGGCCTCCGGCTTGCTGGCCGCCAGTGAACTGATCACCACCAGGCTGACCGGCTGCGCCGCTCTGCTGGTACATCTGCTGTGAGGCAGTCTGCCAAGCATTGTTGAGGGCTGCGATGGCGGTGTCGATGGCGTTGATGTCGCCAGCCTTGTGGGCGTCCTTCAGCTGCTGGAGGGCATTCTCAATCGCAGGCTTGTGCTCTGCGGGGATCTTGTCGCCGATCTCCTTCAACTGGTTCTCTGTCTGGAAGATCATCGAGTCTGCCTGATTCAGCTTATCCACGCGCTCACGCTCCTTCTTATCGTTCTCGGCATTCTGCTCAGCCTCTGCCTTCATGCGGTTGATCTCGTCCTGTGACAGACCAGAAGAAGCCTCGATGCGGATGGCCTGCTCCTTACCAGTAGCCTTATCCTTGGCAGAAACCTTCAGGATACCGTTGGCATCGATATCGAAGGTCACCTCGATCTGAGGAATACCACGACGGGCAGGAGCGATACCTGTCAGGTTGAACTGACCGATTGACTTGTTCTGTGAAGCCATTGGACGCTCACCCTGCAGCACGTGGATCGTCACCTCTGTCTGATTGTCAGCTGCGGTCGAGAAAGTCTCGCTCTTCTTGCAAGGAATGGTCGTGTTGGCCTCGATCAACTTGGTCATCACACCACCCATGGTCTCGATACCCAGTGTCAGCGGAGTCACGTCGAGCAGCACGATATCACCTACACCACCTTCCTTGTTCAGGATAGCACCCTGGATAGAAGCACCAACGGCTACCACCTCATCCGGATTCACACCCTTTGAAGGCTCCTTGCCGAAGTAGTTCTTCACGAGGGTCTGCACAGCAGGTATACGGCTTGAACCACCTACGAGGATCACCTCGTCGATATCAGCGGTGTTCAGTTTGGCATCTGCCATGGCCTTCTGACAGGGAGCCAGACAAGCCTGGATCAGATCGTGAGCCAGTTGCTCGAACTTCGCACGCGTCAGGGTCTTCACCAAGTGCTTAGGTACACCGCCTACAGGCATGATGTACGGCAGGTTGATCTCCGTAGAGGTAGAAGAAGACAACTCAATCTTTGCCTTCTCAGCAGCTTCCTTCAGACGCTGCATCGCCATCGGATCGCTCTTCAGGTCAGCACCCTCGTCGTTCTTGAACTCCTGTACCAGCCAGTCGATGATCACCTGGTCGAAGTCATCACCACCGAGGTGGGTATCACCATTGGTAGAGAGCACCTCAAACACACCACCACCGAACTCGAGGATAGAGATATCGAAGGTACCACCACCGAGGTCGAAGACGGCGATCTTCATATCCTTATTGGCCTTATCGACACCATATGCCAAAGCGGCAGCTGTGGGCTCGTTCACGATACGCTTCACATCGAGACCGGCGATCTGACCAGCCTCCTTGGTAGCCTGACGCTGTGAGTCAGAGAAGTAAGCAGGTACGGTGATGACAGCCTCTGTCACCTCCTGTCCGAGATAATCCTCAGCGGTCTTCTTCATCTTCTGCAGCACCATGGCAGAGATCTCCTGCGGCGTGTACTTACGTCCGTTGATATCTACACGGGGATAACCACCCTCATTCACGACAGAATAAGGTACGCGGGCAATCTCCTTCTCGGTCTGCTGCCAGTTCTCACCCATGAAACGCTTGATCGAATAAACCGTGTTCTTCGGGTTCGTGATGGCCTGACGCTTGGCAGGATCACCGATCTTTCTCTCACCGTTCTCTACAAAACCAACGACAGAGGGTGTTGTACGCTTACCCTCGCTGTTGGCGATTACTACTGGCTCGTTACCTTCGAATACGGCAACGCAGCTGTTCGTAGTTCCTAAGTCAATTCCAATAATCTTTCCCATAATTCTTATATTTTATTTGTTATTAATTCAAAATGTCAGTAACCGTTGTGCAAACCATGTGCCAAAATGGCGAAAACGGGAAAATTTATCGTCTGTCACGTCATTTTGGCACAAATTATTTGGGAGTTTAGCTGATTTATGCTATCTTTGCACTCAGAATTCTATTTTCAATAAAACTGTCGATAGTCATGAAAAGAACGCTTTTAGCAACCTGTATGGCTTTCCTCATGGTGACGGCCTATGCACAGAACTCCTATATCGTGAAGACGAGTGGGGTGCTGGAGGGGACGCGGTTGGAGACCTTGAACCAGGAGGAAGAGACCGCCATTGATTTCATCAGTCAGAACTTCAAGTTCCAAAGCCTCTGCGACTGGCAGGAGGGGATGAAGTTCATGGTGATTCCCAGTGAGTATGATATGGTGGTGAAGACTTTCACGGATGCTGCCACAGAGAAGGATGTGAGCAGTGTGAAATTGCGTCATAAGATCATGATCTATATGGGCCACGAGGAGGATAAGGACGGCCATGAGCGTATTAATTTCCGCTGTCAGGAAGATCAGCGGAAGTACTATTACGAGATTCCGAGTGATACGTTCGAGGACTACTGCTATAATAACCTGGGTGTACCCACGCTGGCCTATCTGGGCGATGTGGATATTGCCCGTGAGAAACTGGTGGGCAAGGAGGTCTATACCAAGACCCAGTTCTATCGCGTGGACACTGAACTGGATGGCGATGGCTATCTGGACGTGGTTGTCGATAAGGATGTGCCCGTAACGGTAAAAGCCGTAGGTGTCGGCACGCGCGATTTCCCTGTGAAGATCATCGTGGAAGACGCGGATGGTAATGAGTTCTACCAGAATGTGGCGATCTCGAAGACCAACTGCAGCTTAAAAGATGATGACTTCGTGAATGACAACGCCAAGTATCTGTTCGGCAATTCCTTCGAACTGGTGGAGGATGTGCTGAGTATCAGCAGCAACAACTACAAGCAGTTCCTGGGTAAGATCATCCACACGAAGTATCCTACGAAACTCTTGAACGAATTCTCAAAGAAGATGCAGTCCATCCCGCGTCTGACGGAGTATCAGATCGAGGCGATGAACCCGCATAAGAACGATGATAAGTTCACTTTGAAACTGAAGAATACGACCTTGGGCACCTATTTCTATATCGACATGCTGTTGGATGAGCACTTGGCACAGGATCAGACGGAGTACTTCGGTTATATCTTTGCCCTGGGCCCTGGCAAGAAGATCGAGACATCCGAGGGTAGCCGTGCGATGATGCGTGCCGGACACGTGGGTATCGGCTTCACGGAGGATGAGACGATGATGGCTGCCGGTGAACCTGACAAGGTTATCAATGGCGAAAACGGCCTCTATACGTGGGTTTACCAGCGTTCGAACAATAAGTTACTCTATGTGGACTTTAACGGTTCCGGTGTGGTGACGAAGACCTACACCCGCGATAATAACGCCAAGAGCTCGAGTGGTACAACCAACCGTCGTAATGCGAAGTCCGCACCTGCCCCGGCTGCAGACCCAGCTCAGAGTTGGATGAAAGGCACAGGAACCCCCATTACGAAATAGAAAAAAAGAATTCCCAACCAAAGCGGTTGGGAATTTCTGTTTATGCCTTATCAGTAATCGCCTGCATGATCTTGGCCTCGAGCTCGTCACAGAGCTCCGGATTATCCTGCAGCAGCGCTTTCGTGGCATCCCGGCCTTGTGCCAATCTGGCATCTTCGTAAGAGAACCACGAGCCGCTCTTCTTGATGATGCCATACTCCACACCCAGATCCACGATCTCACCGACCTTCGAGATACCCTCGCCGAAGGTGATCTCAAACTCTGCCTTACGGAAGGGAGGGGCAACCTTATTCTTCACCACCTTCACCTTGACGAGGTTACCGATCACATTGTCACCATCCTTGATCGCCTGTGACTTACGGATGTCCAAGCGGACAGACGCATAGAACTTCAGGGCGTTACCACCTGTGGTCGTCTCGGGATTGCCGAACATCACACCGATCTTTTCTCGCAACTGGTTGATAAAGATACAGGTGGTGTTGGTCTTCGAGATGGTGGAGGTGAGTTTACGCAGCGCCTGACTCATCAGACGAGCCTGCAGACCGACAGCCGAGTCACCCATGTCACCCTCAATCTCCTTCTTCGGGGTCAGGGCTGCCACGGAGTCGATGACGATGATGTCGATGGCACTGGAGCGAATCAGTTGGTCGGCAATCTCCAACGCCTGTTCACCGTTATCCGGCTGGGAGATATACAGGTTGTCGATATCCACACCCAGCTTCTCTGCATAGAATCGGTCGAATGCATGTTCGGCGTCGATGAAAGCCGCGATACCACCCGCCTTCTGACACTCGGCAATCGCATGGATGGCCAGCGTGGTCTTACCGGATGACTCCGGACCGTAAATCTCGATGATTCGTCCTTTGGGATAACCACCTACGCCCAGGGCCGCATTCAGACCGATACTACCTGTGGGGATCACCTCCACATTCTCGATCTTCTCTTCACCCATACGCATGATGGAGCCTTTGCCGAAGTCCTTTTCGATTTTCAACATGGCTGCCTGCAGCGCCTTCATCTTCTCCTGTTGCGGGCTCAATGCCTCGCCTTCTTTTTCTTTCGCCATAGCTTTTAGAAATTTAAGTGTTAATAATTATAATTCGAGGTCGCCGTCGAACACCTCGTGCCAAGGCAGACCTTGTTTGTTCAGTTGTTCCATAAACGGATCGGGATCGAAGTCCTCTACGTTCCACACACCCGGCTTCTTCCAGATGCCCTTGACGAACATCATCGCACCGATCATGGCAGGTACACC
>ONNY01000040.1 GCA_900319305.1 uncultured Prevotella sp.
ATCAGTGAGGAAGAGGGCCTCGTTGCGGGCCTGCTCGTAGCTCATTGCGTTTACTGAGATGCTGACTGTCAGCATGGTCATCAGTGCGAAAAACATCTTCTTCATAATCGTATCATTTTAACTTGTTCGACATTCGTTTTGTTTGATTCTCGCTGCAAAGGAACGACAAAAACGGGAGGTTTGCAAAGGATTTTCCCTAAACGGATAGGGGAAAATCCCTATATCCTTATTTTTAGGCTAATATTTTTGGTAAATTGAGCTTTTTACCTTACCTTTGTCCGCAGTTATGAGACGATTATTACCTCTTTTATTATGTCTGTGCAGCGTGGGGAGTGTCTCTGCTCAGGAGCGTTCACTCTTTGATTCGTTGCAGTATCGGGCTGAGATGCAAGGCACCTTGGCTGGTGGCGATCATTCTCCCCTATGGCTGAATGCTAATAAGTATGGTCTAAGTTCCCTGAAGAAAGCCAATGGCTATATCAGAGGCGCCATCATGCGTCCCCTCTCTAACGATGATGGACGTCGCTGGGGGGTGGGCTATGGAGCCGATGTGGCATTGGCAGCAGGCTTCACCAGTACACTTGTCATCCAGCAGGCCTATATCGAGGCACGCTGGCTCAAAGGCGTCCTCACCGTCGGTGCGAAGGAGCAGCCGATGGAGCTGAAGAACCAGGAGCTGAGTTCAGGTTCACAGACATTAGGCATCAACGCCCGTCCGGTGCCTCAGGTAAGGATAGCCCTTCCTGACTACTGGTCGATTCCCGGCACCCGCAACTGGCTGGCTTTGAAGGGTCATATTGCTTATGGTATGACTACTGATGACAGGTGGCAGAAAGATTTTAAGGCCCCGAATACCCGTTATACCGAGAATACCCTTTACCACAGCAAGGCAGGCTATCTGCGCATCGGTCCGAAGAACATCACCTTTGAGTTAGGTCTTGAGATGGCAAGCCAGTTTGGTGGTAAGTCCCATATGTATGAGAACGGCGTTGAGAAGGTCTATGATAACAGCAGTAATCTGAAGGCATTCTGGAATGCGCTGATTCCTGGTGGCTCGGATGCCACTGATGGCAACTTCAAGAATGTGGAGGGTAACCAGTTGGGGTCATGGGTGATGCGCCTGAACTTCGACCAGCCCACATGGAATATAGGCGTCTATGCTGATCAGTTCTTTGAGGATCACTCGATGATGACCCACTTCAGCAAGAGCGGCGATGGTTACTTCCGCTATGACTTCAAGGACTGGCTCTTGGGTGTTGAACTGAAGTTGAAACAAACTCGCTGGTTGGAAGGCGTTGTAGTGGAATATCTCTACTCGAAATATCAGGGTGGTCCAGTGTATCACGATCATACGGCGAATGTCGATATCCAGATCAGTGGACGCGATAACTACTATAATCACCACCTCTTTACAGGATGGCAACATTGGGGACAGGTGATGGGTAATCCGCTCTACCGTTCGCCGCTTTACAACGATGATAGAAAGATTGAAGTGGAGCACAACCGCTTCAAAGCCTGGCATCTGGGTTTCAACGGCTCACCTATTGATGGTCTGCACTATCGTGTGTTGGCTACTTGGCAGCGCAGCTTCGGTTCCTACTATTATCTGCCTCCCACACCAGTGGAGAATGTCAGTCTGTTGGCAGAGGCGAGTTACGCTTTGCGTCATGGCTGGCTTGTGAAGGGTGCCTTCGCTATGGACAATGGAAAGTTGCGTGGTGAGAGCTACGGTGTACAGTTATCAGTTATTAAAACAGGTATAATCGGTAAGAAGAAATGATGATGAAACGTATTCTTATATATATTATAATAGGTATGGGTCTGCTCACGGCTTGCAAATCCGAGAGTTCCAACAATGGTGATCTTGATGGTTTCTGGGTGCTTTCGGGCAGACCCGGACTCACTTGGTCGTTCCAGGGTAAGATACTCGAATTCCGTGATGTAAACAGTGTTCACCCTGATCTGATGGCTAAGTTCCGCCATGAGGGTAATCTGCTGATCGTCTATGATCTCCGTGTGTTAGACCGTGATGCAGGTGATTTGCCTGTGACAGAGAGTGAGAGAGAGAATCTTCGCGCTTATGGCATCAATAGTCTGGTGGAGGAGCAGTTCCAGATCAGACAGCTTACCTCAGATGATATGCATCTTGAAAGCGACAGTGAGAGCCTGTATTTCCAGAAATATTAGATTTTCTTTCCAAACATAATCTTCAGGAACGTCAGACCGAGGATCTTTGCATCGAGCCACCATGAACGGTGCTCCAGGTAGTAGAGATCCATCTCCAGACGTTTCAGCATCTTATCAAGCGTGTCGGTATAACCGTTATAAAGTGTTGCCATCGAGGTGATGCCTGGCCGTATCTGGTATAAGCACTGATAACGGGGATCTTTCTCCATAATCATCTTGATATAATGCTCTCTTTCTGGGCGAGGTCCGATAAAAGCCATGTCGCCAGTGAAGATATTCCACAATTGGGGCAGTTCGTCGAGATGGTGTGCTCTGAGAAAACGTCCCGTCTTCGTCAGTCTCTTATCGCGGTTGTCACTGCACAGGTGTGGTCCGTCGTTCTCTGCATCTATACGCATGCTGCGGAACTTATAGATATAGAAGGGGCGTCCGAAACGTCCGATACGTTCCTGTTTGAAGATCACAGGCCCGTCGTGATTACGTTTCACGGCAATATAACAAGCCAGGAAGAGGGGAGAGAAGATAATCAGGCATACCGTGGCCAGAAGAAAATCAAGCAGTCGCTTGACCTCCTTCTCAAAAGCGTTCATACCATCATAAATATACGTAAAGTTTCTCTCCATCCAGTACCTTTTAGTTCAACTTCTTTTTATTCATAACGCTATATTCTGACAATTATTGCCTTCTGAGGAAAAATAAGTAGCCATATTTTCGCATTCCCTCAGGCAAAAGTCTGATCAGGGTTCTTACTGTGATATTCGCCACGAGGCGCAACCCGTTGATATGTCCCACCTGATGCATCCAGCACTGGAAGGCTATCTCTTGACGGATATAGTGCCTGCCACCGCGCCGACTGTATAACTGGGGCGACAAACGAAACATGAGCAGCGATTCCTGCAGATTATGGAACCGGGCTCCCTCCTGTAACATACGTACCCAGAGGTCGTAATCCTCAAAGAGTTCGCGGTGGCGATAATTGCCAGCCCGTTCCACAGCAGTCTTCCGGAACATCACCGTGGGGTGGTTCATGGGGTTTCGATAACGACTGAAGCGCAACAGTGCCTCATGATCTTCGGGCAGACGACGGGTACTGATCACCTTTCCTGACTCATCAGCAAATTCATCCGTCCAACATCCTACGAGATCCGTCTCTGGATGTGTTTCCAGCCAAGTCATCTCCCTACTGAAACGCTGTGGCTTCGAGATGTCGTCAGAGTCCATACGAGCCACGATGTCGTAATGACAGTGGGTGAGTCCTTCTTTCAGAGCCAACCCTAACCCTTGGTTCTGTGGCAATTTGACGATATGAAGTTCTTCGTGTGCCTCCTTGAAACGGGTTACTACCGCGTCGAGTTCTGCCGTCAAAGGGCCGTCCTCCACCAGCACCACCTCATCGGGTGGCAGTTCCTGATGGAAGATGCTTTCCAGACTCTGCACCAGATGGGCAGGTGTCTCCTTGGCATAGACAGCTATCAGCACTGAGAACTTCATGGGCTCTATATCTTGATCCATCCCTCAGCGGCAGGTGAACACACGTTTCGACCTGTCATCCAGAAGTCTGGGGCTATGACACATTTCTCCTGTCGCTCACTGAGCCAGGCTCCCCACCAGGAGAAGGAGGAGTTGGCAATGATATGATGGTGGCAGAGTGACATCAGGTGCATGTCGTTTACACTCTGCTCGCCGTTATTCCAATCCACTAAGGTGATATCACTCTCAGGCAACAGAGGGATGATCTGTTCCCTGGTCCAGTTGGCATCGTCGGAGAAGAGACACCAGCCATCCGGCTTCACCATTTCCTGCATCCTGTTGATGGCTCTCACTACATAGTCGGTGCCAGTGGTACCCTTACGTAGCGGATCTGTCAGATAGTCACCTCTGCGAATATGCAGGCTACAGCTATTTGTCTCACTGAGTTGTTGAGCCAACTTCCGATTCCTCTCATCCTCAAAGTCTGGGAAACGGTATAACTTTAACAGTTCTTCTCGGATGGCCTTAAAGTAGTCCTCATGCTGCCAATAGCCGTCGTAATAGGTGTCACACTCTCTCGTCAGAGCATCAGGTTCCAACGCGAAGTTCGACTGTTCGCAGAGCATCGTCTTTCTCGGTGGCAGTAACCGACTACCGATGCGCCAGCATTGGAAGTTGGGGTAGGGGTAAGCGATCTTCGCTACCTCCTGCCACGTGGCTTCTTCATATCTGACACCAAACATCTTGTCAAGTTCAAAGCCTCTGTGCTTATGGTAACCGTTGAAACAATGCAGATCCAACAGCACCCTTTCTTCTGGATGCTGTCTGCGCAGGGCTTCGTAGAGCGCATACTGGAACATCTGGTTGCCCAAACCACCTAACACTTTCACGATCCTCATAGTTTCTGTCTGAGTTTAGTGAGATAATAGAATGGTGTGCCCAGTACGTAAACAGCCTGTTGCCACAAGTTGCAGCCTATCAGTCGTCCTGCCAGGTAACTAACCACTAGTCCGTTGAGCACGTTATAAGCCACCAGCAAGGCCAGCAGTACTTCCACATTGTACTGCACACCGATCACCAGTAGTGCTACGAGAACAGTCCTCCTGATGAGATCGAGACGGAACAGCAGATCCGTGCGTCCTTTTACCAGCAGGATATCCTGATTCACATCCGAGAAACAAAACACGAAACCGATCACGCAGAAATAGCGCAGATATATCGCAGCGGGAGCCCATGCCTCAGGAAACATCAGGGCAATGAAAGGTTTGGCAAACACGAAGAGCAGTATCATGATAGGTGCCAGAATCCAGAAAGCCGTACCTACCACCCGCTGACTGTAACTTGCCAGGTGTGCATTGTCGTTCTGGAACCTCGACATCATCGAGTAACTCACCCGCTTAATGCCGTAGCATACGGTGCCTGATGTAAGATAGGGTATCTTATTTGCCATCGTGTAGTGACCTAAGATGGTGGTGCTATAGGCACGTCCCACTACGAGGTTAGCCAGATTGTCGGTAATGGCTGCCAGCATATTACTACCCAACAGGTTCATGGAGAACTTCAGGTATTTCTTCACACAGGCTACCCTGAACTTCAACTGTGGGCGCCAATGACTGTAGCCCCAGAAGAATACTGTTTGCAAAACGGCAAACGAGAGGTTCTGCACAATCAGTCCCCATACGTCACGCCTCAGATAACTCACCACGATACCTGCTACTCCAGAGAGCAGCACCGCCCAGAAGGTGATCTTCGACACCGCCTTGAAATCTATTTCCTTAAACAGCAGTCCTTGTTGCACCACGACGAGCGACTGGAAAATCAGTGCCGTAAATGCCACCCGTATCAACACCGTGAGTTGAGGCTCACGGTAGAAATCGGCAATCAGCGGTGCCGAGACGAAGAATGCCCCATAGACCACAAGGCCCAATAGGATGTTAAACCAGAAGATCGACGACTCATCCTCCTTGGTGACGTTCTGCTCGTGGATGATGGCCTGTGAGAAACCGCTGTCGATAAGCATCGTCGAGAAGGCCAGGAAGATACTCATCATACTCACCAGTCCGAAAGCCGACGGTGCAACAAATTGGGCGATGATAAACGTACAGAGCACCTGGATGCCGATCTTCGCCACACGCTCTGTCATACTCCAGAAGGTGCCTGTTAGTGTATTTTGTATCTTATCTTTGCTCATTTTTTATATATATAGATACCATCTGATACCCTGCCAAAGTATATGGCCTGCTTTCTTGATGGTGCCAGCCAGCGTATGGCTACGGCCTTTACTCGTATCGAAGTAACTGTCAAATTTCGCCTTCTCCCTGATGATGATTTTCGGTTTGAATGGCAACTTCTGATCCTCTGGATAGGCGTATGAAGGATGAATACCTTTGATGGTATGATTTCTTGCGTATTTGTTCAGGTGCGATTCATCGATTACTTCAGCGATAATGCCTTTATTGTAATCTTCATGTGTATGCTCTGAACTAATACGTGCAAATGCCAGATAATTTTTCACTTTCCCACCATTTAGACTTCCCATATAATAATGGTAATCGCCTTGGTATGGGGCTATATAAGCTGTTGATGTCTTTCTTCGCTCATAGGGATAACGCCAAGCTGGCTTCTGATAATAGCCAGGGTGGACTACTGCCGCAAATCCTTCCTTTTCTGGTAAGAAATCGGCATTTATATCGTCTACAAATAGCATGTTGGCATTAAAGAAGAATGCATAGTCAAAAGCCTGCAGTTCTTTTTCAATTGATAGAAACATGTCGAATCTGAACAGCGAATCATACGGATATCCCTTGCTCTCCTTCTGTAACAGATGTACATCCTGAGCGCTGGATAGTTGCATGTTGTCAGTGAATACAAAGTATTCCACTTCAGCGCAATCACGCAGGAAGTGCTTTTTGGCTGATGAGTAGAAATCAGCAAAAAACTGGTTGTACTTACCTGTGCATATATACAGCACAGCCACCTTGACCTTTATCTTATCTGAAATCTCCATCATGCTGAATTATGTAATATACCTCTTGTTTTTCGTAATCCTGGCTCAGTACTAGTGGGGCAGGCCATAACGATTTGTAATAAGGCGAATACATCACTTCTTTGTGATAAGTCATCATATTGAGTATAGTGAAACCCACTCCAGCCAGTAGTAGATACTGCAAAGTCCTTTTCTGAATCACCACCTTCATCTCGAGTTCCAAGAAGGCAAGAATCCCCACACTCATAAATGCCCACCAAAACCGATAGAAGGTAACGGCATTACTCATTAAGGCTATTGCCA
Source organism: uncultured Prevotella sp. (assembly GCA_900319305.1). Lineage (GTDB taxonomy): Bacteria > Bacteroidota > Bacteroidia > Bacteroidales > Bacteroidaceae > Prevotella. The sequence goes on from ONNY01000040.1 coordinate 6,947, forward strand.
ATATTAACCATCCTATGGCTATTCGGCACCATTTCGAGTCTGCAGTATAGTTCTTTAATAAAATAATGGCCAACGGCACAATTGTCAGTTTGGGTAAGATGTATAGTGCTAGTCCGATGGGGGTCATCGCTGCATACGATGTTACATCATCTGCTTTTTTCGAGAAATAGAAATCAAAGCGTCTACCCAGCAGCAACGATCCTGCAATGTGTATAAAGATAGGCATGATGATGGCTAACGCTAAGCAAAGCCAAAGTGCTTTTGTGCGACTCAAATTCAGTTTGTAGAGTACGAATATGGCAGGTGCTGTAAATACAAACGATAAATGCCAGCAGCAACAGAAAAGAAGCCAGAAAAGTCCTTTCTTTATCTGCTTTAGATTTATCAACTGGTGAAGACTATAGATATACAGACAAAGGGCAAAACCAAATTTTACCCCCATCGTTGTATAGAGAAAGTCGAAATATAAGAAGAGCAGAATAAATCTAATAAATCGCTCATTATTATTATACGAACACTGGTCCATCAAGTAACGGAATACCAACGAGAGCAGATAAAAACCTAGTGTCAGTTCTACGAATCTCAGCCAGCCAAAGGTGATGCCAGTATGAGACATGAACCAGTATACATAAGGTATCATACCGTTTAGAGTAATCTCAATCCATGTGATAGCTCCAATGGGTCGAACGCTCAGAAAAGTATAGATGAAGTAGTGACGATAAAGGTCTTCTGATGGGAATGATATGAAAGCAAATATGCCCAGTAGCAATGAGAATAGTAGAAAAGCCCCTTTGCGCTGATGGTAAATACCCCACACAATATAGGGTAGTGCCAGTAGCGGACACAGCATGAGCCATACAAATCCTATCAGCGGATATTTTACGTTTTCTTCCATCTGCCCAGACTACTGAGTATAAAAATCAATAAGGCAGGTAAGGCCAATCCAAGTGTAAAGGCGATAATCAGTGTGATACCCTTTTTGGGGAAGGCTGGCTTCCAATCGCCAATAGGTGGCGATACCAAACGCATATTTTGAGCATTAAACACATGTGTAATATTATTCTCCTCGCGTTTCTCAAGCAGGTAAACATAGAGCGCTTCAATAATCTTTTGTTGGCGTTCTGCTGGCAGTATTTTTGTTATCTTTTCAGGTGCTATTGACATTTCGCCTTTTAGCTTCCGGTCTTCGATGCTCACACCTTTCTGCTGGGCTCTCAACTGAGCGATGCCTTGGTCGAGAGAGTTCACGATGGCCTCTCGCATGCCTTTCAATTGCACGTCAAGATCCTGCACCAGTGGGTTCTGGTCGTTACTATTAGCAGCCATCGCATTACGCTTTGTTTGTAATTTGTTGTATTCTGAGATCTCTAAGGCCACGTTGGGGTTGTCTGGCAACAGGTTGGCAGGCAGCACCACGTTCTTACCCTCGATGCTCTTCACCTGGTTGCGCATCTGCTCAAGCATATACAGGTAATTGTTCACCTTTACCTGAGCTTCGTAGGTGATAGTCGCATTTTTTAAATACATTTTGGCAGCTTCCTCATAGTCGGGTAGGAGGTTTCGGCCTCTGAATTGGGCGATGTTTGTGTCGAGTCCACTTAGTTCCTGTTCAATAGCATGAATACGTTCATTGATAAACTGTGTTGAGGCGTCGGCTTCATCTTGTTTATCCTTCAGCCATTCTTCCTGATAGGTCTTTATAAGCGTATTTACCACCAGTTCTGCCTTTTCTTCTGATTGATCTTGGAAACTGATGCTTATAATCTCTGCTTGGTCATCTGCCATCCCGATTTTTAGATGCTTTTGCATACGGTCAATGATGTCGTAGCGACGTTCTTTCGTGATGCGGATGGTCATCTCGTCATCCTCGGTAAAACTTTTATCGAAGTCATTCGTCTTTATTACTAAAACCTTGCCGATAGGGGTCTCACACATGGCGCCTATTTTTCCCGTTGCTTCACCATCAACTTTTTTGCCGTTTTTGCGTAGTTTATACAGGGTGTAGGTACCATCCTTGCGTAAGTCCATCTTCATATAGGCACCATCGTCCTTCTTCAGTTGTGGAAAGTTCACTTTTATGGGCAACGTTTCGTGCCAAAGGTCGCGTTTCATAACTCCGTCGTAGGCCTGATAACGTGTACCCAATTCCAGCTTGTTTACCACTTTGTCAATCATGCCAGGCGAACTGATAATCTCCATCTCATTTAATACATTGGTAGAAATACCCAGTCCGCCAAGTCCTGCCAGAAATCCCATGTTGGCAGCGATGGATGACAACAGTCCGCTGCCCCCGTTCTCGTCCTTAATCAGAATGGTGGCTGTGCGCTCATAGCGTGGGGCATAGACCAGCAGGAACGCGATACCAATTACCAACGTAGTGGCTATCGATACCGCAAACCATCTCCATTTCTCTATGCAGGCTCTAAGAAAACTCTTTTCCACTTTTTACTTTTTTACCTTTTTACTTTTACTTAAATATCAACACACCCAGTGCTGTCAGCACCGATGCCAATGACAGCCAGAAACTCAACGTACGACTCTCGTTGCCAGGCACGTTCGACTGTCGGGCTTTCGTATCGTTTGCCTTTACGTAGATCACATCGTTCTGCTGCACATAATAGGCGTCCGAAGAGAAGATATCCTTGGCATTGTTCAGACAGAGCGAGTAGATGGTCTTCTGGGCACCCCTCTGACGAATCACCAGCACGGAGTCGCGCTTACCATAGACGTTCATGTCGCCAGCCTTGCCTAAGGCCTCAAACAGTGTCACGGCATCCTTGTCGAGCATATAGTTGCCAGGCTTATTTACCTCACCCATCACGGTGTAACTCAGGTTCATCGTTTCCACCGTCACGTTGGCATCTTTTAGTAGTTCCGAGTCGATTAGGGTTTTCTTGATGGTTTCTTGAGCCTCGTGGCGCGTCAGTCCACCTACATGGATCTTACCTGCCACGGGGAAGTCGATGTTACCTTCAGGATCCACGGTGTAGCCCATTGTATAATAACTCTGGTCGGCGAGTCCTGCCTTCACATTGGTGATCAGACCCTTGTTGAAGACATTGGCCATCTCCGGATTCTTGCTTTTCACGAGCACGGTGATCATGTCGTTGGGTTGCAGGCGGATGGTACCGTCGGTAGGTGTCGTGATCTGCTGACCGTTCTGTAGGTCCTGCAGATAATTATAGTTCTTCGGCGTGGCACAACTGGCTAAGATCAAAGCAACGCCTGCCGCTGCCAATAACTTGTATAATTTCATTATATTCTGATTTTTGCTGCAAAAATACAACTTTTTGTCGAAATATCATCGTGCTTTGGAATTTTTTGCGTATATTTGCCACAGATAATTAACTATCCTATAAATGAACATGAAGAATTTACTGATCTCAGCGCTCGTCCTGTTGCTGGCAGGATGGAGTTCAGCTACCGCTCAATGCGAGGACGGTAGCCGCTTGTGGTTGCGCCTTGACACCACCAATGCCGCAAAGGCGGTTACTGGTGTGAAGGGCACCGCTATGACAGAGTTGCAAACCTATTGGAAGGGTGGTCCCGTGGTACTGAAACGCCAGAAAGGTATGGCTGCCGACGGCTATACCATCAAGACTCAGGGCGGAAAGACCGTCATCTCTGCTGCCAGCGATGCAGGTCTGCTCTATGGTGCCTATCATCTGTTGCGTCTGCAGCAGACGGATGCCTCAACAGCCTCTCTGAACATCAGCGAGCAGCCCATGTACGGTCTGCGCATCCTGAACCACTGGGATAATCCCAACGGCACCGTGGAGCGTGGCTTTGCAGGAAAGAGTATCTTCCTCGATCCCGATCCAGCCCGTATGAAGATGTATGCACGTGCCTGTGCCTCCGTCGGTATCAACGGTTCGGTACTCAACAATGTGAATGCCAAGCCTGAGGCCCTCGCCACGGAGAGTCTGCAGAAGACCAAGTCGATAGCCGACCAGTTGCGCCCTTATGGCATCCGCGTCTATCTCTCCATCAACTTCGCATCGCCCATCAAGGTGGGTGGTCTGAAGACGGCAGATCCCCTCGATGCCGAGGTCATCAAGTGGTGGAAGGACAAGGTGAACGAGATCTACAAACTGATTCCCGACTTCGGCGGTTTCCTCGTGAAAGCCAATTCCGAGGGAGAGCCTGGTCCGATGGACTTCGGACGTACGCATGCCGATGGTGCCAATATGCTGGCTGGTGCACTGAAGCCCCACAAAGGAATCGTGATGTGGCGTGCCTTCGTGTATAATCCCCAGAGCAGCGATCGTGCCAACCAAGCCTGTGAGGAGTTCATGCCCCTCGATGGTCAGTTTGCCGACAATGTGATTATCCAGATCAAAAACGGTCCCATCGACTTCCAGCCCCGTGAACCGTATAGCCCGTTGTTCACTTCCTTGCAGAAGACCCCGATGATGGTCGAGTTCCAGATCACGCAGGAGTATCTTGGCGCTTCTAACCATCTGGTGTATCTCGCGCCGATGTGGAAGGAGTTCTTCTCTTTCGTGAAGCCCGCCAGTCTGAAGGCGATGGCAGGTGTTGCCAATATCGGTGACGACGTGAACTGGTGCGGGCACCACTTCGCACAGTCCAACTGGTACGCCTTCGGTCGTCTGGCCTGGAATCCTTCGCTTTCCTCTGAGCAGATTGCCGACGAGTGGCTGCGTCAGACCTTCTCCAACAATGAGCAACTTCTCAAACCGATGGAGCAGGTGATGCTCGACAGTCGTGAGGCCTGTGTCAACTACATGATGCCGCTGGGTATCCATCATATCTTTGCCGGAGGTCATCACTATGGACCCGAGC
>ONNY01000063.1 GCA_900319305.1 uncultured Prevotella sp.
ACCTCCACATTCGGCTACCACACTTCCACCCTGTTCTGCAAAGTCCTTGATGGCTTTTCTGCAAGCCTCGTTCCTTACAAGTACCTCCAGATGTTTCTCTGGATAGCCACCAGGCAGATAAAGCAGATCGATGCCTTCGAAAGAAGGCACCTCTGTCTCTGGATCGAAAAAGCGCACAGAAGAAAAGCGGTCTATGGTTTCCTGATAGAGGAAACTAAAGCTCTCTGCATTGCGCGCCAAGAGCACAGATTGTTCCCATACTGGGAATGAATTGTTCCCACACTGGGAATGAATTGTTCCCACACTGGGAATATATTTTGGGGTTAAAGCCCGCCAATCGACATGAGCCTCTAAAAGAGTGATCAGCTTCTGAGTCTCCGGTTGTTCAGAGAAGTCCAAACCCAGGTAGCGCGAGCCTTGTTCGAGTGAAGCATCCTTAGGGAGATAACCCAGACATTTAATCTGCAAGTCATCACACACCTGTTGGAGCATCTCGAAGTGGCGCGCTGATCCCACCTTATTAAATATAATGCCTGCAAAACGGATGTCCTTGCGGAAGTTCAGGAACCCCTGTAGCAGCGCCGCCACAGAATAAGCAGCTGACTTCGCATCTACCACCAGCACAACTGGGATATCGAGCGTCTTGGACACATCAGCATCCTCGCCATAGTGCCAAAAGAGCTCACGGACATGTTCTGGCGATGCCATAAACGTATCGAGATTGATGCTGGGGCGACCACATACTGAGGCATGAAACTTCGTATCGATATAGTCGGGGCCGCACTTGAAGGGTTGCACCTTCATGCCCTTCGATGTAAGAAGTGCCATCAGTCCTCTGGCAATCGTTGTCTTGCCAGAGCCGCTGGTGGGGGCTGCTATCAGAAATGCGGGTTTCATCTCTGCAAAGGTACATACTTTCTGCATTATTTTGCATGAAATACGCATTTTTTTCACTTTTATCTTTTATCTTTTCACTTTTTTATGTACCTTTGCAGCCGAAAATAAGGCAATCTGGTGGCCGATGCCGCCTGATGTAAGGGAATCCAGTGAGAGTCTGGAACTGTACCTGCAGCTGTAATCCCCCTTTGAAGGGTTTGCTTGTGTGTCGGGAAGGTAAAGCAGACTGGGGAGAGTCAGAAGACCTGCTTAAACATTATTAGTACGATCGTTCAGGAGTTAGCGGTCGGAAAATAAGATGATTTATGAGCATTAGACAGAAACTGGCTTTGGGCCTTTGGCTGTTGACTGTTGGCGTAAGTGCACAGACAGGAGTCTGGCGCTCTGACAGTTTGCAGGAAGTAGTGGTGACAGGTACTGGTACACAGCATCTGCTGAAAGATGCACCTGTTCAGACAGAGGTGATCAGTCATCGTCAGCTGCAGCAATATGCCGGCAAGAGCATCGAGGATATCCTGGCAGGACTAACCGCCAGCTTTGAATTCGGTGAGAACGATATGGGCTCCCATCTGCAGATGAACGGACTGGGCAACTCGTATGTGCTGATTCTGATAGACGGCAGAAGACTGCATGGTGATAATGGCGGTGAGAACGACCTGTCGCTGATTGATCCGAACAACATCGAGAAGATAGAGATTGTGAAGGGTGCATCCTCTGCCCTCTATGGTAGCGATGCCATCGCTGGTGTGATCAACATCATCACCAAGAAACATCGCGAACAGGGTGTGATGTTTGAGAACACCTCGCGTGTTGGTTCCTATGGTGACATCCGTCAGCATAATGGTCTCGCCCTGAATTACGGCAAGCTGTCAAGCTATACCAACTTCCAGCTGCAGCACTCCGATGGTTGGCAGAACACCTCTGAGGAAGCCATCTCGCAGACAGAGTATCACATCACCGACTCACGCAACAAGACTGTGAATCGTCATACCAACTGGCAGATTCAGGAGCGTCTGACCTATCAGCTGACACCAGCCATTGAACTGTATGCTGATGGCAGTATCTACTGGAAACGCATCTACCGTCCTTGTGGGCATCACCCTGGGGTGGACGTCAAGACGTGGGATCTGCAATACAACAATGCCTCAGTATCCGTTGGAGGCAAATGGAAACTGAACAGTACAGATATCATCACCCTGGATGCCGACTGGAAGCGACATGCTTACAACTATGTCTATACAGACACCACACTGACAGATGGTTATGTGAACGGACGCTTCACCAACTATTATCCTTACTTCCCTGATGATAAGGAGTTGCAGAGTGATCAGCGACTCACGAATATCTCGCTGAAAGGTATCTTCAATCTGCCTTACGAGCAGAAGCTGAGTGCAGGATTCGACTATCGCTACGACTGGTTGAAAGCGCCCATGCGCGTGGAAGGCGGTAAGGCGACAGACAATACGCAGGCTATCTATGTACAGGATGAGTTCGCATTGCTGGATCCGCTTTATCTGACTGCAGGATTACGACTCACCAGAAACCAAGGCTTTGGCACACGACTCACCCCAAAGATCTCTGCGATGCTGAAGTTAGGTGAGTTGCGGCTCAGAGCCACCTGGAGTCAAGGCTACAAGACCCCTACCCCCAAGGAACTGCACTACCAGTATATCAAGAACATGAATGGTGTGTACCTCTACTTAGGTAACGAGAACCTGAAGCCTCAGACCTCCAACTATTTTGGCGTGAGTGCTGAATATACCATAGGACATCTGACCCTGACCCTCGCCCCTTATTATAATAAGGTAAAGGATATGATCACCCTCGTCACCATTCCTACCAAGGATGCACCAGGTGATCTGATTACGAAATACGATCCCATCAGGGTGCGCCAGTATCAGAATATGGAGGAGGCAAAGACTTATGGTGTAGATTTCACTGTGCGCTATCAGGGCAGACACTTCACAGCAGGTGGAAGTTACAGTTATCTCGACACGGAGGCCAATCAGTATGACTCCGAGAAGGACAGGATGATCAAGGTCACCATCGACGGTATGGCCCATCATAAAGCCAATCTTTATGCCACATGGGATCACGATTTCTCGAAGCGTTATAAGTTGGGCTTAGGACTCTATGGCCGACTCTCCAGCAAGCGCTATTATCAGATTGATGGCGATGGCAAGGGCTACCAGCCACCAGATAGGCAAGATCTGGCGCATAGACGCTGGTGTGGACAACATCTTCGATTATGTGGATACCACTCCTCATGGATTGCATCTGGGTACCACAACCCCAGGCCGTACCGTCTATGCCTCACTGACCATACGACTCAACGCAGGTAAAAAACTTACGAACAGATATAAATCAAATTTTAATTCAAACTACAATGAACAAGATTAAGTACTTTATGCTGGCCATGATGGCTTTCGTTGCCAGCGCTTCGTTCACCGCTTGTAGCAGCGATGACGACAACAACAAGAACAAGCGACAAGGTGATTCTGCTTGTAGCCTTCGGTTCTACTTGGGAACAGGCTTATGACACCTTCGATAAGGTGGTTGATGACTACAAGGCAGCATTCTCTGGTTGGGATGTCTATCTCTCTTTCTCCTCGGCCATCTGTATCAACCAAGCCCGTGCTGGTGAGAATGTAGCTCCTAAAGACTATTACGACCCCGAGCACTGGCTCACCGCTATCGGTCTGGCAGGCTACAAGCAGATTGTGGTACAGTCGCTGCAGGTGATCCCTGGTGAGGAGTATCGCCGTGTTCGCGACAGCTATGTGAAGGACTTCATGAACAACCGCAATGGTGATTTCACAGAAGCTTATATGAAGAGCCTTGATCGTCAGGTTGTAGTAGGCACCCCACTCATGGCTGAGGAGAGCGATGCTAAGGCACTGGCTACTACACTTAACAATGAAGCCGACGTGAAGGCAGCTGTAGCTGATGGTATCGTCGCTTTCATGGGTCATGGTAACCCTGAGGGGTATGACTACTATGGCGGTAACGTACGCTATATACAACTGGAGGAATACCTCCGTGCCATCAATCCTAAATACTATGTAGGAACAGTAGATATGGACGAGACTTATGCTGAGGATGTACTGAAGCACATTGCTGGCGGAAAATTCGACTACAAGATTGGTGACGTGACCAAGAGCGTTACCTATGCTGCCAACGACGCCAAGAAAGCCCAGCTCTTCGTGCTGATGTCAATCGCCGGTGACCATGCCCACAACGATATGGCTGATCCCGATGACGATGAGAGCTGGTTCTCTCTGTTCAATGCCGCTGGTATCGAGACTGCTGCCTATGAGACCAACTTCACTGAGGCTTGCTGGAAACAGTACAAGAGCGGTGATGAGTACATTCCTGGCCTGGCAGAGCGCAGCGCCGTTCGCAAGCTGTGGATGAACCACACAACAGCAGCTATCAAGAAACTCGGCACTGATGAGGCCCTGTCAACTCCGACAACTGCTGCAGAATAATGAAAACAGTACGTGTATTATTATATAGGTTTTGTGAAGGAGGTGCTGTCGTGAGACAGCATCTTCTTCCCTTTTTGCTATCGTGCTCAGCAGTAGTCTGCCAGGCACAGATTCATCAGATGACGCGCAACGACTCTGCCGCCATCAGCCATAGTTACAATCTGAACCCCGTTGTCGTAACTGGTTCAGGCCATCACCAGCGTCTGAAAAGCACTGCCACCCCTGTGCATGTACTCTCTGCCCAGGAGATCCGTGAACAGGGTATCAGCACCTTCGACGGTGCCCTTGTCCGTATGATGCCCCAGGTATCGATGGCACCCAACTCGATGGGAACCTTCCTGCGCCTCAACGGTCTGGGCAACAAATATATTCTGATCCTGGTCAACGGTCAGAAACTCAATACAATGTCGATCTCAACCGTATCAATATGGCACGAGTGAAGCGTATAGAGGTACTCGACGGCGCCGCCTCGTCACTCTACGGCTCTGATGCCATCGCAGGTGTCATCAACATCATCACCGACCAGCCCACACAGGATCTGATCAGCATCACCAGCGACACCCGTGTCTCAGGACATGGACAACTCACGGAGAGCGTCAGTCTCGACATCTTTAGCAAGGGCTTCGGATCCTACACCTCGTTCACACACGATCGTGCTGACAGCTATCGTAATAACGACCTCGAATATGTGAAGGGCTCTGACACGGAGACACAATCCTCCATCGCCCCACTCTTCACAGGTTACCGTTCGAACATCGTTGGACAGAAATTCACCTATGCGCCCAACCAGCATCTGGCACTCAACGCAGGAATGGATTATTCGTATAAGATCACCTCGCGCCCTGAGACCCGTGCTGACATCACAGGAGGCACCGACTACGAGATGCGCTACAAGGGTCTGCGCTGGAACGTTGGTGGCATCTATAAGTTCACCAGCCGCAATTCTCTTCAAGCCAACTTCGTCGTCGATCGCTATCGCTATGGCAAGGAGTACGATGTGGCAACCAAGACCTATCAGATTGGCGACTATGTGCAGTCAAAGAAGCAGCGCATGATGGACGGTGAGATCAAGGCCATCCTGGGATTCACCACCAACAGCACCACCATCTTCGGTGCCGACTGGCGACAGGATCATCTCTCACCGCCACCCTCGGTCTGCGACTGACACATCACGAGACGTTCAATAATCACCTCACCCCAAAGGTGGCCCTGATGTATGCCCCAGGTGAGTTCCGTTTCCGTGCCACCTACTCTGCAGGCTTCCGTGCCCCTGGTCTCGACGAGCTCTACTATCACTATTACTCCGTGAATCGTGGCAAGCCCCAGATCAGTTTCGGCAATCAGGACCTGAAGCCAGAGAAGAGTCACTACTTCTCGCTGAATGCCGAATATCGCACACAGATGATTGCCGTCAGTCTCACAGGCTTCATCAACCGCATCAACGATATGGTGGTCAAAGAGAATATCGACGTGAATGACGCATCACTCGTGATGCTGAAACGGGAGTTCCCGGAGATGACCGATGCAGAAGCCTCGAAACTGGTGAGCTATGCCCTATATCAGAACAGCGACAAGGGAGATATCAAAGGCGTGCAGTTGAATGTCTCAGCCAATCTCTTCCCTGGGTTCAACCTCTCCACGAACTATGCCTATACCTATGCCCGCACCAAGAGCGGGGAAGAATGGACTCCCCTGGAGCGCAGCATCCGTCATACAGCCACGATTGCAGCCAACTATCACCACGCATGGAAACGTTACAGGTTGAATGTGAACCTGAATGGCCGTCTGCAGAGCAAGACCTACTATCCAGGCTATGAGGACGCCCCAGGCTATGGCATCTGGAACCTCTACACCACCCACACGTTTGATGTCGCCAGATGGGCTCTCATAGAACCATCTATTGGTATCGACAACATTTTCAACCGTGTGGATCGCCGTATCGACTCCGCCACGCGCAAATATGCCCTCTATAGTCCGGGCACGATGCTGGTAGTAGGTTTGAAAGTCAAGTTCAAATAGATTTCCTCAACGTAAACTCAAACGCCAAGCCACCCTTGTCGGCTGGGCGGACGGTGATGGAACCACCATGCAACAAGACCGCATTCTTCACGATGGCAAGGCCAAGACCTGTGCCGCCAAGTGAACGACTGCGGCCTTTGTCGATGCGGTAGAAGCGTTCAAAGATACGCGACAGATGTTCAGGGGCGATACCCACACCGTTGTCACTCAGACGGAACCTCCAGCCATCAGATGTCGGCTCTGCCTGGATATCAATCGTTGTGCCCTCGCCTGCATAGTTGATGGCATTGTCGATCAGGTTGCGGAAGATACTGTAGATCAACGAGGGGTTACCCTGAATGATGATATCCTCTGGCAAACAGTTGTTGAGGGTCATGTGACGTTTCTCTATGGCAATGGCAGTCTCCTCCACGATATCACTCACAATCTCCGACACGTCTGTGCGCTCCATCTTGAGCTGATGGGCAGCATAGTCCATACGGTTCAGCGTCGAGATATCCTGCAACAGGGCCGTCAGTCGCTGGGCTTGTGCATGGGTGCGCTGGATAAACTGTCGTTGTGTCTCGTTGTTCATCTGCGGCTCGTCGAGGATGGTCTCCGTATAGCCTAAGATACTGGCTACGGGGGTTTTCAGTTCGTGGGAGATATTCTGAGTCAGTTCACGTCGCAGCTGGTTCTCCTTCTCCGCCTGTTCACGGCTGATGCGCTCATCCATCCTGCGGGCATAACGGTGCAGCAGCAGGGCAAGCCCCACCATCACCACAAGCGAGAACAACAACAGATGCCAGTCGCTGGTCTCCTCGAACGGTTCCAGATAAGCTCTGTCGTAATCCTCAAACAGGATAAAGATGATGGCATAGACGGCGAATACCACCATCACGCTCATCCACATCTTCGTTCCTTCCGTCAGTTTCCTCATAACTCAAACACATATCCGAATCCCTGCCGACTGACAATGAGATTGGCATATCGCCCTATCTTCTTGCGCATGCGGGTCACATTGACATCAACGGTGCGATCCGTCACAATGACATCCTGCGGCCAGACACTTTCAAGAATCTGCTGGCGCGAGAACACCTTCCCCCGATGAGTCAGCAAAAGGACCAGCAACTCAAACTCAGTCTTGGTCAGCGCCACAGCCTCACCATCCACCTTGACGGATTTATGACTGAGGTCTATCACCAAGCCCTCATGCTGTAAGATCTTAGGCTTGTCAGCTTCGACACTCTCCCTGCGACAGAGCACAGCTTTCACCCTGGCCATCACCTCACGGACGGAGAACGGTTTCTTCACGTAGTCGTCAGCTCCCAGTCCGAAACCGTGGAGCATATCCTCCTCCGTGTCCTTCGCCGTCAGGAAGATGATGGGGACAGAGGCAGTGGCCTCGTCGCCTTTCAGTTGACTGGCCAGTTCAAAGCCCGACATCCCAGGCATCATCACGTCGAGCAGAAGCAGGTCATAGTGCGCCACCCCCTTCTCTATCGCCATCTCAGCCGAATATGCCACCTCTGCCTGATAGCCCGCAGCCGTCAGGTTATAGCAAAGGATCTCACACAGATCATGCTCGTCGTCAACTATAAGGATTCTCTTCTGTTCCATTCTGGCTGCAAATATAATAAAAAACTTCGAAAAAGAAAAGCTTTTATTTCCCAAATCTTGCCTGCACGACATTGACCACGTAGTCACCCAGTTTCTCACACTCGCTGATAAGGTCGGCGAAGATGGTGCCAAGGGCGTAGTCGTACTCATGATCATTAACAGCTTGGATGTTGCCTGCTTTCAGACGGTCGCGCATCTGGTTGATGTCATTCTCTATCCTGTACGTGACACGGATGTCGTGCTCGCTGCGATGGCCTGGCATGATAGCGTTCATCTGTGTGAGGGCATCGTCGCAGAGCTTCATCATAGCGTCAAGCTGCTCCTGGAGATGAGTGGTGAGGCGTTGACCCGATTCTTGCTTGCGCTTGATGGTGCGGGCCAGGTTGTAGCAGGCGTCGCCGATACTCTCCAACTCACCCACCTCGCGCATCATCTGACGCACTTTCTGCTTTGTCGCATCGCTCAGGTGATCTTCACCCACCTGTTCCAGATAGCGTGCAATGGCCAGCTCGGTCTGGTCGGAGTGGTCTTCCGCTTGCTCTATCTGTTTGAAGATGCTGTCAAACAGCTTCTCGTCGTCCTCCTTGGCCAGACGTCTCACCAGGGCGAACATCTGCTGCATGCGCTCAGCGAATTGGGCTGTCTCCTTCTGTGCCTGCAACACGGCTATTTCGGGCGTCTGCACCAGATTAGACTGTATGTATTGAAGATGCAACTCCTGCTGACCAGCCTGTTCCTTCTCAGGCAACAGCCAGCAAACGATACGCTCCATCTGGGGGATGAGTCCGATGAGCAGGGCTGTGTTGGTGATGTTGAAGCAGGTGTGGAACATTGCCAGCACGATGGGCAGTCGCTCTGCCTGACCTCCTGTCATCGGATCGTAGCCCACGAATCCGCACACCATATCGACAAAGGGATAGAACACGCAGAGCACCCAGATGACGCCGAACACGTTGAACAGCAGATGAGCCAGAGCCGCCCGACGCGCCTCTATGCCAGCACCAAGTGCTGCGAGGTTGGCCGTTGCCGTAGTGCCGATATTCTCACCCATCACCAGCGCAATGCCGAGATAGATGGGCAGAACACCCGTGGAACAGAGCAGGATGGTGATAGCCATCACTGCTGCCGACGACTGCACGATGCAGGTAATCAGTGTACCGATAAACAGGAAGGCGAGAATAGTGAGGTGGTTCCCAGTATCAAACGAGGCGAAGAAATTCACCACCGATTCATTGTGAGCCAGATCCATCTCCTTGCCAGCCGTGCTCAGCATCACCAGCGAAAGGAACATAAAAGCGATGCCGAACAGGAAGTCACCCACGTAGCGGTGGTGCTTGTAGTAGATGAGCACCATGCCTAAGAAGAACGCGGGGAATACCACATTCGTCAGATCGACGTTATAACCCAGCGACATGATCCACGCCGTCAGCGTCGTACCAATGTTTGCACCCATGATGATACTAATCGCCTGTGCTAGCGTCAGCAGTCCCGCAGAGACAAACGATACCGTCATCACCGTTGTTGCCGACGACGACTGCACGGCGCAGGTCGCCAGCGTACCCGTCAGCATCCCTGTGAACCTGTTTGTCGTCATCTTCGACAAAATGTACCTTAACTGAGGCCCAGCAAGCTTCTGCAGTGCCTCACTCATCATCTTCATGCCGTAAATCAGCAAGCCTAATGCGCCCAGTAATTTCAGCGCTACGAATAAATAATTCTGTGTTGTTTCCATCATTTCTTTTTTGCGCAAAGATACGACGATTTCGCGCCCGTTCCAAACAAATCCTGTTACGATCTGGTTACGTAACAGGATTGTAACAAAGCATTTTTTGATTTAGAGGCTGTTATTGGGCGTCTTTTTTGCAGGAATATTTGGAAATCAACAAGAAAATTCGTATCTTTGCCAAATCATAAATAAATTAAGGTATGTTTGACGTGATAGATGCCACGGGATCGGGCTACCATAGCGATCCTCGGATGCGGGAAATAGAGGGCGAGATGATCAGGAGTCATGAGCTGTGCCTGAAGATCTCGGCCAAGAAACCTACTGATCCTGATTATAAGGGTCTGCTGGAAGAGCTGTTCCAGCATGAAATAGATGACAGCGTTGCCATCGTCTCGCCATTCTATTGCGACTGCGGATGCCGGATGACAATTGGCAAGCATGTCACGATCAACAAGGGAGCTACGATTCTCTCGCCGGGGAAGGTGGTGATAGAGGACAACGTACTGATCGGCCCCGAGGTTAAGATTGCAACGGTAGATCACGACCTCTATGACCGTCATAACCTGTTTCATTTCGGACAGGTGACGATCAAGGAGAATGCGTGGATCTGCATCGGAGCCATCATCTGCCCGAGGGTAACCATCGGTAGGAATGCCGTTGTGGCCGCCGGTGCTGTTGTAACGAAGGATGTACCCGACAATGTGGTCGTGGGCGGTAATCCTGCCAGAATCATCAAAAAGATTAATAAGATATGAAAACAAAACATGTACAGTATGAGACTCACGGCACTTGCTCGAAGATGATCGATGTGACTGCCGATGAGAACAATGTGATTCAACAGGTATTCTTCCTAGGGGGCTGTAACGGCAACCTGCAGGGGGTGAGCCAGCTGGTGCGCGGACTGCAGATCGACGATGTGATCAAGAAACTCGACGGTATCCGCTGCGGCACGAAGGGCACTTCTTGTCCTGACCAGCTCTGCAGGGCACTGGAGCAACTGAAAAACGCGCCGTTAGAGGACTAAGCCGGTATGCAGACTAGCATCGACCAAACAAAGTGGTACGACCGCATCTGGGCCTCGCTGATCTTCTTTACCCGCCTGCCCTTCTGGCGACTTCATCAGCCACAGAAGGAATGTTACCAACGGGTGGTGGAGCATTGGCCCCTGGTGGGCTGGCTCACGGGGGGCGTGATGGCTGCCACGCTGTACTTCGGCAGTATGGCGCTGCCTTACACGGTGGCGGCGCTCCTGGCCATCGCAGTGCGTCTGCTCCTGACGGGGGCGCTGCATGAAGACGGGCTGGCTGACTTCTTCGACGGATTCGGCGGGGGTGGCAATGACCGTCAGCGCATCCTCGACATCATGAAGGACTCACACATCGGCACTTATGGTGTGCTGGGACTGGTGCTCTACCTGGCACTATTGGCTAGCGCATTGCTGTCGCTCAGCCCTGAGATGGCGGCCTTGGTCATCCTGGCTGCAGATCCCTACGCCAAGATGGTGGCTGCCCAACTGATCCAGATGATGCCCTACGCACGGAAAGAAGATGAGTCGAAGGCGAGAACGGTGTATCGTAAGTTTGACATGGTGACGGGCATCAGTCTCGCCATTCAGGGTCTGCTGCCCATGGGTGTGTTCCTATGGCTGACAGGCATCGCCTGGGAGATGGTGATCTTCCTGCCCTGTCTGGTGATGTATTTCCTCTACCTGCTGATGTGGCGCAAGATTCACGGTTATACGGGTGACTGTTGCGGTGCCATGTTCCTACTGGTGGAACTGGCCGTCGTTTATTTAGTCGTTTGTCTGCAATTTCATATAGCAACCCTATGAAGAAACTGATACTGATCACTGGCGGCCAGCGTTCTGGCAAGAGCAAGGAGGCCGAGGCATTGGCGTTGCGACTCTCGGCAAACCCCGTCTATCTGGCCACTGCCCACATCTGGGACGAGGAATTCAGAGAACGGGTGCGCAGGCATCAGGCACGTCGCGGACCGCAGTGGACGAACATCGAGGAGGAGACGGCGCTGAGCAGCCATGATCTGACAGGCCGTGTCGTCGTGATCGACTGCGTGACGCTCTGGCTCACCAACTTCTTCTTCGCCAACGATGCCGATACAGACAAGTCGCTCGAACTGGCGAAGGCAGAGTTCGACCAGTTTACAGCCCCTGATGCCACCTATATCTTCGTGACGAATGAGATTGGCAGTGGTGGTGTGAGCGACAACGCCATCCAACGTAAATTCACCGACCTTGAGGGCTGGATGAACCAGTATATCGCCTCTAAAGCCGACGAGGTGATCCTGATGGTCTGTGGTATTCCCGTAAAAATAAAATGAAGCATTTCGACATACATCCCGTCAACAGATCGCTGGAGACTGCCATTCAGGCAAAGATCGACAATCTGAATAAGCCCAAGGGAGCCTTAGGGCGCCTGGAGGAGATCGCCATGCAGGTGTCGCTGATCCAGGAGTCGCTCACGCCCAGTCTTGCCCACCCCTGCCATCTGCTCTTCGGAGGCGATCACGGCATTGAGCGCGAGGGTGTCAGTGTGTCACCCCGTGAGGTGACCTGGCAGCAGATGATCAACTTCACCCATGGCGGCGGAGGCGTGAACATGTTCTGTCGCCAGCATGGTTTCAAACTGCGCATCGTGGACGTTGGCGTGGACTACGACCTGTCTGACGTTGAAGGCATTATCGACCGTAAGATTGCGCGAGGCACAAAAAATTTCCGCTACGAGGCGGCTATGAGCGAGCAGGAGTTTGACCAGGCCATTCATGTGGGCTGTGAGATGGCAGACGACTGTATCGCCGAGGGGTGCGGGGTGCTGTGCGTAGGCGAGATGGGCATTGCCAACACCTCGCCCTCCAGTGTCTGGATGTCGCTCTTCGGGAATATCCCCTTAGAGGAATGTATCGGCGCTGGTGCTGGTCTCGACAAGCCTGGCATCCGACACAAGTACGAGGTGCTCTCCAAGTCGCTCGACAATTATCGGAGTCAGGAGCCACAGCCTACACCCATCACCCCACTCCGCTATTTTGGAGGTTTCGAGATGATTGCAGCCATCGGGGCCATGCTGCGTGCCGCTGAGCAGCACCTGGTGGTACTGATCGACGGATTCATCATGACGGCCTGTGCTGTCGCTGCCATCCGGCTTTACCCCACGGCAAAGGACTATATGATCTTCACCCACTGCGGCGACGAGAGTGGACACAAGCGGATGCTTGACATGGTGGGAGCCAAGCCCCTGCTTCATCTGGGTCTAAGACTAGGTGAGGGAACAGGCGCCCTTTGCACCTATCCCCTCATCGACTCTGCTGTCAGGATGATTAACGAAATGAATAATTTCGATAACGCCCGAATCACCAAATATTTCTAACGCCTGTTACTTGGCGTAAGCGACGCTGCGTGTCTCACGAATGACGGTGATCTTCACCTGACCAGGATAGGTCATCTCATTCTGGATCTTCGTAGCAATATCTGCGCTGAGCGCCTCGCTCTCGGCATCATTCATCTTATCCGCACCTACAATGACACGAAGCTCACGACCAGCCTGGATGGCATAGGTCTTGGTGACACCAGGATAACTCATGGCAATAGCCTCCAGATCATTCAGACGCTTGATATAGGCCTCGACAATCTCACGACGGGCACCAGGACGGGCACCTGAGATGGCATCACACACCTGGACGATAGGCGCCAGCAGCGTCTGCATCTCCATCTCATCGTGGTGGGCGCCAATGGCATTGCAGATATCAGGCTTCTCCTTGAACATCTCAGCAATCTTGGCACCATAGAGTGCGTGTGGCATCTCGCTGTCCTCATCGGGCACCTTACCAATATCGTGGAGCAGACCGGCACGCTTGGCTTTCTTCGGATTCAGTCCGAGCTCAGCAGCCATCACAGCACAGAGGTTGGCTGTCTCACGGGCATGCTGCAACAGGTTCTGACCATAAGAACTGCGATATTTCATCTTACCAATGATACGGATCAGTTCAGGATGCAGACCATGGATACCCAGATCGATGGCAGTGCGCTTACCTGTTTCGATGATCTCATTGTCAAGCTGCTTCTTCACCTTGGCTACCACCTCCTCGATACGGGCGGGGTGGATACGACCGTCGCTCACCAGCTGATGGAGAGCCAAACGGCAAACCTCACGGCGAACGGGGTCGAAGCCTGAGATGACGATGGCCTCAGGCGTGTCGTCAACCACGATCTCAACACCTGCTGCGGCCTCAAGGGCACGGATGTTTCGACCCTCACGACCAATGATACGTCCCTTTACCTCATCGTTATCAATATGGAACACACTGACGGAGTTCTCAATGGCGGTCTCAGTAGCCACACGCTGGATGGTCTGGATCACAATCTTCTTAGCCTGGGCATTGGCATTAAGCTTCGCCTCGTCCATAATCTCATTGATATAACTGGCGGCAGCGGTCTTTGCTTCATCCTTCATCGACTCTACCAGACGGTTCTTTGCCTCTTCAGCACTCAGACCTGACACCTCTTCGAGTTTCTCACGCTCCTTGAGTTGCATCTTCTCGAGTTCATCACTCTTGATAGCCAGGAGTTTCTTCTCGTTATCAATGCGCGTCTGCTGATTATCAAGGTCATTCTTACGACGACCAAGTTCCTCCTGACGCTGGTTCAGCGAGATCTCACGCTGCTTCAGACGGTTCTCACTCTGCTGGATGTGCTGGTTGCGCTGCTGCACTTCCTTCTCAAGCTCACTCTTCTTGTTGAGGAACTTTTCCTTCACTTCGAGCAGTTTCTTTTCTTTGATGACCTCAGCCTGTTTCTCAGCTGTATCGACCATCTCTCTGTATTTCCCCTTCAATACGTAGCGGAAAACAAGATATCCACCGACACCTCCTAAAACGAGTGCACCGGCGGCAATCAATAGTACAAAAATTAAATCCATATAAAATCTATATTGTTATTAAATGATTTCTTACTTCAGCGCTTCCTCAATCTCAGAAGTCAACTTCGCAAGAACATCATCATAGGGGGCAGTATCATTCTTACTGCGCTCGCGCTCATGGAGCAGAGCAATGTCAATCAGCGTCATCAACGCGATTGTATGCTCGCCCTTACGACCTTTATAAGCCTGGGCATAGGCATTATACCGATCGGTTATGAGCTTGGCTGCACGGCGATAAAGTTCTTCGTCAGAGCGA
Source organism: uncultured Prevotella sp. (assembly GCA_900319305.1). Lineage (GTDB taxonomy): Bacteria > Bacteroidota > Bacteroidia > Bacteroidales > Bacteroidaceae > Prevotella. The sequence goes on from ONNY01000063.1 coordinate 14,914, forward strand.
CGAATCGTCACTTCAACCTCTTCGTCATAGACGTGCAGTCGTATATGGAGTCTGTCGTTGTTTACTTCTGCCATTGAATAGCACTTTTATTTTCCGTCACTCAGAAGGGAGATGCATTTGTTTACCTCACGTATCATCTTGGATACCCTTGCTTTGGCGCCCTCGAGATCACCATCTGTGATTTCCAGCATCTTGGCCATCTTCAGTGAATTGTAGTTGCTGTCCGCCTGAGCCAACTTTGACTTGAGATTCAGAATCTCCTGTTCATCTTTCTGCAACTGCACATGTAAAGCAGTATTCTCCTTTTTCAGTTCCTGAAAACGAAGAATCATCTGCCGAATGCGGGTCTCGAAAGTTGTCAGCGTCTTCTCATTTGGATCCATAGCATAACTATTTGGTGTACAAAATTATATAAAATTCGCTTTAAAGGTAAACAAAGAGCCTATCTTTTAAGTTTTTTTATATTATTTGCCATCATCTGCCGGCTTCGGTTCCTTCTTAGCAAGCATGACCACCTTATAGACAAAGTCTGTCACCCACTTCTGCGAGAAACCGAGGCGACGGTTGTATTCACGTACAGCCACCACCGTCTTCAACACACCGGCATCAGAGAAGTCGTTCTTGTTGAAGATATCGTTCACCGTCTTCTCTGTCATGGAGTAAATAGCTTTCTTCATAAAGCCAGGCAAACGAAGTTTGAACTTCATCAGGTTACCTGTCAGCATCATGATGTCCTGAGTGAAGCCCTGGAACTGAAGCAGATAGGTCTGAGCATCCTGAATCTTCTTACAGCGACGACGCAGACTCTGGTCGATCTCCTTGAAGAAGTCATCGTCCATCCCATACATCTCCTTCAGCATCTTCTTACAGCGGCTACGCTCGCCCACTCCAAGTTTATTATTTACAGTAGGCACTTTCAGTGTGGCCTTGAACACACGAAGGTCAGGAAGAGCAGCCAGATTGGTAATACCCAGATCAGAAGCCATAGCAGCCTGGAAATACACACGGATGAGGGTCATGAAATCTTCCATTCCACCCACCTTCTGAGCGTCGCTCTTTCCAAAAATTTTATTCCAAAATCCCATATAATCTATTTTATTTAGTCAATTTCGCCTGCAAAGGTACAAAAAAATTAAGAATAAAGAATTAAGATTGAGAATTATTTGTATCTTTGCACCCAACAAATCATTTATTCTATGAAAGGAATCGTATTAGCAGGTGGTTCAGGCACACGCCTCTACCCCATCACCAAGGGCGTCAGCAAGCAACTGATACCTATCTTTGACAAGCCGATGATCTATTATCCTATCTCGACACTGATGCTGGCCGGCATCCGTGAGATCCTGATTATCTCCACACCGTATGACCTGCCAGGTTTCAAACGTCTGTTGGGTGACGGCAGTGAACTCGGCGTACGCTTCGAGTATGCTGAGCAACCCTCCCCCGACGGTCTGGCACAGGCATTTATCATCGGCGAGGAGTTTGTGGGCAAGGATAGCGTCTGTCTGGTATTAGGCGACAACATCTTCTATGGCAGTGGCTTTACCGGCATGCTGAAGCAGGCTGTTGCCAATGCTGAGGAGAAAGGCCACGCCACTGTCTTCGGCTATTACGTGAACGACCCTGAACGTTACGGAGTGGCAGAGTTCGACGAGCAAGGAAACTGTCTGAGCATCGAAGAGAAGCCAGAGCATCCGAAGTCAAACTACGCCGTGGTGGGACTCTATTTCTATCCCAACAGCGTCGTGGAGATTGCCAAGCATATCAAGCCCAGCGCTCGTGGCGAACTGGAGATCACCACAGTGAACCAGACCTATCTGCAGCAAAAGAACCTGCTGGTGCAGACTTTACAGCGTGGTTTCGCCTGGCTCGACACTGGCACACACGACTCACTCTCTGAGGCCTCAACCTTTATCGAGGTGATCGAGAAGCGCCAGGGGCTGAAGGTGGCCTGTCTGGAAGAGATAGCCTACAAGCGTGGCTGGATCAACAAAGAGCAACTGATCGCTTTAGCCCAGCCAATGGCTAAGAACGATTACGGCAGATATCTGCTCCGCAGAGCCGAAGAGTACGTGAAATAGCGTACTCTTCGACAATTTTTTTGCCAATTATTTGGCAGATTCAATAAAATAGCCTATTTTTGCAGGCAGATTATTAATTTTAAAAACCCGTTATTGCCTATCGAAACAGACTTTACTCAGAATTTTAAATGATTAAAGTATGAGTACATTGGAATCAATGACCGACGAAGAGTTGGCATTGGCTTACATTGATGGCAATAACAGAGCATTCGACGAGTTACTTTCCCGCAGTCAGGACAAGATCTTCGGCTACATTATGTATATAGTGAAGGACGAAGACCTGGCCAACGACCTGTTTCAGGAAACCTTCCTTAAACTGATCACCAAGTTGAGAGACGGCCACTACACCAATTCGGGTAAGTTTATCTGGTGGGCCACACGCATTGCCCACAATGTGATCATCGACCACTATAGAGCAGTGAAAAGCAGTAAGATCGTGGATCAGGGAGAAGACAACGACCTCTCAAACCTACGTGGCAACACCCCACTTGACAGCAACCGCGAGAGTGAAATGTCTAATGCACAGGTGATGAGAGATGTGAAACGTCTGATGGACAACCTGCCTGAGACTCAACGGGAAGTGGTGTTCATGCGTTTCTTTCAGGATCTGTCGTTCAAGGAGATTGCCGAGCAGACAAATGTCAGCATCAACACGTCATTAGGGCGTATGCGCTACGCCCTGATAAACATGCGGAAGCTGTCGAAACAATACGGTGTCAGTCTCGCGATAGACGCCTGAGTTGACGGACCACTTCCTCAGGTTGAGGAGCATTAAACACGTAGCTGCCGCTGACGAGCACATCGACACCAGCAGTCACCAGTCGTGGAGCAGTCTCACCCTGTACACCACCATCCACCTCTATCAAGGTATTCAAGCCTTTCTCGTCAATCATCCGACGCAGGCGCTTTACCTTATCGATGGTGTTCTCAATGAACTTCTGTCCGCCAAAGCCAGGGTTCACACTCATCAGCAACACCATATCAATATCGCCAAGAATATCTTCGAGCATAGAGACAGGTGTAGAGGGATTCAGTGTCACACCGGCTTTCATGCCGGCATTGTGAATCTCCTGAACCGTACGATGCAGATGAACTGAAGCCTCAAAATGTACATTCATCATCATAGCACCCAATTTGGCAGTCTGCTGGATAAAGCGCTCTGGTTTCTCTATCATGTAATGCACATCAAGCGGTTTCTTACAAGCCTTGGCCACAGCCTCAAGCACAGGGAATCCAAAGGAAATGTTGGGGACGAACGAGCCGTCCATCACATCGAGATGAAGCCAGTCGGCCTCACTCCGATTAATCATGTCGATGTCGCGGTCGAGATGCAGGAAGTCGGCAGCGAGCAATGAAGGTGATACTAATGCCATAACTTTAGTTTAGGCCATAGGCCTTTTTTACATTGGGTTGATAGGTGTATGCTATCTGCCGGATGATGTCAAGCGTTTGCGCTTTGGGTCGTGGGGTAGAAATCTTCATAGGCAATCATTTTTAAATGTTGTTTATACCTAAGAAACGCACACACCTTTTATTTTATTATATAGTTCTCAATATTTTTATTGCCATTCAGGAAATCGCGGGCTTTCATGCGGGTCTTACCAGCCAACTGCAGCTCATCGATCTGAAGCAGGAAGTCGCCAGTGGTGATATAGAGCACACCCTTATAGACCACAATCATACCTGGACGCATACCAGGATTCTTCTCGGTCTTTGTGGTCTTAAAGATCTTCAGATCAACCGACTTGCCATCAGGTCCCATCAGGGTAGTCCAGGCACCGGGATACGGACTCAGACCACGGATGAAATCGTAGATACGTTTGGAAGGACGCTCCCAGTTGATCTCACAGATATCCTTAAACAGTTTCGGCGCATCATAGAGATGCTTGAACTTCCCTTCCAGCTCCTCCTGAGGGATGCTCTTGGGCATACCATCGGCAGCAATGATTTTCTCTATTGTCTCCAGGCAGATCTCTGCACCCAGATGCATCAGTCCGTCGTAGACATATTCTACATTGGCGGTATCGGGAATATCGAAGGGCTTCTGAAGAATCACATGACCGGTATCGATATCCTTGTCGAGGAAGAAGGTGGTGACACCCGTCTGCTTCTCACCATTTATAACGGCCCAATTGATGGGAGCAGCACCACGATACTGAGGCAACAAGGCTGCATGCACATTGAAAGTGCCATAGGCAGGCATATCCCAGACCACCTCAGGCAGCATACGGAAAGCCACCACCACCTGAAGGTTTGCCTTATAACTGCGCAACTGCTCCACGAAGACAGGATCCTTCATCTTCTCGGGCTGAAGCACAGGCAATTGGTGCTCAAGTGCATATTTCTTCACTTCTGAGGGTTGTACCTCATTCTGATGACGACCTACGGGTTTATCGGGCTGTGTCACCACCGCCACGACATTGTAGTCGTTCTCCACCAGAGCCTTCAGCGTCTCTACTGCAAACTCAGGTGTACCCATAAACACAATTCTTAAGTCCTTCTTCTCCATAACTTCAATATTTCAATTCTTCAATCCTCACTCATATCCGCCACCATCTTACGATACATCGTATAGATACGCTGGCGCGAGATGTAACCTTTCAGGCGATTATCCATATCGAGCACCGGCAACCAGTTGGCTCCTGTCTTGTCGAATGCCTGCATCACATCTACCATGGGCGTAGTATCACTCAGCCGTGCTTTCGGATCCGTCATCAACTGCGAAGCCATGAAATGGTGATACAGTTCGATGCGGAACATGACATTACGGCACAATCTGTCCCAGTTCCATGTCGGGTGTCACACTCAGATAATCCTTCTCGATCACCGAGTCGAGATTCATCAGTGTCAGTACAGCATGGTCGGTATGGTGTGTAATCAACTTACCCTGTTTGGCAAGGCGAGAACCATAGATGCTGTGAGGCTCGAAAATGATGATGGTAAGATAGGCACACACACTGACGATCATCAGCGGCATGAACATACTATAACCACCCGTCAGCTCCGCAATCAGGAAGATGCCCGTCAGAGGTGCGTGCATCACACCTGACATCACACCAGCCATACCCAACAGTGAGAAATTCTTCTCTGGGATATAGATGCCTATCTCATTCATGTTCCATAGACGAGAGAACAGGAATCCTGTAAAGCATCCGATGAACAAAGAAGGAGCAAACGTTCCACCGCAACCGCCACCGCCATTAGTAGCAGAGGTAGCCATCACCTTCGTAAACAGCACTAAGGCAATATAGGGAATCAGCATCGAGCC
>ONNY01000027.1 GCA_900319305.1 uncultured Prevotella sp.
TTCGCCCCCGACCACATGACCACGCTGATCATTAAATAAGCAAATATTTTGAGATAAATGTGCTCATTTCAAAATAATTGCTTATCTTTGTAGCCGTACTTCACCTAAAATTAAACAAATATGAGTAACGCCTTATGGTTTGATAACATCCGAATCTATCATCTGCTGATCGACAGATTCAACGGAGGATGGCAGACGCCACCAAAGAGTGAGAACGTCTTTTGCGGGGGAAACTTGCAAGGAGTGATTAATAAACTTGACTACATCAAGGAGCTTGGTTTCAACGCCGTCATGCTCTCGCCCATCTTTAAGACAGCAAACTACCACGGCTACCATACACTGAATTTCGACGAGGTGGATCCGCACTACGGCACATGGGAGGACTATCAGCAGCTGCTCGACCTGGCGCACGACAAGGGTATGCGGATTATCTGCGACTTTGTGCCCAACCACTGCTGGTATCAGGCACCGATCTTTGAGGCATCACTGCTGAAGAACGGTGGTAAGCATCGCGACTGGTTCTGGTACAAGAATGACGACAGCGATGAGTTTGTGTCGTTCCTCGGCTTTGGCGACCTGCCTAAGTTTAATCTGACGAACCCGGAGGTGGTCAGTTTCATGATTGACAAGGCAGAAAAACTCGTCCGTATGGGTGTGGATGCTTTCCGCATCGATCATGCTTTGGGACAGCCGCACAGTTTCCTGAAACAATTCCGTGAGCGTATGCAGGCCGTCCGCAGCGACATCGTCGTGTTCGGAGAGGTGTGGGCCTTCGGCATTGGTCCGCAGTTAGCCAGTCAGTTGTATTTCAAGACAGATGCCAGATTACAGGAATTCTTAGCACAAGATACAAAGCCCTTTAGTCAGGATTCCCTACAGGCTGACTACGTGGGAACATTGGATGGTGTCCTGGACTTTGCCTATCGTGACATCCTTCTGGAAGAAATCCACGCAGGGCGCGGCATCAAAGGCAACACGACACTCAAGCGCAAGGTAGAAGAACACTTCGCCAAGTACCCAACGGACTTCAAACTGATCTTGTTCTTAGATAATCATGACACTGACAGGTTCCTATTCGACTGTCACGATGATGTGAACCTGTTGCAGGAAGCCCTTGAATTCACGAAGGAACTGTCCAGACCGTTCTCTTTCCTTTATGGCACAGAGCAGCAGATGACCAACAATCCTTCGATTTTCAATGCCGAACCCTATGCAGACCTCCGTGTACGCAATTGTATGGACTGGACAAAGAAATGAGAAGTGAATAGTGAAAAGTGAATAAGACTATGAATACGGAAACTTACAAATTAGGCGAAGAGCTGGACTCTTTCAACTACAAACAGGTACAGGAAGAGATTCTGGCCATTCTGGAGAAAGGTTGCAATGTGGTACTCGATATGGCTGCCTGCAAATATATCTCCAGTACGGGTCTGCGCGTGCTTCTCTATACCAAGAAGATGGCAGCCTCCAAGGGACTGAATATCTATCTGAAGGACGTGAGCGCTGAGGTCAAGGACATTATGGATGTCACAGGTTTCAATAACTTCTTCGATTATGCATAGAGTCGATATCTTTCCCACGCATGAGTATCAAGGACTGAAACTGCGCCCAGGCCGACCTTATCCTTTTGGGGCTACAGTATTCGGCAACGCCGTCAATTTCTCGGTGTATTCCCGTTATGCCACCGACTGCACATTGGTACTCTTTCACAACCGCGAGGAAGAACCGTTCATCGAAATTCCCTTTTTCAAGGAGTTCCGACTGGGTAATGTGTTCTCGATGATGGTTTTCGACCTCGATTACGAGAACATCGAATACGGCTACCGGATGGACGGTCCTTTCGATCCTGCAGAGGGGCACCGTTTCGACAAGTCCAAGATTCTGCTCGACCCTTATGCGAAACTGATCGTGGGTCGCGATGTGTGGGGGAAACAGCCCAATTTGGACAATATCTATCAATACCGGGCCCGTGTGGTGTTCGACGACTTCGACTGGGAGAACGATCTGCCTTTGGAAACACCCGTCAACGATCTTATCGTCTATGAGATGCATGTACGAAACTTCACATGCGGCGCTGGCTCTGGTGTGAAGCACCAAGGAACGTTTGCAGGCATCGTTGAGAAGATACCTTATCTGAAGGAGTTGGGAGTCAACTGTGTCGAACTGATGCCTATCCACGAGTTCGATGAGTTTGAGAACTTCCGGCCCTCGCCCGTCGATGGCCATCCGCTCTACAACCTGTGGGGCTACAGCAACGTGGGCTTCTTTGCGCCCAAGGCTGCCTATGCCTCGTCAGGACGATTCTCGATGCAGGTGGATGAGTTGAAGAACCTCGTGAAACGCCTGCACGCCAACGGCATCGAGGTGATGCTCGACGTGGTGTTCAACCACACTGCTGAGGGTGACCAGCGAGGCCCTTATATCTCCTATCGCGGCATCGACAACAAGACCTACTATATGCTGACTCCCGATGGAGGCTACTTTAACTTCAGCGGCTGTGGCAACACGTTGAACTGCAACAACCCCAATGTGCGCGACATGATTGTGGAAAGTCTCCGCTACTGGGTCACCGACTACCATATCGACGGTTTCCGCTTCGATCTCGCCGCCATCCTCGGACGCGACCAGAACGGCAATCCGATGTCGAACCCACCGCTGCTCGAATCACTGGCCCACGACCCCGTACTTGGTAAGACCAAACTCATCGCAGAGGCTTGGGATGCGGGTGGACTCTATCAGGTAGGCTCCTTCCCCTCATGGGGACGCTGGGCCGAGTGGAACGGAAAGTTCCGTGACAGTATCCGTCGCTTCATCAAGAGCGATCCTGATGTCCTCGCCGACGTGAAGGAACGCATCATCGGCTCACCCGACCTCTATGCCCAACAGGGACGTGGCGTCAAAGCCAGCGTGAACTTCATCACGGCACACGACGGTTTCACACTGATGGATCTCGTGTCGTATAACGACAAGCACAACGAGGCCAACGGCGAAGACAACCGCGACGGTGAGAACCACAACAACAGCTGGAACTGTGGCTGTGAGGGGCCGACCGATGACGCCGACATCAACGCCCTGCGTCACCGTCAGGTGAAGAATGCCATCACACTGCTGATGGTCAGTCAGGGTATCCCCATGGTACTCTCGGGCGACGAGATGGGCAACTCCCAACAAGGCAACAACAATGCCTACTGTCAGGACAACGAGATCGCGTGGCTCGATTGGAATGATCTGGAAAAGAATGCCGACATCTTCCGTTACTTCAAGCAGATCATCCAGTTCCGTCGTCAGCACAAGGTGTTGCGCTACGATGAACACCTCTCCCATAGCGACTATCGCAACCTGGGTTGTCCGGATTTCTCTTGGCACGGCGTGAAGGCCTGGCAGCCTGAGAGCGGTCACAACAACCTCACGGCAGCCTTCATGCTGAACGGACGGTATGCCGAAACCGACGGCGTGCCCGACGACTTCATCTATGTAGCGATGAACATGCACTGGGAGATGCACGGCTTTGAACTGCCACAGTTGCCCGAGGACATGGCTTGGCACGTCTTTGCCAATACCGGCATGGAGACGCCAGATGACATCGCCGAACCTGGTCAGGAACCACTTATCGACAGTCAGAAGGAGATCCTGGTAGGTCCACGTTCCATCATTGTCCTTGTGGGAAAAGTAAAAAAGTAAAAAGGTAAAAAAGGTGAGCGAACTGCATTTCCAACCCATCAAAGGGAAGGCTCGCGAAATACTCAAAGCCATCCTACAGACGCCCGAGGTCTCCTCGTGCAGTCTGAAGGACGGCTTTGTGCTCCGTTTGGCTTGTGAGGAGATCGTCATGAATGTGACATCCTATGCCTATCCTGACGATGTGGAAGGTTTTATCGACATAGAAATAGAAAAGACAGACCACCGCATCATGATCCGTTTCAAAGATGGCGGTGCACCTTTCAACCCCTTGGAGCGACCGAAGCCCGACACCAAGTTACATTGGAAAAAACGCCGCATTGGCGGTCTTGGCATCTTCCTCGTCATCAAGAAGATGGATGCTGTCCGCTATGTTTACGAAAACAACAACAATATATTAACCATCGAGAAAAACATCTAATCAGACCTAGCTGTGGGTGACTCTGATCCAATCGACGTCGATCCAGCCGCGATCACATTTGGGATCCGTCTCCACACTCACGAAGCCGAACTTGGCACCGATCCACTTGCCCTGACGCATCTTGTAAGCCTCGCCACAGTCCGTGAACTTCTTGCCGTCGAGACTGTATGAGAAACGAACCTGTGGTCTGCCGTCGAAGCCCTGTTGGTTGTTCTTCAGTTTCTCCGCATCCGGCAGTGTCACCTGTAGCCGCAGGTAGATATCCTCGTGGATGCCTGGGTGGTAGTCGATCTTGTCCTCTGCCGTGGGTTTCAGGGTGGCGATGAGGGTTTCCTCAGGCGCCTTACCCTTGTCGGCCTGCTGACAGGTGGTAACAACCAACTGGAACGTCTTACCCACCCGCTTTACCACAAGAGCCTGATAGTCGAGACCCATCATGATCAGTCCACCCATCTGTCCGTCGGCCTTTGAGGTCATGCGCAGTTTGGTTGTAACAGTAAATTCATCGGCAGGTGTCTTCTGCAGCAGCATATTGGGCACCTCCCAGAAATTTATCCACCCCTCAGAGAGTTTATAGTTATAGATACGGTAGGTGCCGAAAGCGGTAGCCGTACCGAACTTCTCGTCGTAGTTGGCATGCCAAGCCCACTGCTTTCCCAGTGTGGGGGTATTAAACTCGTCGCTCTCCACGGGGTTCACAATCACGTTGGAACTGCTCTTGGGCTTCTTGTAGGTCGTCACAGGCTCACCTTTCTTGCCCATGATAGGCCATCCTGTACTCCAATCCACTGGGTTCAGATGCACCACACGACCATAGGCCTCCTTATCCTGGAAGTGCAGGAACCAGTCCTCGCCGTATTTTGTATGCACCCAACCACCCTGATGAGGGCCGTTGATGTTGGTCTTTCCCTGTGCCAATACGATCTTATGCTCGTAAGGGCCAAAAGGACTCTTGCTGCGCATGGCCAGTTGGAAACCTTCAGGCACACCGCCGGCAGGACACATGATCCAGTACCAGCCGTCACGCTTATAAAACTTCGGTCCCTCACAGGTGCGGTTCGCCGTGCCGTTTCCATCAAACACAATCACAGGATCGCCGATAGGTTTCAGGCCGTCAGGCGACATCTCACGAACGGTGAGCACCGAGGCAAACTTTGAACGGCTATTGGCCCATCCGTTTACCAGATAGCACTTGCCGTCGTCATCCCAGAGGGGTGTGGTGTCGATATAGCCAGTACCTTTAATGATACAGACGGGGGCCTCCCACTTGCCGGCAGGATCTTGCGTCTTCACCATATACACACCGAAGTCGGGATCACCCCAGTAGATATAGTACCAGCCATCGTGGTAACGGATGCTCGGTGCCCAGACACCAGCCCCATGCTGGGGCTTGCTGAAATGTTCGAGGAGCTTACAGTCTCCCTCATAGAGGTTCCCCAGGGCGTAGTTGATGATCTCCCAGTTCACGAGATCCTTGGAATGCAGGATGGGCAGACCAGGCACGCACTGGAACGACGAAGCCGTCATATAATAATCCTCCCCACTGGCACCCACACAGACATCAGGGTCGCTATAATCAGCGTTGATCACAGGGTTGGTATAGGTGCCGTCGCCATTATCCGGGCTCCACACTAGAGATTTATACTGTGCCTGCACCATCATCGGCACACAAAGCACAAAAACAGAAAGCATTCTTTTCATCATTATTTCATCATCTTTTTAATATATCAGCGTGATAAACTTAATCTTTTAAACAGCCGATGGGTACCACAAATATGCCGTCAGGCCGTTGGTATGCGTAGGGACCAACGGCTGTCAGAACCATCTTGAATGACGGTTTCTTCATTTTCGTGGTATCAATGGTATTGGCAAGCGTATTCAATGCATCAGCACCATCGTTTATCAGCTTCTCGCCGCCAAGTTTCACTTCTATCAGTCCATACGTACCATTACGGCGATGCAATACAGTATCGCACTCCAGTCCTGAACTGTCGCGATAATGGTATAGTTTTCCGTCGAGTGCCTCGGCAAACACACGCAGGTCACGCACAGCCAAATCCTCAAAGATGAGTCCGAATGAGTCCAGATCGTTTATCAGGTCTTTGGGGCCTAAGCCTAATGATGCCGTTCCAATGCTTGGGTCAACGAAATGGCGAGTGTCGCTGGTTCGAATGGCCGCCTTGCTACGGATATTGGGATTCCATGCATCAAGGTCTTCAATCACAAAAAGCTTCCTTAGTGCCTTGATATAGTCGGCAACGGTATCCTCGTCAAGTGTTTTTGCGTCGTTTGAGAGCATATCGGCCTTGATAGTGCTGTAGGGTACTTGCTGAGAAATGTTTCTGGCATACGAACGGAGCAGCAGACGTGTACGCTCTGCGCTACGTTTGACGCCATCTACTCGTTGTATATCTCTTTCTGCAATGTCATCAACATAGCCGAAGGCCTGATCCAAAGCAATATCACCTTCGAGCAGCGTTGCCTGTGGCCAGCCACCACGGCAAGTCAGAAAGGCTATACGCTCCAAATCGATGTTATTGGGTTGTGGTTCAAACGTCTCACCATCGAAGAGTTTTGCCAGACTGACGCTACCCGTAGATTCGCCAGACTCAAACAGACTCATCGGGCGCATCTTGACTCTGCCAATACGCCCCGTTCCGCTATGAACAGTATCTTCAGCCTGTGGGGCAACTGTAGAACCCGTCAGTATGAATTGAGAAAAAGCACTTCGCTTATCCACTTCATTTCTGATAGTGTCCCATAGCTCTGTTATTGTCTGCCATTCGTCAACCAGCCTGGGTGTTTCACCCTGAAGGAGCGTCTTCGAACTGATTTCCATCATCTGCCTGCTCTGTTTCAAGACTTCAGTGTCGCCTAAATCAAGCAGACTCTTGGCTTGCTGGCGTGCTGTCGTTGTCTTGCCGCACCATTTGGGTCCTTCAATCAACACTGCACCCTTACCTGCCAGTTTGCGAGCCAACAGCTTGTCGGCAATTCTTGGTTTGTACATCTTCTCCATCTTTTCACTCATTTTGGGTGCGAAGTTACTGATTATTATTGAATTATCCAAATGTTTTTGTAACTTTTCGGTTATTTGTAGCGATTTTATTCGGTTGTTTGAGACGATTTCATTCGGTTATTTGTGGAAACTTGCCAATCTCAAATAACCAATACGATTTTAGTTATTCCCCTAATTAGTGGCACCTAGGCATACTTGCGAAGATAGTGACGCATGGCTTTGCGGGCAGTGCCGAGACGGTGCTCCACACTTTTATATCCCTCACCCAATTGTTGGGAGATCTCACTGACCTTCATACCGTTATAGATATGCAGGCGGTAGATCTCACGGCAGTTCTCTGGCAGACGAGCCAGTCCGCGCTCCATCTGCTCCATTACCTCACGGGCTGAGAGGATGGATTCTTCGGTCGTCTGTTCGCTACATACCCCTTTGATGTAGTGCTCATACTGTTCAACGGCAGTATGATGACGGAAACAATCGTAGATCTGATTGCGTGTCATGGCAAAGACCAGAGCCGACAAGGTGACCTCAGAGATCATCTTGTCGGAGGTCAATAGTCGGAGGAAGACATTCTGTACAATGTCTTCCGCCTGACAACTGTCACCGAGACGGCTGACGGCATAAGCCAGCAGCTCGTCACGGTGAGCAATATAATAGTTGGTAATAAGTGTATGATCAGTCATTCACAACCTTTTGAATAGTGCCATCCTCATTGTAGAACAGACGCTGCACCTTCAGTGAGCGCAGATGCGTGATGTCGTTTGAGGGCACACAGTCATGATAGCACAGATACCACTGACCCTTGAACTCCACGATAGAGTGGTGAGTGGTCCAACCTACCACCGGATCGAGGATCACACCCTGATAACGGAACGGTCCGTAAGGAGAATCACCAATGGCATAGCAGAGATAGTGGCTGTCACCAGTAGAGTAAGAGAAATAGTACTTACCATTATACTTGTGCATCCAGGAAGCCTCGAAGAAGCGGTGAGGATTGCCAGCCTTCATGGGTTCGCCGTTCTCATCGAGTACCACCACGTTACGAGGTGCCTCAGCGAACTGCTGTACATCGTCGCTTAGACGTACTACGCAACTGTTGATGGCAGGAGAATCGGCTGTCGTGAAGAGTTCACCTTTATGGTCAGGAGCAGCACCCAGATCGATGAGGCCGTTCTGGTCGCCATACTTACCATAGACAGGAGCCAGACCATTGGGCAGCGGATGCCACCACTGAAGCTGTCCGCCCCAGAGACCGCCGAAATAGACATAGACCTGTCCGTCGTCATCCTTAAACGCACAGGGATCGATGGAGAATGAGCCACGGATAGGCTTCTCCATGGGCTTGAACGGACCTTCGGGCTTGTCTGCTACAGCCACACCCAAACGGAACACACCATCATAAGCCTTAGCAGAGAAGATGAGATAGTACTTTCCATCCTTCTCGACACAGTCGTTGTCCCACATCTGCTTCTCAGCCCAGGGTACATCCTTCACATCGAGGATCACCCCGTGATCAGTGACTTCACCGTTCTCGATGTCGTCCCAAGAGAGCACGTGATAGTCCTTCATCTGGAAATGACCGCCGTCATCGTCGAAACACTCTCCGGCATCCCAGTCATGAGAGGGATAGATGTAAAAACGTCCGTTAAACACATTGGCTGAAGGGTCAGCCATATAATCACTCGGGAACAAATAACGTGGTAGTTTTGCCATAATCGTTTATCTTTTTAGATTGTTACTATTGATATATTACTAGCTGTTATTACTGATTCTGCGGCGTGCGGCCAGTTCTGCCTGCATGTTCTCGTTATACTCTTTCGTAATCGGATAGAAGTGGAGCGCCACCACACCGACGGCAAAAAGGAGGGCAGGAATGATACTCGATACCAGACGGATACCTTCCAGCGCACTGTCGTTCTGGACAAAGACATCGCCAGGGACATAACCGAACATCGAGATGATGATACCGGCGATGGCACCACCGAAGCCCAAACCCAACTTCAAAGCCAGCACGATACCTGAGAAGCAGAAGCCTGTCGCACGACGGTGGTTCTCATATTCGATATGGTCTGCCACATCGCCGATCATCGCCCACAGCAACGGGATGGTGGGGGCATAGGCCAATGAGCGCAGGAAGTTGAGCAAGAACAGCAGACTGACATCCGTCGGTGACGGGATATAGAACAGTGCTGTAAAAAAAGCCGTCAGCGACAGACAAACCACAAAGGTGTTCTTCTTTCCATATTTGTTCGCCAGATAACGCGAGAGGGTGATCACACCCACGAACTGCACGATGGCACCCATCATGTTGAATACAGAGAAACCCATGGAATAAGCCTCCTCCTGTTCGATCGACAGTCCGAAGAACGACAGGAACTCATAGAGCGCCCGCTGATCGACATTATGCTGGAAATAGAAGTTCATGGCAGAACCCCACATCGCCAACGTGATAAAGATCGCAAAGGTCAACAAGGCCATCGAGTTCCAGGAGATATTCGAGACGGTATCCTTGATATCCTCAGCGATGTTCACCTTCTGGGCGGGCGGCGGTTGGATACGCTCTTTGGTAGAGAAGAACGTCACCCCAAACAGGATGAAGGCGATAGAGGCATAGAGGATGACAGTAGCCGTCCATCCCTTAGGCTGGTCGCCACCTCCCAGATGATTTACCAACGGAAGGGTCAGTCCCTGAACCACAAACTGGGCAATCGTCACCAGGATGAATCGGATGGTAGTGATACTGGTGCGCTCACGGATATCACTGGTCATCACACCACCCAGAGAGGTATATGGTATATTATTAAAGGAATAGACGGTCATCAGCAGCACATAGGAGATCGTGGCGTAGGTGGCTACCATTCCCTTCTCCTCAATGCCGGGATTATAGAAGGCAAGCATATAGAAGATGCAGAAAGGAATCGCCGTCCAGAGCACCCAGGGACGGAACTTACCCCAGCGGGTCTTCGTGCGGTCGGAAAGGATACCGACGAGCGGATCGACCACGATAGCCGACAGACTACCAATCATTAGGATACTACCTGCCACAGCGCCATCCAGTCCGAATACGTCCGTATAGAACTTCAACTGGAAAATCATCATCATCTGGAACACCAGATTGGCGGCGGCATCACCTAACGAATAACCGACCTTCTCGCCTAATGATATTTTCTGAGATTTAAATCCCTTCATGCCTTGCTTTTTCTAAAACTGAACAAAAACTGTCTGCAAAGATAGCAAAAAAGCGTTCAAAAGACATTCTGATATGTTACATTTATTTTTTAAATTGTATCATTATATAAGAATTTTGATAATTTCGCCCGTTTCATCGTTTTTTTTTGTACTTTTGCAACGTCAATTCAACAATTATGAAGAAAATCTTATGTATCGTTGCGACACTCCTTTGTGTCTCCGCTATTGAAGCCAAAGTCAGCCTGGCCCAACTGTTCCAGTCGGGTATGGTTCTCCAGAGAGGTAAGTCTATCCCAGTTTGGGGAAAGGCAGAAACTGGCGAACTGGTTAAGGTCAGGTTCAACAACAAACAATATGTGACAACTGCCGACCTTCAGGGCAACTGGCGCATCAACCTGCCGAAGATGAAGGCAGGCGGTCCCTACACGATGACCGTAGGCGACATCGTACTGACTAATATATTAATAGGTGACGTGTGGTTGCTCTCGGGCCAGTCGAACATCGACGTCACGATCGAGCGTGTCTATCCGCAATACACAAAGGAGATCGACACCTATGAGAATCCTGATATCCGTCTGTTCCGCGTTCAGAACGAGACGGCCGTTCACGGTGTGAAGGATGACATCCGTCCGACATCCATCAACTGGAAGCCTGTCAACAAGCAGAATGCCTGGTACTTCTCTGCCGTCGGCTATTTCCTTGGCAAGCGGATGTATGAGAAGACCAAAGTTCCCCAGGGTATCATCGTCAACAGTTGGGGAGGTACCCCTATCGAGGCCTGGATCTCTGCCGACTCTCTGCGCGATGACTATCCACAACTGGTCAAGCGGGCTGAGTTCTTCCAGAACGACGACTACGTGAAGGCACAGGCACAGGCCAATATGCAGGCTGAGATTCAATGGCAGAAAATCCTGAAAGACACCGACCCCGGTATTCAGGAAGACTGGACTTCACCCACCTTCGACGACAGCCAGTGGCAGACCGTCAGTCAGTGGGATACCAAGTGGGCCGTCTCTCCCACCACCCATCGTCCCGTCGTGGGTACTATCTGGCTGCGTCAGCATATCAACATCGACAAGGCACATGCCGGCAAACCCGCCCGATTGCTATTGGGAACGCTCTTTGATCAGGACTTCACCTATCTGAACGGCCAGCAGATCGGCCATACCGGTTATCAGTATCCCCCGCGCCGCTATGACATCCCCGAGGGACTGTTGCGTGAGGGCGACAACGTGATTACCGTCCGCTTCATCAATAAATACGGTCTGGTGCACTTCATCCCCGAGAAACCTTATCTGATCGCTTTCGGCGAGGATCGTTTCAGTCAGAACCCCATGCCGGCCGACGTACTGCCTTTGAGTGAGAACTGGCAGATGGAGTTGGGTGCCGAGATGCCTAACTGTCCCAATGGCGATATCTCCTTGCAGAACATCCCCACCACCCTCTACAACGCGGTGGTCTATCCCGTAGCCCCCTATGCCGTCTCCGGTGCCGTCTGGTATCAGGGAGAGTCGAACACAGGCAACCCCGCTCCTTATGCAGACTACCTGAAGAAGATGATGGGTTGCTGGCGCGACCGTTGGCAGGATCAGAAGATGCCCTTCGTGATTGTACAGTTGGCCAACCATGACGGTCGTCAACAGACGGGCTTCCCTTCACCCCTCACGCCACAGACTTCACCAGTCAACAGCGGTTGGGCAGCCCTTCGTGAAGCCCAGCGCCTCACAGCCAAGAACGACCCCAGAGCCGAACTGGCCGTTATCAATGACCTCGGTGAGCCTGTGGATATCCATCCACTCCGTAAGAAGGAAGTGGCAGAACGTATCGGTCTCGGTTTTGACCGTCTCGTATATTATAATAAGGTGGAACTCTCTCCTGAGGTAGTGGCTTCAGAGGTGAAGGACGGTAAAATCATCCTCACCCTCGACCAGCCCATCCAAGCGGGAGAACTCAATGAGTTTGAGGTGGCTGCCGCTGATGGCGACAAGGTGTTCCAGAATGTGAAAGCCTCCGCTGAGGGCAAGACCATCACACTGACATTGCCGGAAGGCTTCCATCCGATGAGCGTCGTCTATGCGGTGCGCTACGCTTGGAAGGACAATCCAATCACGGCCAATGCCCGTTCGCTCTTAGGACTCCCCATGTCATCCTTTGAATTGCAAGTGAAGAAATAAACTATAACAAATATTATCAATTATGGCAACAACTAACGAAAACAAAGGCTTTTACAAGCTTTCCTGGCTCCAGCGCATCGGTTTCGGCTCTGGTGACTTGGCACAAAACCTGATCTTCCAGACTACATGTATGTATCTGCTGTTCTTCTACACCGACATCTATGGCCTCGATGCCGTTGATGTCTCTGTGATGTTCACAGTGGGTAACGTGGCAAACGTGATTTGGGACCCCATCGTCGGTGCCCTCATCGACAAGAACAACCCTAAGTTGGGTAAGTATCGTGCTTACCTGGTATTCGTCGGTATCCCCCTCACTGGCTTTGCTATCCTCTGTTTCTGGAACGGCTTCGCTCCGTCATTGCTCTACGCCTACATAACGTACATCGCGATGACGCTGCTCTATACCTTTATCAATGTGCCTTACGGTGCCCTGAACTCCTCACTGACCCGCGACACCGATGAGATCACCATCCTCACCTCTGTCCGTATGTTCATGGCCAACTGCGGTGGTCTGGCTGTAGGTTCTGGTCTGCCCCTGTTGATTGCCTACTTCACCGATCAGGAGGCCGAGGGACTGCCGAAGGATCCCGCCGCCTGGTTCACCACAATGACCATCTATGCCTGCGTGGGTCTGGCTCTGCTGTTCTTCTGCTTCAGCCAGTGTAAGGAGCGCGTGGTGATGGATGCCAGCGAGGCAGCCAACGTGAAGATCAGCGACTTGTGGATGGAGTTCTTCCACAACCGTCCTTTGCGTATCATCGCCTTCTTCTTCATCACCGCCTTCGCTATGATGTCAATCGGAAACGCCGCTGGTGCGTACTTCATCAACAGCAACATGCACGGTTCGCCCGACCAACTCTCAATCTTCATGGGTCTGGGTTCAGCTCCTTCGTTCATCTTCATGCCACTGGTGCCAATGATCAAGAAGATGGTGGGTAAGAAGAATATGTTCTATATCTTCCTCGGCATCGCCATCGTCGGTATGGGCTTCCTGTATGTAGCCGCTAAGATGGAAGAGCCCAGCATGACAATTGTCTATATCGCTCAGTTCGTGAAGTCAACGGGTGTCATCGTGGCTACTGGTTACATGTGGGCACTGGTGCCTGAGGTCATCTCTTACGGTGAGTATGTCAGCGGCAAGCGCATCGCCGGTATCGTAAACGCCCTGACGGGTATCTTCTTCAAGGCTGGTATGACCCTTGGTAGTGTGGTTGCTCCCGC
>ONNY01000168.1 GCA_900319305.1 uncultured Prevotella sp.
GAAGGCCCAGATGATGGAACCTAACGCTGCCAGATGCTGACGGAAGTCGAAGGCACGCAGCAGGATATAGAAGCCCAGCAGATAGGCAAATACGAACCACACGTTTTCGGGTAGCCAGAGGTGATAGGCATCAACCGCCTTTGTCAACAGATTCGTGGAACCATACGATGGTGCCATCTGATAAGTAGGCATTCCGCCGAAAAGGGCATTCGTCCAACGGCTGCGCTCACCCGTCTTCTGCAGATATTCGATACCCTCCTGACCAGCACCGCGACCTGCTGATGCATCGTGGCGATAGAGAATACGCCCTTCGATGTCGGCAGGGAAGAAATAGGCGAAGGCCAAGACGGCAAACAACAGTACTGCCAAAACATCAGGCAGGCATTTCTTTAGTAATGTCATAACTTGCAAGTTTTCTAATTCTGTGTGCAAAGTTACAAATTTTTGGGCTTTCTCAAGGCATCTTCACGGTTTTTTTGTAATTTTGCACCAAATTATGGAAGAATCGATTATTACAAGCACGCAGAATGCGAAGGTAAAACACGTGGTGGCCCTTCAGCAGAAATCTGCGCAGCGCCGCAAGGAGGGTCTCTTCGTGGTGGAGGGGCGTCGTGAACTGATGCATTGCGTAGAAGCAGGCTATGAGATTGCAGAATGCTTTGTGCTAGATAAACTAGCCGATCTAGCCGACCTAGCCGATCTAGCCCCCCTAGGTAGCCTAGAAAGCCTAGGTAGCCTAGTATCCCTAGTCTCCCCTCAGGTCTATGAGAAGATGGCTTATCGTGGCAGTACGGAGGGTGTGATAGCTGTGGTGCGCGAGAGGCAGCGCTCGTTGGACGACCTGCAACTCAGTGCTTCTCCGCTCATCATCGTGTTGGAGCGCGTGGAGAAACCAGGCAACCTCGGTGCCGTACTCCGTAGTGCCGATGCCGCAAAGGCTGATGCCGTGATCATCTGCGATCCGCTCACCGACCTCTATAATCCCAATCTGATCCGTTCCAGTATAGGGGCGATTTTCAGTGTGCCGTGTGTGGCTTGTTCCTCTGAGGATTGTATTGCTTTCCTGAAGGCGCGTGGCATCCAGATACTCACGGCACAGTTGCAGGATTCCAGTCTCTATTACGACACGGATATGCTGCGAGGTACAGCCATCGTGATGGGTACGGAGTCAACGGGTCTTACTGAGGTGTGGCGTCAGGCTGCTGATGCGCACATTCGTATTCCCATGCTGGGACAGCTTGATTCCCTTAATGTGAGTGTCAGTGCGGCCATCCTCTTGTTTGAGGCTGTGCGCCAGCGTAATTCCAAGAAGTAGATGGCTATGGAATTCCGTACGGTTGTTGATATCCCGTCGCCTGATTTTAGGATCGGTCCCTGTGAATCCTTACTGTTTGTAGGTTCCTGCTTTGCCGATGCCATTGGTCAGCGCTTCCTGGAAGAGAAGTTCAGGGCCATCGTCAATCCTTATGGGGTGATGTATAACCCTGCTTCAATCCTGCATACCGTACAGCGGCTGGTGGCAGATTCTGCAGATCTGAAGTCAGTCAAGACGGCTTTCCTCACACTTGGCACCAATCATGTGTATCGTTTGAAGGAGACGGGCGAGATCGTCGATAACTGTCAGAAGCGGCCGCAGACGCTCTTTCAGGAAGAAGAACTCTCTGTCGATGCATGTGCCGACTATCTGCAACAGACCGTCGATATGCTTCATGCCCAGAATCCTGAGATGCATGTCGTCCTGACCGTCAGTCCCATTCGTTATCGCAAATATGGTTATCATGGCTCCCAACTCTCTAAAGCCACCTTGCTTTTAGCAGTGGAGAGATTGAAAGAAACCTATTTCCCTGCCTATGAGATCGTGAACGACGAACTGCGCGACTACCGTTTCTATAATGAAGATATGCTGCACCCCTCTGACCAGGCTGTGTCGTATATCTGGGAGCGCCTGTCCGAGGCTTACCTGAGTGATGAGGCCAAGCAGTTCCTGAAGGAGTGGGCACCCCTGAAAGCCGTGTTGAATCACAAACCCTTCAACCCTGAATCCGAGGAATATCGGGCGTTGATAGATAAAACTATGTTAAAAGTGGGTGAATTGCAGAAAAAATACCCTAACTTTGCAGTCTAAAACAAAACAATTGTAGAGATGAAATATTCGATTGAAAAGATCACTACGCTCATTGGAGCGCGTCGCATCGGTGAAGTTGATGCCCAGATCGGTTGGCTGTTGACTGACAGTCGTTCACTCTGTTTCCCAGAGGAGACCTTATTCTTTGCCTTGAAATCAGCCCGTAATGACGGCCATAAATATATTGAAGACCTCTATCGTCGTGGTGTCCGAAACTTTGTGGTGGAGGCCAAAGGCATTTTGGAGTTTTGTACATCAGGTACGGAGCACATGCCAGATGCCAACTTCCTGATTGTTCCTTCGCCATTGGCAGCCTTGCAGAGACTGGCCGAGCGCCATCGTGATGAGTTTAATGTGCCCATCGTGGGTATCACGGGTTCGAATGGTAAGACGATGGTCAAGGAGTGGCTCTATCAGTTGCTGTTGCCCTCCCAGAAGATTGTACGTTCACCTCGCAGCTATAACTCCCAGATAGGTGTGCCCCTTTCTGTCTGGCTTTTGAATGAGCAGACGGAGATCGGTATCTTTGAGGCTGGTATCAGTCAGCCTGGAGAGATGATGGCACTGCGTGATATCATCCAGCCCACCATCGGCGTGCTCACCTCTTTGGGGGCAGCCCATCAGGAGAACTTCCGTTCGATGGAGGAGAAGTGCCTGGAGAAACTCGAACTGATGCACGACACGGAGGCGATGGTGTATTGCTCTGACAATGATATCGTGAGCCGTTGTATCCGTCGTATGCAGTACAAGGGTGATAAGATTGCCTGGTCGCAGTGCGATGAGCAGGCTTCCTTCTTTGTGAAGAATATTGAAAATAAGGGACAAACTACCCGTATTACATATATCTGGCAACAGGAGGAGAATACCTATTCTATTCCATTCATCGATGAGGCTTCTATCGAGGACACCATTACCTGTGCAGTGGTGGCTTTGCGCCTCGGACTGACACCAGGGCAGTTGGCTGACCGTATGCCGAAACTCGAACCTGTGGCCATGCGTCTGGAGGTGAAGGAAGGTCAGCGTGGATGTCTGCTGATCAACGACTCCTATAACAGTGACATCAACTCGCTTGATATTGCCCTCGACTTCATGAACCGTCGTGAGTCGAAACGGATGCTGAAGAAGACCTTGATCCTCTCGGATATGTTCCAGACAGGTACTACGCCTGAAGCGCTCTATGCCCAGGTGAGCGACTTGGCTGTTGCAGGCTGATAAGATTCAGATTGCCGATAAGCAGTTCTTTGCCAGCGTGCCCCATTTCCTGTCGAGCGATGCCTTTACCGCCTTGCACAACGAACTGATCCTGCTCAAAGGCGCACGTCCCTTTGGTTTTGATCAGATTACTGAGCAGTTGGAGCAGAAGGTGCATGAGACCATCCTTGAGGTGAACCTGAATGCGGTGGTGGATAACCTGAACCATTTCCGTTCGTTCCTGCATCCCGATACGAAGATGGTGTGCATGATCAAGGCCGATGCCTATGGCGCTGGTGCTGTGGAGATCGCCAAGACCTTGCAGGATCAGCGTGTCGATTATCTTGCAGTCGCTGTGGCCGATGAGGGTGTGACGCTTCGTAAGGCCGGTATCACGGCCAACATCATGATAATGAATCCTGAGGTGACAGCCTTTAAGACCATGTTCGACTACGATCTGGAGCCAGAGGTCTATTCCTTCCGTCTGTTGGATGCGCTCATCAAGGCGGCGCGTAAGGAGGGTATCACGGGGTGGCCCGTACATATAAAGTTGGATACTGGCATGCATCGCTTAGGCTTTGAT
>ONNY01000053.1 GCA_900319305.1 uncultured Prevotella sp.
GCGTGGTCTCATCAAAGGTCGCAACTATGCGCCAAACATGGTTGACGGCGGTATTGCCACCCCTGATCCGGGCAACATGGAAATCTGTCTGCAATACAACTACACGGATCTCACTGACACCTCTGCCGGTGTATATGGCGGTTACCTGAACGACTGGGCATTATGCTACAACTATTACATCAACAAGTATATGATCTGGCGTGTACGTGCCTCATGGACCAAGGTCCAGAATATCGGTTTCTTCAACAATGAGTGTACCATCCTTGAGACCCGTTTCCAAGTGAAATTCTGATACATTAAACATTAAATATTAAGAAGTATGAAAAAGATTATGATGATCACTGCCATGATGATGCTGGCAGTATGTGCTTCGGCACAGAGTGACAATTCACCAGTTAATGCGTATTTCACCACCAGCGAGATGCCCGACATGCTCAAATGGTGTCCGGCTCCCCCCGATACCATCGGCGCAGCCTTTGCTTTCGACATCATGCAGTATATGTGGGGCAAGGAGATGCGTAACGACAAGGAGCGTGCTGCCATTGCCATCCGCGATGCCGTCTATGGTATCGACTGCATTATCCGCGAGTTCAGCGAGCCTTTCGGCTTACAGATCTCCAAGGAAGAGACCCCGGAGATCTACCTGCGACAGTATCTGCACCATTCCTAAGAAGTATTACATGCGTAAGCGTCCGTTCATGCGCTTCAACGAGCCGACCCTCTATCCTGAGGATGAGCCTCATCTCCGCAAGAATGGTTCCTATCCCTCTGGTCATACCTTGTTGGGTTGGAGTTCTGCTCTGTTGCTCTCAGAGATCAACCCCGATCGCGCTGATACGCTCCTGGCACGTGGTTACATGTATGGCGACAGCCGTCTGATTGTCGGTGCGCACTGGCAGAGTGATGTCAACGCAGCCCGCCTCGCCGCCTCAGCTGCCTATGCCCGTCTGCACACCAGTGAGCGTTTCCTCGAGCAGATGCGTCGTGCCCGTCAGGAGTTCCGTGTGAAGAAGGGACTCGCCACCATCATCGAGATGAAGGCTTACCAGAAAGAACAGAAGAAGCGCGCCAAAGCCAAATAGTCCAATACTTCATACTGGGGTCAGCCCCTAATATCAAAAATCGTTCATTTCTAACTCATATGTTACAATGAACGATTTTTGTTAGTCTTTGAAACAATTTTTATCGATTCCATCGAATATTATGCCTATCTTTGCAGCACAGATTAAGTTCATGCATTAAGATTAATGGTTATTGTTATTTTTAATTTAGTTAGTAATAAACACTAAGGTTAGTTAGGTAATGAGTGGAAAATAGCGGCTCGGGAGAGTCGCTATTCCTTTGTAAAAAAGAAAATATAAAAAACGATATATATGACATGGTGGCTAAAACAAGAGATCTAACGCTCATCCCCGTGATGCTCTGCTTCTTTGCAATGGGCTTCGTGGATCTGGTGGGTATTGCTTCTAACTACGTAAAAGAAGACCTGCAGTTGACCGATTCTGTAGCCAACATCTTTCCCTCCCTCGTTTTTTTCTGGTTTCTGATCTTCAGCGTACCGACGGGTATGCTGATGAACAAACTCGGACGGAAGAACACGGTGATGCTCTCCCTCATCGTGACCATTCTGTCTTTGCTGATTCCACTCTTCGGTGAGAGTTTCACCACGATGCTGATAGCCTTCTCGCTACTCGGCATCGGTAACGCTTTGATGCAGACCTCGCTCAACCCGTTGGTAGCTACGGTGATGGACAGTGGACGGTCACAAAACAACCATCTGGCTTCCACCCTGACTTTCGGACAGTTTATCAAGGCCATCGCCTCGTTTCTCGCCCCTTATTTGGCCATGTGGGGTGCCACCCATGTGATTCCAACTTTCGGTTTCGACTGGCGCATCCTCTTCGGCATCTATTTCTTGGTAGGTATCATGGCAGCCGTAATGTTGGGTGTAACCCCTATCCTGGAGGACATAAACCCGCTTACCGGTCCACAAAAGTCTGTCGCAGAGCAGTTTACAGACTGTTTCAAACTCTTAGGAACCCCCATCGTACTACTCACCTTCTTCGGTATCATCTGTCATGTAGGTATCGATGTGGGTACGAACACCACGGCCCCGAAGATCCTGATGGAGCGTCTCGGCATGAGTCTGAACGATGCCGCCTTTGCCACGAGTCTCTATTTCATCTTCCGTACCATCGGCTGTCTGTCGGGTTCGTTCTTCCTACGCATCCTACCCAGCCGTACGTTCTTCATTATCAGCGTGTTGATGATGGCGCTCTCGATGTGCGGTCTGTTCTTCGGCACGGAGGCATGGATGCTCTACACAGCTATTGCCCTGGTGGGGTTCGGCAACTCCAATATCTTCTCCATCTGCTTTGCCCAGGCACTCACCTCAGTACCTGAGAAACAAAACGAGGTCAGCGGTCTGATGATCATGGGCCTTTTCGGCGGTACGATCTTCCCGCTGCTCATGGGCTTTGCCAGCGATGCCATCGGACAGGCAGGCGCCGTGATAGTCATGGCCATCGGCGTGGTTTATCTCTTCACCTATACCAAGCAAGTGAATTGATATGTCGGAGTGGCAAAAGTGCTACTTCGGCATCTAATTTTATATACTTTAACGCTAAAAGAATCTTCTTTGTGCAAAAAACTCTTAACTCTGCACGATTAACTCTTAACTTTTTTGTATCTTTGCAGCGGTTTTTCAAAAACCAACTGATAACGAGGATAATATTCACAACTTAAATAAAAAGATTAGTAATATGGCAAAGTTAGATTTGACTCAGTATGGCATCACTGGTTCTACCGTGATTGCTCACAATCCGTCGTATGAGTACCTCTTTGAAGAGGAGACAAAAGCAGGACTCGAGGGTTTCGACAAGGGCGTAAACACCGAGCTCAACGCTGTAAACGTTATGACCGGTATCTACACTGGTCGTTCACCTAAGGACAAGTACATCGTAAAGGATGCCCAGAGCCAG
This sequence comes from uncultured Prevotella sp., assembly GCA_900319305.1. Lineage (GTDB taxonomy): Bacteria > Bacteroidota > Bacteroidia > Bacteroidales > Bacteroidaceae > Prevotella. The sequence continues at coordinate 2,982 of ONNY01000053.1, forward strand.
GATAAGGTTTGGTGGACATCTGAGGAATATAAGAACGACAACCACCCCATGAGCGAGGAGGTTTGGGCCAAGGTTAAGGACATCGCCATCAAGGAGCTCTGCAACAAGGATCTTTATGTTGTTGATGCTTTCTGCGGTGCCAACGAGGCTACCCGTCTGCGCGTTCGTTTCATTGTGGAGGTGGCTTGGCAGGCTCACTTCGTAAAGAACATGTTCATCCAGCCTACTGCTGAGGAACTGGAGAAGTTCGAGCCTAATTTCGTCATCTACAACGCTTCTAAGGCAAAGGTTGAGAACTACAAGGAGCTGGGTCTGAACTCGGAGACTTGTGTGGCCTTCAACACCACTAGCCGTGAGCAGTGCATCATCAACACCTGGTACGGTGGTGAGATGAAGAAGGGTATGTTCTCAATGATGAACTACTATCTGCCCCTGCAGGGTATCGCTTCTATGCACTGCTCTGCTAACACCGATATGGAGGGTAAGAACACCGCTATCTTCTTCGGTCTGTCTGGTACAGGTAAGACCACTCTTTCTACCGATCCGAAGCGTCTGCTGATTGGTGACGACGAGCACGGATGGGACGACGAGGGTGTGTTCAACTTCGAGGGTGGTTGCTACGCTAAGGTTATCAACCTCTCTAAGGAGAACGAGCCTGACATCTATGGTGCTATCAAGCGCGACGCTCTGCTCGAGAACGTAACTGTTGACGGTGCTGGTAAGATCGACTTCGCTGACAAGAGCGTTACTGAGAACACTCGCGTAAGCTATCCTATCAACCACATTGAGAAGATTGCCCAGAAGGTAAATGGTAAGAGTGCTGGTCCAGAGGCTAAGAACGTGATCTTCCTCTCTGCTGACGCATTCGGTGTACTGCCCCCAGTATCTATCCTGACTCCTGAGCAGACCAAGTACTACTTCCTCTCTGGTTTCACAGCTAAGCTGGCTGGAACAGAGCGTGGTATCACTGAGCCCACTCCTACCTTCTCTGCTTGCTTCGGTCAGGCATTCCTCGAGCTGCACCCCACAAAGTATGCTGAGGAGCTGGTTAAGAAGATGGAGAAGAGCGGTGCCAAGGCTTACCTCGTGAACACTGGTTGGAACGGTACCGGCAAGCGTATCTCTATCCCCGATACACGTGGTATCATCGACGCTATCCTCGACGGTGCCATCCTGAAGGCTGAGACCAAGAAGATCCCATACTTCGACTTCGAGGTGCCCACAGCTCTGCCCAACGTGAACCCCGCTATCCTCGATCCTCGTGACACTTACGCTGACGCTGCTGAGTGGAACAAGAAGGCTGAGGATCTGGCTGCTCGCTTCATCAAGAACTTCAAGAAGTACGAGGGCAACGAGGCTGGTAAGGCTCTGGTAGCTGCAGGTCCAAAACTTTAAAATTGTTTTGACATACATCAAATAAAGGGCGATTTCATCGGGAATCGCTCTTTTTTTTGATGCATGTTCCCTCAAAACCATTACCTTTGCATCACGTAATCGTGAGATTATAAGTATATATTCATTAGGTTAGTAGTTTTTCCGGCAATGCCGGTTTTTTAAGGTAAAGATTATGTTATTAGATTTTCAAACGACGGTCATGTTGGCGACTGTTGCACTTGCGACAGTTCTGAGCATTGTTACTCTGATTCATACCGACATCCGTTGAAAAGAGTGTGGGGTGAGTGATTCATACCACACTCTTTTTCGTCTAAAAACACTAAACTAACTTAAAAACGGTCAATTTATAACATATTTTCTATAATTATAAGGTGAAAATGGATTGATTTTGAGGAAATGTGCGTAAATTTGCACCCGAATTTCGAAATTTACAATTATTGATGAAAAGGTTTTTATACACATTATGTGTGATCCTGGTCGGTTCATCTTGTCTCTCGTCGTGTTTTAAAGACAACGAGACCACGATTACGCTATACAATGAAACGACCATTACAGGTCTGAAGTTGACTGCCGTCAACAGGCAGGTCCACGGTCAGACTTCCACAGGCAAAGATACGGTCTATATCAAGAAACTGACCACCTTTCCGTCGTTCACGATTGACCATGACAACGGAAAGATCTTCAATGCCGACTCTTTACCCTATGACTGCGACCTGACACGCGTGCTGATCAACTTGACAGCATCGAACTATACGGGCACCCTGTTTATCAAGGATAAGGACAGCGATGACCTCATCTTCTATAGCAGCACTGACTCCATCGATTTCTCCGTGCCGAGGATCATCTGTGCCTACAACACGAACGGGACACTCTTTAAGAGTTATCAGGTGACAATGAACAAGCACCTGTTGCCTACAAATAAGCTGATCTGGGAGGAGCGTCCCCTCAGTGAATATCCCACCGCGGAGGAAAAGAAAAGGGCTGAGTGGGAGAGCATCGTAGAGAAGGCAGGTCTGAAAGAATTCATCGGAGCCGCCCGTCAAGAGGCATATGCCTACAGTCTCAACGACGAGTTGATGATGACCAATGACGGTGGTAAGACCTGGACCGCAGAAAAGTTGGACGCCGATGATAGCCTGCTGCCAGTGGAAGAGTTCCACTTGGTGTGGTATCCACTTGAAAACGACCTGGAAGACGACTACGTGCTTTTGGTGGGCGACAACGGCGACCGGACCTACTCCAAGGTATGGCATAAGTTCGTAGTGAACTCAGAATATGGTATCGCCGGCAAGTGGGCCTACACGCCCCTTGAGACATATAACGCCTACTACCTGCCTACCAACATCGTTGACATGGTGTATTACGCAGGTTTGGTCATGGCATTCACCAACCTTGGCGAGATCTACATCAGCATGGACGGTGGTATCACGTGGAGGACCTATGACGACTTTAACTTCCCCGACGGGCAGGAGATTCCAGGCAAGTTCACAGTCACCACCGACGGCAGTTTCGTCTGGTACAAGGATGTGGAGCAGGGAAAAGTCTGGCGCGGAGTCGCTATGGCAAAATAAAACCTGGCGATGAGAATACTGCTACTGATAGTCGCTTCGCTGTTTGCCACCCCTTCTGTCATGGCACAGGAAGAGCCGGAATACAGGCTTGAGGTGGGTGCAGGACTGGGCGGCGTCGCCTACTCGGGAGATTTCAGCGGCGGTTTCTTCAAAGGCATACACCCTTGGATGGCGCTTGTAGCGAAATACCGCCTCAACCCCCGGATGGCCTTGGGCTTCGACATCGGGACAGGCAAGATCAAAGGTTCCACAGCAGATGTGGACACCTGGTATCCGATAGAGCCATACGCCTTTAGCCACCAGCTGACTGAGGCAGACCTCAGATATGAGTATAACTTCTGGCCTTACGGCACAGGCAGGGAATACAGGGGCGCACGCCCAGTGACCCCGTTTATCGCCATCGGACTGGGTATGACCTACCACAGCGGCACGAACAGCGGCGTCACCGTAAACTTCCCATTGGGAGCAGGTGTCAAATGGAAAGCCGCCCCGCGCCTGAATGTCATCGCAGAATGGGCGATACGCTTTACGCCCAGCGACTACCTCGACGGAAAGGCCGATGTGTATGGTATCAAGAGCAGCGGCCTCTTCAAAAATGCCGACTGCTATCACGCCTTCCAGGTGTCAGTGACCTACGACCTTTGGGAAAGGTGCAAAACATGTAATAACGATAGAGATTAAGATATATGAAAGAACTTTTGGACATGAATCGAATCCCCCAGCACATCGCCATTATCATGGACGGTAACGGGCGCTGGGCTATGGAACGAGGTAAGGAGCGTAGTTTCGGTCATCAGGCCGGTGTAGATGCTGTGCGTCGCATCACCTCTGAATGCACCCGCTTGGGCGTGAAATTCCTCACACTATATACATTCTCAACAGAGAACTGGAACCGCCCTGCCGACGAGGTGGCGGCTTTGATGGGACTCGTGCTGACCTCGCTTGAGGATGAGATCTTCATGAAGAATAACGTACGCTTCCGCGTGATCGGCGACCGTTCGCGCATCCCTGAGAGCGTGAACAAGAAACTCGCTGAGACCGAGGAACACACCGCCAAGAACGACTCAATGACGATGGTGGTAGCCCTGAGCTACTCGTCGAAGCTCGAACTGGTGACTGCCACCCGTCAGATAGCCCAGGAGGTGAAGGACGGTAAACTCAATGCGGCAGACATCACCGAGGAAACCATCAACGAGCGTCTGTGGACCAACTTCATGCCCGATCCCGAATTGCTGATCCGTACAGGTGGTGAGGTGCGTATCTCGAACTACCTGCTGTGGCAGATCGCCTACTCGGAGCTCTACTTCTGCGATACCTACTGGCCCGACTTCATGGAAGAAGACCTGCATAAGGCCATCTATAGCTACCAGAGTCGTCAGCGCCGTTTCGGAAAGACCGAGGCACAGGTGGAAGAAAATAAATAAAAAAGAAGAAAGAAAGTGACTTATATATATATTATTAATAAGGTGAAGGGAATGGTAAAAGGCATCTTACCTTTTTACCTTCTTACCTTTTTACCTTTGACAGCCACTGCACAGGACAAGATCGTCAACCCCGATATCTCCTATGCCGGTACACCACGTACCTGCGAGATTGCCGGTATCGCCGTCGAGGGTGTCGAGGGCTATGAGGACTACGTGCTCACAGGTCTCTCCGGACTGGCAGTCGGTCAGCAGATCGAGGTGCCTGGCTCCCAGATCACCGAGGCCGTGAAGCGCTATTGGCGCAACGGACTCTTCTCAAAGGTCAGCATCACCGCCGACTCGATCGTAGGTTCGAAAATCTATCTCTGCATCCATCTGGGCATGCGCCCCCGTATCCACACCATCCGCTATCACGGTGTGAAGAAGGCTGAGCGCGAAGACCTGGAGTCGAAACTGGGTATCGTGAAGGGCATGAGTCTCACCCGTAACATTGTGGACCGTGCGAAGATCCTCGCCAAGAAATACTTCGATGAGAAGGGTTATAAGAACGCGCAGATCGACATCCTGCAGACAGAGAACCCAAGTGACAAGAACCAGGTGCTGCTCGATGTGAATATCGACAAAAAGGCCAAGATGAAGGTACACCGTATCATCTTCGACGGTAATGAGAAACTGAAGGACTCGAAGATCAAGGGATCGCTCATCAGCAAAGGTTCCTTCGGTAAGATCCACGAGTCGGGAAAACTCTCCAGCCTCTTCAAGTCGAAGAAGTTCACCGACGAACGCTATAAGGAAGCCAAGCAGGCCCTTATCGAGAAATACAACGAGTTGGGATTCCGCGATGCCACCATCCTCGTTGACTCCGTCAGCACCTACGACGACAAGCACGTGGATGTCTATGTGAAACTCGACGAAGGTGACAAATACTATATCCGTAACATCACCTGGGTGGGAAACACCGTGGTAACTACCGACTACCTGAATGCCGTGCTGGGCATGAAGAAAGGTGACGTGTATAACCAGAAGCACATGAACAAGCGTCTGAAAGAAGACGATGATGCCGCTGGTAACTACTATTACAACAACGGTTACGTGTTCTCGAACATCGAGCCCGTGGAAATCAATATCGACAACGACTCCATCGATGTGGAGATGCGTGTGACGGAAGGTCCGCAAGCCCACCTCAACCGTATCCGCATCTATGGAAACGACCGCCTCTACGAAGAGGTGGTGCGCCGTGAGCTCCGCACAAAGCCCGGTGACCTATTCAACAAGGAAGCCCTGCAGCGTACGGTCCGTGAGATCGCCTCCATGGGATTCTTCGATCCTGAGAAGGTGGTGCCCGATGTGGTGCCCAACTATGAGGACGGAACGGTGGATATCAACTACCGACTCGAACAGAAGTCTAACGACCAGTTGGAGTTCTCTCTGGGTTGGGGTCAGACGGGTATCATCGGTAAGATTGGTATCAAGTTCAATAACTTCTCTATCCGCAACCTCTTCGGCAAGAACAAACTCCACCGTGGTATCCTGCCCTACGGCGACGGTGAGCAGCTGGGCTTCAGTTTCCAGACCAACGGTTCATACTACAGTTCGCTGAGTGCCAACTACGGTACCAACTGGTTTGGCGGCAAGCGTCCAAACAGCTTCAACGTGGGTGTGTTCTTCTCCAAGCAGTCGGATATCTCAAGCCTCTATCGTAACAACGCTTTCTATAACAACTATTCGATGTACAGTTACGGCGTCGGCTCGTACAACAACTACTATTACAACTACGACTCGATGCTCGACGACGACAAGACGATGACGGTCATCGGTGCAAGCATCGGATGGGGTAAGCGTCTGCGCTGGCCTGATGACTACTTCCAGTTCTCCGCAACCCTCGGCTACACCCGATACATGCTGCGCGACTGGAGTTACTTCTATATCCACAACGGCAACTGTAACAACATCAACCTGGGCTTCACCCTGTCGCGTACTTCTACCGACAACCAGCTGTTCCCGCGCCACGGCTCTGAGTTCATGGCATCAGTCACCCTCACGCCGCCCTGGTCGCTCTTCGACAACAAGGACTACAGCAAACTGGCGAAGAACCCCAACTCAGCCACCTATGAGAGTGAACTGCAGGAGGTGTATCGCTGGATTGAGTACCACAAATGGAAGTTCAAGTCACGCACGTTCACGGCCCTCTCAGGCGGCCAGAAGTGTTTCGTGCTGATGACCCGTGTGGAGTTCGGTATCCTCGGTTCCTATAACAGCAACAAGCGTTCACCCTTCGAGACCTTCTACGTGGGTGGTGACGGTATGACCGGCTACTCTTCAGGTTATGCAGAGGAGACCATCGGTCTGCGTGGTTACGACAACGGTGCCCTCTCCTACTCAGCGGCTTACGAGACGATGATGAAGGGAGGTTCGATCTCCTCATACAACGCCTATGCCTACGACCGATTCACCCTCGAGTTGCGCTACCCGTTCCTGCTGGGTAACACCACCATCTACGGACTCGGCTTCCTGGAGGGCGGTAATGCCTGGTCAGAGCCCAAGAACTTCAACCCCTTCAAGATGAAGCGCTCTGCCGGTATCGGTGTACGTCTGTTCCTGCCGATGGTAGGTCTGATGGGTATCGACTGGGCCTACGGTTTCGACGATGTCTATACCAACCAGTACGGTGCCAAGAAGCGCGGTGGTAGTAACTTCCACTTCGTGCTCGGACAAGAATTCTAACAAACATTAAGTTTCAGATATGAAGAAGTTATTATTAATGTTAGTGATGGCCGCATCGGCAGTGACGATGCAGGCGCAGAAGTTCGCCCTCGTTGACATGGAGTATATCCTGAAGAATATCCCCGCCTACGAGCGCGCCAATGAGCAACTGAACCAGGTGTCGAAGCAGTGGCAGGCAGAAGTCGATGCCACGCCATCGTGGAGAAAGAGAAGCAGGCAGCCGACCTGAAGAAAAAATACTTCGGTCCTGAAGGCGAACTCTACAAGAAGCGCTCCGCCCTGATGTCGCCCATTCAGGACGAGATCTACAATGCCATCAAGGACATTGCCGACCTCAGGGGCTACCAGCTCGTACTCGACCGTGCCAGCGACACGGGTATCATCTTCGGCTCACCGCGTATCGACATCAGTTCAGAGGTGCTGCGCAAATTAGGCTACTCCTATTAAACATTAGACATTAAAGATTAAACATTAAATATTTTAGAAGAAATGAAGAAGATTATTATCTGCGCAATTTGCGCAATCTGCGGTTTCACCACCGCTAACGCACAGGGAAAATTCGGTCATGTGAACACCCAGGAGATCATGCAGGCCATGCCCGAGTATGCTCAGGCTGAGTCAGAGATCAAGGCCCTCCAGAGCCAGTATGAGGCAGACCTGAAGAGCATGCAGGACGAGCTCCAGAAGAAGGGTGAGGCTTTCGACAAGGAGCAGGCTACACTGCCCGACAACATCAAGCAGCGTCGTCAGCAGGAGCTCCAGGAGATGTACCAGAAGATCCAGCAGAGTTATCAGGACAACCAGCAGGCCCTTCAGAAGGCATCCAACGAGAAGATGCAGGCTATTACCGCCAAGATCCTCGATGCTATCAAGGCTATCGGTCAGACAGGTGGCTATGTTTACATCATAGAGAACAACTCACTGCCCTACATCAGCACCACACTCTCTACCGATGTGACTGCTCAGGTAAAGGCAAAACTGGGATTGAAGTAATATGAAGCGATTCGTCATCCTCATCGCAGTCATGTGCGTCTGCTTGGGCATCAACGCCCAGGCAGACAGCGCCATGCGCTTCGGCTACCTCAGTTATGGGGAAGCCTTGAAGTCAATGCCCGACTACGCCGTCGTACAACAGAAGCTCGCCGACCTCCGTCAGCAGTTCCAGAACGAGACACTGCGCGTGGAAGACGAGTTCAACCGCAAATACGAGGACTTCCTCGAAGGTCAGCGCGACTTTCCCCAGACCATCCTCCAGAAGCGCCAGTTAGAGCTTCAGCAACTCATGGAAAAGAACATCGAGTTCAAGGAGCATGGACGGATGGAGATCGAGAAAGCCGAACAAGACCTGATGGCCCCACTGAAGATCCGCCTCATCGAGGTACTTGGCAAGATCGGCCGCGAGCGCGGCTATGCCTTCATCATCGACACCGACGTGAAGGCCCTGCCCTTTATCAACCCCGCCATGGGGCACGACCTCAACCAGCAGGTTCAGGATGCTCTCAAGTAAGCCCGGGCCCATCGGCATCTTCGACAGCGGCTACGGCGGACTCACCATTCTGCATGGCATCCGCCAGCTGCTTCCCGAATACGATTATCTTTATTTGGGCGACAACGCCCGTGCACCCTATGGACCACGTTCCTTCGACGTGGTCTATGAGTTCACGCGCCAGGCCGTGCTGCGCCTCTTCGAGATGGGATGCCATCTCGTGATCCTCGGCTGTAACACCGCCTCCGCCAAGGCGCTGCGCACCATCCAACAGGTGGATCTGCCGAAGATCGACCCGGAGCGCCGTGTGCTGGGCGTTATCCGCCCCACGGCAGAAGTTATCGGCAGCCTGACGAAAAGCCGTCATGTGGGCGTACTCGCCACCGAGGGCACCATCAAGAGTGAAAGTTACAATCTGGAGATCCACAAACTCCATCCCGACCTGCAGGTCACAGGCGTCGCCTGTCCCTTCTGGGTGCCCCTCGTGGAATACAACGAGGCCGACTCCCCCGGTGCCGACTACTTCGTGAAGAAGCGCATCGACCAGATCATGCGCCTCGACCCCCAGATCGATACCATCATCCTCGGCTGCACCCATTATCCGCTGCTCATGCCGAAGATCCTGAAATACCTGCCTGCAGGCGTCCGCGTCATCCCACAGGGCGAATACGTGGCAGAGAGTCTGAAAAACTACCTCATGCGCCATCCGCAGATCGAGCTGCGGTGCAACAAAAATGGTGAGGCGCACTACCTCACCACTGAAAATCCTGAGAAGTTCAAAGAACAAGCCCAGATCTTCCTCCACGAACCCGTAGAGGTCGAGAATATCACGTTAGGCTAAATCCCTTACCTCCCCCCACCTTGTCCCTGTCATTAAACAACCCTGGAAAGTACCTCTTTTTGTATTCTTACCGGCAATAGTACATAAGATTTTACTTTCCAACTTACTCACTTACCCACCTAGGACAAGAAGGTTTTTTATAAGTATCACGAGTAAGGAGGTTAAAGAACAAACAGTTAATTTTAAATTCATTATGGCATTTAAAGTAAAGGAGTAATTTCCTGATACTCGTCTCCACAGGTGTGGCAGCAATGATGCTCCGCCGACTTCACTGCCACCTGATAGGGTCGTTGCTGCCAATCACAGAACTCCTTCCACTTTTCGATAATATGACTCATAAACCAAATTACGCCTAAAGTTTAAGGATTAGTGCTCGCAGTAGCACCTAAGGGAACAAGATCGCCCTGACATCAGCCAGGATCTGATCTGCCACCTCTTTTCCGCCAGGATACCAGGCAAATCTCTGTAAGTCATCATCATGGGCGCCATGAGGCACGATGTACTTCCTCACGTTGGGATTCGTGGGATCGGGAATGGCACCACCCGTCCAGGGATCATCCTCGCCATAGACGAAGATCATCTTCTTATTGGTGGTCTCCAGATTCTTCAGCAGCTTCACTTGCAGATCGATCGTCTTGGAGTTTCTGCTGTCCTGCATGGCATCCTTGAAATATGCCTTGTCTGACTCCGAGAGCAGTCTGCCGTTCAGGAACCATGAATAATCCAAAGCCATATTACCCTGGTCGATCCCTATCTGCATATAGAATGGATCTCTACGCGGACGTAACGGGCCACGGGCTTCATTAACCTGACGATTGGTTACTTCGCTTTTGCCATCAAGCATAAAGAAGTAAGCATAGGTCTCGGGCTTATCGCCCTCCTTGGGAATGTACTTCGTCCATGTGGCGAAGTCACCGTATGCCATCACATCAAAGAGATTATCGAGGACCTTGGAAAGGGTAAACAGGTAAGCGGAATCCTGATCAAGCTCAGCATCCTGCTCGCTGAGTTTATCGTCATAGGCATCAATAGTGGCCTGAGCGACATCCTGATCATCAGCCAGCTTCCTGTATGCCCTCTCAAGGTCGGTCAGTCGCTCCTTAGAAGACTGGGTGAGCATATACTGGCCGATACTGAGATCATACTCCTGACGGGGAAAAGGAGCCCCGAAGGGCACATAGACATCGATATCGTTCCAGCCATTCTTCTCGTCGAAATAGGCATACTGCGCAGTGGTGACGCCATTCTTGCTGAGACCTGTGCTGAGCCATTTGCCATTTCCCGTGAACAGGGCCTTCTTCAGGTCGCTCACAATGGCGTGAAGGTCTTTTGAATGCTGCTCTGCACTCAGGTACTGAAATGAGTCGGCATCCCACTCAGGCAGTGAGAAACCATGATAGCGATACTCCACCTGCACACAGTTCAGATCGAATCCCTCAGCACCATAATCCTCTGACAATGCCCAAAGGAGATGGGGCGCACTGATACTGTCAAGGCGGTTTCTGTTGCCATCAGCCGAGGCAGTGCCCATAAGGGCATAACCCTCAGTATGCAGGATTGTTGGCGCATCCTTACCGGCGAAGGTCAGTACCACCTGCTGCTTGAAAGTGCCCTTAGAGGGATCGTTGTGATCAACCAGCTGCTTGTAGTTGAAATAGTAGGCCTGACCTAGATTGACATTCATAAAGGGCTTCAGGTCTTCCACGTTCCCGATCGACTTCAGGGCTTCCACCACTGCAGGGTCGCCGGCATTACCCGGCATATCCCAGAACATATCAATGTTATTGCTAACCAACTCCGGCTCAGCGGGATTCTCGCTCCCGTCCGAGCAGGAGGTTGTCGAAAAGCCGTAAGACAGAACGGCAACCAATATCCACAAATCTAATCGTCTCATCATTATATAATATAATGTTTAAACGTTAGAATGCCAGAACTGCACGAACGAAGTAATAGCCACTACTGGCTTTATCGCTAGTTTTCGTATAACTAAACTCGCCATTAAAATTCAGGCTGTAAACATAGGGGGAATTCTTTCGAGTTTCCGATATAGTCCAATAAGTGCCACGATCGATGACGCCATTACCGAGAGGTTGGGTCAGTGTACAAAATCCAGGCACCATTTTGTTGTAGTCAGCCCTGGTCGGCCAGCGCCATGTACCTCCAGCAATAGCAGCACGAGAAGGATTTGATGACCATCCTGGACTCTTTTCAAAATCATACCAGCTTACATTGGTACCATCATGATCCAAGGAAGTGGCAAGACTCTCACCAGCTTTGTCACTCTTATAGGCAATCCATGCCTCGGGAGTAGTACCAGAAGCGGTGGCTTCGTCCCTGTTTTTATAAGCCATACCATCAGCACCAATGAACATACCAACGGTGGCTTTGCTCAGGGCTACACCATAACCAACAGATAACTTACAAGTGGCGGTTTTACCACCTGCCGTAGCAGTAATCGTAGCCTCGCCATTGCCTACAGCCGTCACCTTGCCGTTGGCATCGACGGTAGCCACCTTCTCATTGCTGCTCCGCCAGGTGACGGTCTTGTCGGTAGCATCGTCTGGTGTCACTTTGGCAACCAGCGTCACAGGATTGTCTCCCACCTTCATTAAAAGCTCGGACTTGTCGAGGGTAATCCCGCTAACGGCAGTAGTAACCTTCACGGTACAGGTGGCGGTCTTATCGCCTGCCTTGGCAGTGATCTTCGCCTCGCCATTGCCTATTGGAGTCACCTTGCCGTTGGAGTCAACGGTAGCCACCTTCTCATTGCTGCTGCGCCAGGTGACGGACTTGTCGGAAGTGCTGGCAGGTGTCACCTTGGCAACCAGCGTCACAGGACTGTCTCCCACCTTCATTGAAAGCTCGGTCCTGTCGAGGGTGATGCCACTGGCGAGAGTTGAGACTAACACCTTGCAGGTGGCGGTCTTATCGCCTGCCTTGGCAGTGATCTTCGCCTCGCCATTGCCTACCGCCTTCACCTTACCGTTGGCATCGTAGCACCTTCTGGTGTCACCTTGGCAACCAGTGTCACAGGGTCGTCATCGACGGTCAGATCCAGCTCGGTCTCGTCGAGGGTGATGCCAGTGACGAGCACTGTCACCTTCACGGTGCAGGAAGCATACTTACCGCCTGCCGTGGCGGTGATCTTTGCCTCACCGCTGCCTACAGCCTTCACCTTGCCGTTATCATCGACGGTAGCCACCTTCTCATTGCTTGTCAGCCAGAACACGGTCTTGTCGGAGGCATATTCCGGCGCTACGGTAGCCGTCAGGGTGGCAGTGCCTGTCTCTGCAGAGCCTGCTATCATCTCCAAGGATGTCTTGTTGAGTGTC
>ONNY01000179.1 GCA_900319305.1 uncultured Prevotella sp.
GATGATGCGAAGTTTGGTGCCGCAGGTCTGATTATGGCTATTCTGGGAGGTTCTGTCCTTCCGCCTCTTCAGGCAATGATTATCGACAAGGGTGTAGTCTTTGGCTCTTTCCCTGCCACCAACGCCTCGTTTATCCTGCCTTTCATCTGTTTCCTTGTGGTGACAGTCTATGGTTATCGTACCCATGTGGTTCGTCATTTATAAATCATAATTCTGAATATGAAAAGATCACTGTGTTTCGTCTTTGGTTGCTGTCTGGTTCTGTCAGCCGTTGCGCAACAGTCGCCTAATGGAAAAATCTCTGTGAATCCTTTAGGTAAGGGTCTTTGTGTATCTTATCAGTCGCAGAAGGCTTTGATGATTCCTGTCTTGGGTTACGAGGGATATGCCTCAAAGGTTGAACTCTCCTATAAGGGCGATGTGACAGATGATTATCGGATGCTCTCTGGTAAGCGTTTGCACTGCACAAATCAGGCTCGTGAGTATGAGGCTAAACTGAGCGAAAACCTGCGCTTGGTGCTGAGGCTCTATGACAATGGTATCGCCTTCCGTTATGTGTTTTCTGGGTTGCGCAATCAAGTGCTACCCAAGGAGCAGACCACCTATCTCATTCCTGAGGGAACGAAGCGCTGGATGCAACAGTGGACGGAAGCTTATGAAGGTTTCTTCCCTTTGACCACTACTTGTAAGGTGGAGCCAGTCCCTAGTTTCAGTGGCATCTTTAAGTCGGCTGATGGCTTTAACAACCGTTGGGGTTATCCTGCTCTGCTCTCGCCTGCAGATGATGTCTTTGTATTGCTTTCTGAGGCCAATATCGAGCGCCGTCAGAGTGCTTCCTGTCTTTACAACGAGGGTGAGCGCTTCCGTGTGACGCCTGATAAGAATGAGCTGCGTGTGAGTGGTATCTGGCGCAGTCCTTGGCGGGTGGCTATTATCGGCAGCTTGGGTGATGTGGTGGAATCTACGATGATCACTGATGTCAGCGCTCCCAATAAGCTGCTGGATACCAGTTGGATTCATCCTGGAGTGGTATCTTGGATCTATTGGGCTTATAATCATGGCTCCAACGACTTTGAGATTATCAAGAAATATGTGGATATGGCTGTCACCTTGAAGTTGCCCTATGTGCTGATTGATGCTGAATGGGATGAGATGAAGGATGGCAGGACTATCGAGGAGGCTGTGGCCTATGCCACCACTCAGGGTGTGAAACCACTGATCTGGTACAACTCTTCCGTAGGTTGGATCGATGGTGCCCCAGGTCCGAAATTTCGTCTGAATAAGCCTGAAGATCGTGAACGTGAGTTTGCCTGGTGCGAGAAGATCGGTGTGGCAGGTGTGAAGATCGATTTCTTCTCTGGTGACAACCAGATGAATATGGATTATTGCATCGACCTGTTGGAGTGTGCAGCCCGTCATCATCTGCTGGTGAACTTCCATGGGGCTCCGATTCCTCGCGGATGGCAGCGCACCTATCCCAATTTGTTATCCACTGAGGGCGTCTATGGGGCTGAGTGGTATAACAACGTACCCACCTTCACGGCTCAGGCAGCGAGTCATAACGCCACGTTGCCCTTCACCCGCAATGTCATTGGTCCGATGGACTATACTCCCTGTGCTTTCAGCGACTCACAGCATCCCCATATCACCTCAAAAGCCCATGAATTGGCACTTACCGTTCTCTTCGAGAGTGGTTTGCAGCATCTGGCCGACAAGCCGGAGAGCTATCTCACACAGCCCCAGGCGGTACAGGACTTTTTTACGGAGCTACCTTCCGTATGGGATGAGACGCGCTTCGTCGTTGGATATCCTGGCAAGGGTGCTGTCCTCGCCCGTCGCTTTGGACACAGTTGGTATGTGGCAGGTATCAATGGTCTCGATGAGGCTCAGACCTTCTCGCTTGACCTCAGCTTTATCAAGTCTGCCGACAAGATCCAGTTCTTCGCCGATGCCCCTGACGGTTCTTGGGCCATCACCAACACCGAAAGCCTCCCCACGCAACTCCTCTGCCAACCCCGCGGCGGCTTCGTCATCGTTTTACATGAATAAAAATATGTCGCATATATAAACAATGAAACAAAAACACGCTGTAATTTTATTGTTTGCTCTGATTATTGTTTCAGGCATAACCAGTTTTAGTAGTTATCAGGCTACAGAGAGAATGATAACGGAAGATATGAAAAGTGCACTGACAACATTCGTGTGTTTAACAGTTTTCTGACAATAGAACAGTTGCGTGGAAATGCTATACTGGCTGTGACAACCAGACAAGATGGTCTTCGCTGTGAGGCAAAATGCTCTGCTGCAACAATCTTTTCTATGTCTGATCAGAAACCTGCCTCTGTATTGTGGACAATAGCACTTCTTTGGAGTTTATATTGCTTCTGGAAATATAGGAAAAATGAACCGCTTATAGCATTCGGCGGTTTGGCTTATTCTGAGGTTGACAGATGTTTCTATAATGCAAAAGGGAATAAGGTTAGACTTACTCCTATGCAACAACAACTCATGGAGATGTTCTTCCGTAACGAATCCCATCATCTAACAAAAGCAGAGATTTGCGATACTCTTTGGCCAAAGAAGGATGATGCCAATGATACAGAACATTCTGACCTTATGATAGAGTCAGATAGAGGACGTGCCTATGAATTGAAAATCAAATGACGGAACAGTGAGTGCAGAGCCAAGCTTGCTTGAGCTATGCCGAATCGCGACGGAATTCGATGATAATCAAATAGATAGCATGTCGTCAGCGAATTGTCAGACAAATGTCAGGCAGTAATTTTGTTTATAAAAGAATCTCTTCATACCTTTGCAGAAAAATCGCAAACGTATGAAGAGATTTCTATTTCTATCAATGCTAATTTTCATAGCAGTCATGATATATGTTTCTGTTCATGAGAAGGAAAACGACCAGTCTCTGCCTCAAAAATTGGAGCAGGCGATAAGACTCACGCGAATGAAGGAATACCACGATGACGACTATGATTATGTGGTGCGTTATCCTTCTTTCTTTGAGCAGACTGCCGATTCGCTAATGGAAAAGGGCAGTAGCCGTTTTTGTTTCTGGCAAGATAGTACAGAGATTGTGCAGACCACTTTTGTGGAGCAGAATACCGATAGCCTGACATTAGAACAAGCGATGGCAAAGTATGCCTCCGATCTCCATGCCACTCAGCAACAGAAAGGCGACGGATGCTTCATCCTTTCAGGACATCTTTATAGTGAAACGGGGCAGATAACGGGTCGTCGCTATTATGCCAAGTTCGTACAACACCGCAAGCTCTGGTTTGTGCAGACACTTGCCTATCCAGAAGAATGTGAAAGAGCAGTCAAACGGTTAAAAGAAGAGATTGACAAGTGGAAAGTTTGGTGAAATGTTAAACTGTTATAATCAAAGTTTGGTTTTGATGCGTTGATGTGTCTAATAGATGTATTGCAGGAATAAATGGAAAGAAGTGCATTTGAACAGATGGCCCGCACGTGGCGAGACACTACGGGGCGGGCATAGACGAAGCAGAGGACATCGCACAAGATGTGATGCTCCGCCTGTGGCAGATGCACGATGAACTGGAACAATATCGCTCAGTGGAAGCCCTCGTCTCGCTGATGGCAAGACACCAGCTCAGAAACCACCAGCGACGAAAACCCTCAGAAGTGTTGGATGAAGCCATGATTGTCAGTCTGACCACCAGTCCACAGGAAATACTGGAGATGAAGGAAGACGACAAATGGCTCTCTGAAAAGCTCCAACAACTACCCACCACACAGCGCACCTTATTATATATGCGACAGGTGGAACGACGAAGTCACGAGGAGATAGCCACCCTGTTGGGTATCGAGACCACATCAGTCAGCACACTATTGGCAAGGGCTCGACGAACATTATTAGAAGAAATAAAACGGAGGAATCAGATATGATACGTTATACAAAGACATACATCAAAGATCTGCTTGACAAATATATGGACGGCACATCGACGTTGGAGGAAGAGGATATCCTCGCCGACTACTTCCGAGGAAAAGACATACCTCTGGAGTGGGAAGACTATCGCCTGCTATTCCAGGAGATCGAGGCGATGAAGCCTCAGCCAAAGAGCAACAAACGATGGATAGGGTGGAGTGTGGCTGCTGCTATCGTAGCTGGTATCTTATACGTAGCTGTCCCCCGCCAGCAAACCATACATCAGCAACCAGATCCCCTGATTGCACAGTCAGACACCATTGTGCAGTCATCAGAACAAGCTCCCATAGAATTGGCACCAGACACGATGCCTAAGCAGAAAGAACAGGTTCAGCCGATTCAATCCAAGAAGCGGAGTATCCGCAAGCTGAAGCCTACGATGCACGACTACGATAAGGCTCTTATGCCCTGATGGCGCAGGCAGAACAGGAGCAGAGAGATGTTGAACTACAGTTAGAACAGGCCCAACAGGAGATCATCGAGGCCCATTTGGCTGCTTATGGTTTCATTCCTGTGAAACAAGAAGATGGTACCATAGTATATATTAACGAACAAACAAATGACATTGCATATGAAGAGTAAAAACTTAATCCTATCGGCCATTTTGATGGCAGTGTCCTCAACAGTGATGGCACAAGAGAATATTCAGAAGGCTTTCGATACCCTCAAGCAAAGTAGGGGGCAAGAGGAGACTTATACGAATCATTTCATGGAAAGAGACCCAGACACGGGGTTGATGGAGGGAATGAGTGATGAGTATGAGTTTAAGATTACCGACAAGGCAAATAAGCACTTGGTAACTGCTATTCGTCAGGCCTTTGATAAAGATGAGCAAGCTGCCTATAGTGTAAGTACGGGTTCTCATGGTGGTGCCGAGAACTATATATCACTCGCTGTTGGAAATGGCAACAAAGGTGTTGGTATAGGAGAGATGAAGGATTCGAAGTGGATTTATGCCTGTTTCCTGGATCCTGAGGATACACTCAGAACGCATAGATATGCTTACGCAATGGAGTGGGTGGAAAAGAAGGATGGCTCTATCACAGGGCGCATCATCAAGACTTATGCTACTACGCAGAAGTTCAGACAGAAAAAGACGAGTACCAGTCTTATGATCAATGGCCAGAGAATAGATTTTTCAGGTGCATTTGGAACGCTGCATAGTTCTTTAGGTGGCAACGAATCGGAGGCATGGATTAGCAAATTCAATAATCTGCGGACACTCTTCCAGAAAAAACCAGAGGGCCCTGCTGCCAATACTTGGGCTACACAGATCTATAAGCTCTGCAAAGACAAAGATGCTCAGTCGCTTGATGATGCTGAGAAGAATCTGGTTGTAGCAGAAATCAAGAAACTGAAGGCCAAAACAACAGACGAATTCATACAACAACTGTTCGACATGAGTATCGAACAACTCAAGAAATAAACCGATGAAACATATTGGAATCATATTACTCTCGCTGCTTCTGGCAGCGGGAGTAGGGGAAATTGCGGCCCAAACGCAGGCAGATTCAACAAGCGTTAAGAACGACTCCATTACTTGGAACAAGGAGTTGGAAGGTGTAGAGATTAAGGCCCAACGCCAGCTTATCAAGCAGGAGATAGACCGTATCGGCTATGATGTGCAGGCTGACGAGGAATCGAAGACGCAGACAGTGATGGATATGCTGCGCAAGGTGCCGATGGTGACAGTAGATGGTCAGGATAACATCCTCGTGAAGGGCAATAGCAGTTTCAAGATCTATAAGAACGGACATCTTGATCCCAGTCTGTCGAAGAATGCCAAAGAGGTATTCAAGTCGATGCCTGCCTCGATGGTAAAGCGCATTGAGGTGATCACTGATCCTGGTGCTCGTGAGGATGCTGAAGGCGTGGATGCCATCTTGAATATTGTGATGGTGAACGGCAGTAAGATGAGTGGTATCACAGGAGTCGTTTCTGCCTCTTATACCTCACTCAATCACCCCAACCTCTATGCCTCATTGACAGGACAGATGGGCAAGCTGCTGATGTCTGTCGATTATGGTTATGGGGGAATGTCAAGTAGAGAGACGGAGAACAGCACACATACGGAACGGAACTTTCTTGATACAGGCAATAAGATGCTGTTACATTCTGATGGCTCAAACCCTGGGGGCATCCATTATACCAACCTGAATGCCAGCTATGACATCGATTCCCTCAATCTGGTCTCTGCCTCGTTCGGGGGTTATTTCTATAAGCTGAACGTACAAGGTGACAGCAAGACTTCTTTATATAGTGCTTCTGATCAGCCCATCTATAGCTTCAGCAATCATTACTGGATGCCAGGCTATAGTCACTCTTCATGGAATGGCAGGTTTGATTATGAGCATAAGACGCGCCGGAAGGGCGAGCGGTTCACTCTCTCTTACATGCTCGCCCTCACGCGTCAACATACTGACGAGGAGAATACCTATTCTGAACTGATGAATGCCCCTTTCTCATATACAGGCAGTCTTCAGACAGAGCGTGAACGCTTTACAGAACATACCTTTCAGGCTGATTGGCTTCGTCCGTTGGGAAAAGGTCATCAATTAGAGATTGGAACCAAATATATCGATCGCAACAACAACAGCCACAATACGCAGGAGTTCTTTGGTGATGATTTGCTGATCAATGATGAGTTTCAGCATACCACTCGAGTGCTGGCGGGCTATGCTGATTATATCTACAACAGGGAGAAATGGTCAGCTCGTGCTGGGTTGCGCTATGAATACAGTTTTATGGAGGGCAGCTATCCTGATGGTAAAAAGGAATCCTTTAATAAGAACCTGAACGACTGGGTACCACAAGCCTCATTGAAATACCAATTGACTGATGCCCAGTCGCTGAAACTAAACTATACCACCAGCATCAATCGTCCGGGTATCTCTTATCTGAACCCTGCTATGGTGATATCTCCAACAATCATATATCAAGGTAATCCGCAATTGGTTAGTTCACGTACCCAGCGCATCAGTCTGGTCTATTCATATATCCTCCCCAATCTCACTCTTCAGGTGGCTCCTGGTTATCATCACACCTCTGATGGTATTTCTGATATACAGACGGCCAAGGATGATATCCGCTATCGTACCTATGATAATATCCTCCGCTATCGTCGTTTCTCTGTTGAACAGTATGTGCAATGGAAACCATTCGATGGCACCACCATCGTGTTTAACAATAATCTCCGCTATGAGCACTACGAGAATCCGAATCTGGGCTATCGCACTTTTGGATGGTCTGACAATTACTACGTCAACCTGTCGCAGAAGCTCCCTTGGAAATTGCTGCTCTATCTGAGCTCCTATGG
>ONNY01000091.1 GCA_900319305.1 uncultured Prevotella sp.
GCGTAGATATCTATGTCTTTAAATTGTTTACGCATCATTCAATTCTCCTATTCTTTAAATACCAAGTTTCTGATTATATTCTTTCAAAGTCTCAAGCACATTGCACTTTACGTGAACGAAGTTCTCGATGCCAGCAGCCTTCAGGTCTTCCATACAAGCAGGGGCACCAGCCACCACAAACATGGCACGACCATTCAGATACTTGAAGGCAGGGATAGCATACTCAGCATATTCATCGTCGCTAGAGCAGATCACCACGATATCAGCCTTAGCCTCAAGCGCAGCATCAACACCCTCTTCAACAGTCTTGAAGCCGAGGTTGTCAATCACCTTATAGCCTGCACAAGCCAGGAAGTTGCAAGAGAACTGTGCACGAGCCTGGCGCATAGCGAGGTTACCAATGGTCAGCATGAACGCTGTGGGCACCTTGGTCTCCTCTGTGTGGATGCGCAGATCCTCGAAGTCGGCAGCGAGACGAGTGCTGTTAATTGCCTTGAATGTAGCCTCTTCAGCATTTCCACAGCCACAAGCACAAGCCTTGGCCTTCTTGCCCTCACTCTTCTCAGTGAAGTTGGGGAACTGGTTGGTACCCAGCAGGAATTCCTTACGCTTGGCAGCGTCACCATGACGCTTCACGTTGGTGGCATTGATATCATCCTGGATGGTTCCAGCCTTAATGGCTGCGAGGAAACCACCCTCCTCTTCTACCTTCAGGAAGATCTTCCAAGCCTCAGTAGCAAGGGCATCAGTGAGGTGCTCGATATAGTAAGAGCCAGCTGACGGATCGACGATACGATCGAAATGGCTCTCCTCCTTGATCAGCAACTGCTGGTTGCGGGCGATACGCTCAGAGAAATCAGTAGCCTCCTCGTAAGGTGCATCGAACGGTGTTACCACCATCGAGTGAACACTACCCAGGGCAGCACTCATAGCCTCCGTCTGAGAACGGAGCAGATTCACGTATGAATCGAAGAGTGTCTGGTTATAAGTAGAGGTGGTAGCATTGATGATCATCTTGCAAGCGCAATCGTTCTTAGGCTCATACTGCTTCACGATCTGAGCCCAGAGCAGACGGGCTGCACGGAACTTTGCGATCTCCATGAAGTAGTTTTCGCTGACACCCATATTGAACTTAATGCTCTTGGCTGCGAGATCTACATCCACACCAGCATCTGTCAACTGCTGCAGATATTCGTTACCCCAAGCGAGCGCATAGCCTAACTCCTGAACGATATAGGCACCCGCATTATTGAGGGCATCAGAACTGACAGCAATACAGCGGAAGTTGGGATAATCCTTCAAAGCCTCCACAAGTTTAGGACCAAATGCGAGCACAGGTGTTACGTCCTTGCCCTTCATCACGATTCTCTTCATGGGGTCCCACTCGATTGAGCCAACTACCTTCTCCTTGTCATAGCCCTTCTTCTCGAAGTATGCTACCAGGATCTCAGCCAGTTCAAGCGAATGGCGCTGGCAGGTCACGAAGTTCACCTCCACGATATCACAGAGGATACCATCGAGCAGTGCCTCAACAGTCTCCTTAGAGACCTGATCTCCAGGGATCTTGAAACCTAAGGAGTCGATACCCTTGTTCAGAATGTCGAGTGCCTTCTTGTTGGCCTCCTTCGGATCGTCCACTACGATGTTCTGACGAACATACCACACGTTAGAGTCCTTCTTGTTACCTCTCACAAATGGGAACTCACCAGGGAGTGCATCGGGGGTTTTCAGATTCGCCAGGTCTTCACGGCGATAGAAGGGCTGTACATTAAAACC
Source organism: uncultured Prevotella sp. (assembly GCA_900319305.1). Classification (GTDB taxonomy): domain Bacteria; phylum Bacteroidota; class Bacteroidia; order Bacteroidales; family Bacteroidaceae; genus Prevotella. The sequence goes on from ONNY01000091.1 coordinate 1,777, forward strand.
TTCATTGGTTCTCCATACCAAGCGTTTCTGGAAGTCGGCACCTTTAAGATCGACTTCAATCTTGTCGAGCCACTCTTGAGTGGTCGGCGCGGTAAACTCGGTAAAGAGCTTTTCTTTGTTTGCCATAGTTACAGTGCTAAATTATTATATACGTTTTTAGCCAAAACAGCCGTTTAAATTGTGAAAGAAATAAAAAATCAGTTTTTATTCAAAATTATGTGCACAAAATAGCTTGTTTTGAGCAATATTTTGTAACTTTGCACCCAAATTGGCAAGAAAAAATAGAGATATATAAAAGTGAGTAAGAAAAATGGAATCATTTCATTGGTTGAAAGACCTATTTACAACGACTGACTCCGTAGCGCATATTGCGCTATTGTATGCCATTGTCATTGCTATTGGTGTCTATTTGGGAAAGATCAAGGTATTCGGTATCTCCTTGGGCGTCACCTTTGTGCTATTCGCAGGTATTCTGGCTGGGCATATCGGGTTCACTGCTCCAACCCCGATTCTGACATTTATTCAGGATTTCGGACTGATACTTTTTGTGTTTATGATTGGTATGCAGGTGGGACCCGGTTTCTTTGAGAGTTTCGGAACAGCAGGAATCAAGCTCAACGGACTGGCTGCCAGTGCCATTCTCCTGAATATCCTTGTGATGTTTGCCTGCTATTACATCTTCTTCGACACCTCCAACACCGCCAGTCTTCCTATGATGGTAGGTACGCTCTATGGTGCCGTTACCAACACCCCTGGTCTTGGTGCTGCCAACGAGGCCCTGAACACTGTGTTCCCCAATGGTGCCCCACAGATTGCTTCCGCCTATGCCTGTGCTTATCCGTTAGGTGTGTTGGGCATCATTGGCGCTATCGTATTAATAAGGTACGCGTACAACGTGAAGCTGGAAGACGAAGAGAAACAGCTCCTGGAGATGGAGGGTACGAAGACCAATAAGAAGCCCTACAAGATGCACTTGGAAGTCACCAACCAGTATCTTGAAGGCAAGACACTCTTACAGGTGCATGACTTCCTGAACCGTGACTTCGTGATCTCCCGTCTGGTTCATGAGGGAGAGTTATGTATCCCCAACCGTGATACGATCTTCCATGTAGGCGACCAGATGCTGATTGTCTGCGCAGAGGCAGACCAAGAGGCCATCACGGCCTTCATTGGCCCGAAGCTCGACATCGACTTTGAGCAGCAGGATCAGCCTCTTGTATCGAAGCGTATCCTGATCACCAATCCGAAGATTAACGGTAAGACCTTGGCGTCGATGCACTTCTCAAGTGTGCATGGTGTGAACGTCACCCGTTTGACCCGTCATGGTATGGACCTCTTCGCTTCAGCCTCACTGCCACTGCAGGTTGGTGACAAGATCATGGTGGTGGGTCCTGAGGATGCCGTTGACCGTGTAGCCAACAAGATGGGCAACTCCACGAGTAAACTGAATGCCCCCAATATTGCCACCATCTTCGTCGGCATCTTCCTTGGTCTGATCTTCGGCTCATTCCCACTTGCCATCCCTGGCATGCCCGTTCCTGTGAAACTGGGTCTGGCTGGCGGTCCGCTGATCATCGCCATCCTGATTGGCCGCTACGGCTATAAGATTCATCTGGTAACCTATACCACCACCTCAGCCAACATGATGCTGCGCGAGATCGGACTCGTGCTCTTCCTGGCATCAGTAGGTATCAAGGCAGGTGCCAACTTCTTTGAGACGGTGGTAGAAGGCGATGGTCTGCTTTATGTGCTGACTGGTTTCCTGATCACAGTCATCCCGATTCTGATCATTGGTCCGATTGCCAGAATGCGCTATAAGTTCAACTACTTCACCATCGCAGGTATGATTGCAGGTAGCTATACCGATCCCCCTGCCCTGGCCTATGCCAACAGCATCTGTTCTAAGGAAGCTCCTGCCATCGGTTACTCAACGGTATATCCGCTCGCGATGTTCCTCAGGATCTTCACGGCACAGATCATCGTACTGTTCTTCTGCAGTTAGTCAAATAAGAAAATCTATATAATAATATCAACAATGAATAAAGTAAGAATCCTGCTATGCGGAATGCTACTGGCAAGCACCACGTCGGCCATGGCTCAGGGAGCCAAGAACATCCGACTGAACGAGGTGCTGACCAATAACACTGCCAGCATTGTGGATGAGTTTGGCAATCGTGAAGCCTGGATAGAGGTGGAGAACACATCGTTCACCACCTATAACATCCGAGGCATGTACTTCACGACCGACCGTTCTGTCCTCGACCCTCAGATGAGCGTTCCTGAACGTGTTCTACTGCAACTCAAATCCTGCTGAGGGAAAGTTGCACCTCTCGCTTCCCGTTCCCATGTCAGAACCTGTATGGATCGGATTCTACAATGGTAATGCTGTCGAACTGATCGACTCAGTCACCGTTCCTGCCCTCGCTGCAGATCAGAGTTATGCCCGTCATGGCAACGAATGGAGTGTGAAGTCGCCTGAGAACGTGACACCAGGTATTGAGAATTTCATCAAGACCGACGAGACGAAAGATGCCAAGCTGAAGCGTGAAGATCCTTACGGAGTCGGTATCACCTTGTTAGCTATGGGTATCGTGTTCTTCTGTCTGGCTGTTCTCTTCGTATTCTTCTGGATCTTCGGCCTCATCATGCGGCACATGGATACAGCCAAGAAGGTGGTCAACACCCAACCTATCAAGCCGATTACCAAGACGGTAGAGGTGACCCACGACATTGCCCACGCTACAGGAAACATCCTGCAGGACGGTTTCCAGAAGAAGGGTATCGACAAGGAGGTCTATATCGCCGTCATCTCTATGGCACTGAAACAGTATCAGGACGATGTACACGACGTCGAGAGCGGTATCATCACCATCAAGTCACACCAGACAGGATGGACTGATGAGTCCAACCAGATGACCCACTTCTCGAAGCCTGTCATTCCTGTATCGCATCGTGCACCCAACATTCCCACAACCCCAGAAATCCATTAAGCAATGAACAAGTATCAGTATAAAGTACAAGGCGTCGATTACGACGTAGAGATCGAAGAAGTAGAGGGCAACGTAGCCAAGGTCATTGTCAACGGCATCCGCTTTGACGTGGAACTGAAGCAGCCCATCAATCCTACAAGCACCCTGAAGAAGGTACGTGTGGAGGCTCCAAAGCCCGTAGCCCGTCCGTCTGTAGCACCTGCACCTGCCGCAGCTCCTGCACCTGCTGCCCCCGCAGCGGCTGGTGCTGGCTCACCCATCAAGGCACCACTGCCTGGCACGATCACCGAACTGAAAGTCAACGTTGGTGATACTGTGAAGAAGGGTGATATCCTGCTGGTGCTCGAGGCTATGAAAATGCAGAACAATATTGAATCAGAGTACGACGGAACAGTGACTGCCATCACCGTGAAGCAGGGCGAGACAGTCATGGAAGGTGCCGTTCTCCTCACAATTGGATAAGCAGTTATGGATCTCGGACAATTTATCATACAGAACTTCCATGAGTTCCTCACCTATACGGCATTCGCCAATGCTACGGTGGGAAACCTCATCATGATAGCAGTTGGTGCCTTCTTCATCTGGCTTGCCATCAAGAAGGACTTTGAGCCGCTGTTGCTTGTACCCATCGGACTGGGTATCATCCTTGGAAACATCCCCTTCCGTGCTGATGCAGGTTTGGAGATCGGTCTCTATGAAGACAACTCGGTATTAAACATCTTCTACCAGGGTGTGCGCCAGGGTTGGTATCCCCCATTGATCTTCTTGGGAATCGGCGCCATGACAGACTTTACAGCCCTGTTGGCTAATCCGAAGTTGATGCTGATCGGCGCTTCTGCCCAGTTTGGTATCTTCGGCGCCTATATGGTGGCGCTGGCTATGGGCTTTGAGCCCTCTCAGGCTGCAGGTATCGCCATCATCGGTGGTGCTGATGGTCCTACGGCCATCTTCCTGAGTTCGAAACTCTCGCCCAACCTCATGGGTGCCATCGCTGTCTGTGCCTACTCTTATATGGCACTGGTGCCTGTGATCCAGCCGTTCATCATGCGTCTGCTCACCACTGAGAAAGAGCGCGTCATCAAGATGAAGCCTGGTCGTGAGGTGTCTCAGACGGAGCGCATCCTCTTCCCCATCATCGGATTGTTGCTCACCACCTTCATCGTACCATCTGGTCTGCCCCTGCTGGGTATGCTCTTCTTTGGTAACCTGCTGAAGGAAAGTGGTAAGACCACCCGTCTGGCAAAGACGGCTGGTTCTTCACTCAACGATATCGTGGTGATGCTGTTAGGACTCACCGTTGGTTGCTCTACTCAGGCCAGCGAGTTCCTCACCTTCAATACGATTAAGATCTTCGCCTTAGGTGCGATGGCCTTCATGATTGCCACAGCCTCTGGTGTATGTTTCGTGAAGTTGATGAACCTCTTCCTGCCTGAGGGCAAGAAACTGAATCCGCTGATTGGTAATGCTGGTGTATCGGCTGTTCCTATGGCTGCACGTATCAGTAATAACCTTGGTCTGGAGTATGATCGCCACAACTTCCTGCTCATGCACGCCATGGGTCCGAATGTGGCTGGTGTGATTGGTTCTGCCGTTGCTGCAGGCGCACTTCTGGGCTTCCTTTCATAGTAAGTTGGTAATGTTTTATAAAAATTTCCCCACTTTTCTTGTAAAAGCGGGGATTTTTTATTAACTTTGCCCGCAAAATAGGACGAAGATGAATGAGAAAACAGATTCGGAATTGAAAGGCGAGACATTTCTGCAGTGTCACCTGACCCTTCCCAATGATATCAATACGATTCCGCAACTTAGCGAATTCATTGATTTAAATTGTGAAGAGTTGGGAGTGGATATGGTTGATACCATGAATATCAATCTGGCACTTGAAGAGGCTGTAGTCAACGTGATGAGTTATGCATATCCAGAAGGGACGGAAGGCCAAGTGGATATTGATTTGACGGCAGATGGGAAGGAGATGGTTTTCACGATCGTTGATTCAGGCATGCCCTTTGATCCCACCCTGAAGGAAGAGGTTGACACGACACTTTCTGCTGAGGAGCGCCCTATCGGCGGCTTAGGCATACATCTCGTCAGGAAATTGATGGACGACATCAGTTATCAGTATGTTGACAATAAGAATGTATTGACATTAAAAAAGAAACTTAATAAAGCATAACATTATGATTGAAATTAAAGAGAACAATGGCGGTATGTTAGCCATTCTGAACGGCCGACTTGACACACCTGCAGCAGTAAAGGCTCAGCAGGAGATTGGACCACTGCTTGAGAATGCAGACAAGGAAATCGTTTTCGACTGTACGAACCTTGAGTACATCAGTAGTTCTGGTCTTCGTCTGTTCCTGACCATCCGTAAGGAAGCTTCTGTCAAGGGCGGAAAGGTTATCATTGAGAATATCAATGACGAGATCCGCAAGGTATTCATGATGACAGGTTTCTTCAACCTGTTTGAAATCAGAAATGCATAATTTCGGAAAAGGAAGACCTAAAATAGCAATCATCGACCCCAACACCCTCTCGGCGTTGGGGTTAAAGCAGATATTGATGAATGTCCTGCCCATCATGACGGTTGACACCTTTGGTTCCTTTCTGGAACTGTCAGCCAACAAGCCCGATGAGTATTTCCATTATTTCACAGCCATAAATATCGTACTTGAGAACAAGACATTCTTCGATGAGCGCAGGCAGAAGACCATCGTCCTGACTCTCTCACGCGACACCATGTCGCAGCTGTCTGGATTCAATTGTCTCTGCACCAATGTGACGGAAGAAGAATTGATACGCTCTGTCCTCATGTTGCAGCAGCATGCACATGGTCGTGGCGAGCACATGCCTCCGATGCCGACCATCCTCAACAAGAAGATTCTCTCTGACAGAGAGATTGAAGTGATGTCACTGATCGTCCAAGGTTATATCAACAAAGAGATAGCCGACAAACTAAACATCGGACTGGCCACAGTCATCACCCATCGGAAGAACATTATGGACAAACTCGGAATGAAAAGCGTCAGTGCCCTCACCATCTACGCCGTCATGCACGGCTATGTAGATATCAACAAGATATAATTTATGCCCAAAGCCCTTTCACATATCACTTTTGAGAATGCATACGCTGATGTCTTCTGCTTCGACAACGGTACCGAAGTCAGAGAATATCAGGCGATGATACATGTCAGTCAGCACAAACTCCCCTACGCCCAGCAATTGGAGGCCGTCATGAATGCCTATACCCAACTGCTGGAGGCACTACCTGGTACACAAGCCGTATTCAAGCGCTATTTCCTCAGTGATGCAGCCAACCAGGCTGATGATGTCATCCTGGCTGATGTCACCGACTGCGCCAAGAGCTTGATCGAACAGGCGCCCCTCGACGGGACGAAGATTGCCCTCTGGGTCTATCTCATGACGAACGTGCAGACTGGCATCGGCAAAAGTGGACTCTACGAGGTGCGTCATGGCAGTTTCCGTCATCTCTGGAATGCCTCTGCCCATAACATGGCAGCCAACTCAGAGTATCAGACACGCCTGCTCTTCAACGAATACAACATGCAGTTGCTGGAAGAAGACTGCACCATTGAGGCCAACTGCATCCGCACGTGGTTGTTCGTCAATGATATCGACCTGAACTATGGTGGTGTGGTTCGTGCACGCAACCAGTTCTTCTTCACACAGGGGCTCACGGTTCACACCCACTTCATTGCCTCTACTGGCATCGGTGGACGACAGATGGATCCTAATGTGCTCACCCAAATGGACAACTATGCCATCGCAGGCATCCAGAAAGAGCAGATCCATTACCTCTACGCCCCCACCCATCTGAATCGCACCAGCGACTATGGTGTCTCCTTCGAGCGTGGCATTTATATCGACTATGCCGATCGTCGCCACGTATTCATCTCTGGTACAGCCTCTATCAACAACAAGGGTGAGGTGATGTATCCGAAAGACATCGTCAAGCAGACCCATCGCATGTGGGAGAATGTGGAAGCCCTGCTGAAAGAGGCTGACTGCACCTACGACGAGGTCTGTGAGATGGTGATCTATCTGCGCGATGTGGCTGACTACGAACTGGTGCGTGATCTCTACGAGGAGCGTTTCCCTGGAAAGCCCTATGTCATCGTACAGGCACCCATCTGCCGACCTTCTTGGTTGATTGAGATGGAGTGCATGGCCGTGAAGCAGATCTCTGCCCCAGCACATCCAGCATTCTAATGATATGGGTAAAATCATCATCGCAGGCATCGGCCCTGGTAGCAAAGAGGACATCACGCCTGCCGTACTCGAGGCAGTACGACTGGCAGATGCGATTGTAGGCTACAAATACTACTTCCAGTTTATTGAACCCTACGTCAAGGAGGGATGCCAGTGCATCGACACGGGCATGAAGAAGGAGCGCGAACGGGCTGAACAGGCTTTCCTCTTAGCGGAAACAGGCAAGACGGTGGTGGTGATTTCCTCTGGTGATGCAGGATTATACGGCATGGCGCCACTCGTCTATGAGATGGCTGAAGCCAAAGGTGCTGACATCACTATCGAGACCTTGCCAGGCATTTCTGCTTTCCAAAAGGCTGCCTCACTGCTGGGGGCACCTATCGGACACGACACCTGCATCATCTCACTCTCCGACCTGATGACACCTTGGGAGGTCATCGAGCGTCGTATCAAGGCTGCTGCGACAGGCGATTTCGTCACAGCCATCTACAATCCCAAATCCCATGGACGCTATTGGCAACTCTACCGTTTGCAGGAGCTGTTCCTGATGGAGCGTTCCGCAGACACGCCTGTTGGATATGTACGTCAGGCAGGACGTCCTGAGCAGCAGGTAAAGGTCACCACCCTGGGCGCCTTCGATCCTGAAGATATCGACATGTTCACAGTCGTCCTGATCGGCAATTCCCAGTCGTATATAGCCGATGGTAAGATGATTACCCCTCGCGGCTATACTTTGTCCCCTAAGTTAGGGGACAACAGGGGTCTGAACAAGGGACAAGATATCATGATCGAATCCTTCCGCACTATTTCTGGGGAATTGAAGCATGACTATCCACTCGATCACAAGTGGGCCTTGTTGCACGCCATCAAGGCTGTGGAGACCTTATATAACAATGTGAAGGATGGAACGCTGAAAACCATCGTGACAGATGTGACGATGGTGACCAGCGGCATCCGCAAAGGAGCCCTTCAGCGTTTAGGCATCGAGGCAAAATGCTACCTGAGCGATCCACGGGTGGCGGAGATGGCTCAGGCACAGGACATCACGCGTACTCAGGCAGGCATCCGTCTGGCTGTAGAGGAGCATCCTGATGCACTCTTCGCCTTTGGCAATGCCCCAACGGCACTGATGGAACTCTGCGACCTGATACGCAAGGGCAAGGCCCATCCTGCTGGTATCATCGCTGCCCCTGTAGGTTTTGTACATGTCCGTGAGTCGAAGCACATGGTGAAACCATTCCGCAACATCCCCAAAATCATCGTAGAAGGACGCAAGGGAGGTTCTAACCTTGCAGCTACACTTTGTAACGCCATCCTGACCTTCGATGATGCTGCCCAACTTAAACCAGGTCGCGACCTTTGATCGTTTATAGATGATAGTGGATAGTTATGATTACCTTTATAGTCATAGGGATCTCTGATGCACCTGAGCCGTACTTTACGCCTGAAGTGCTGGATATCATCCAGCAAGGCAGGGTATTCTCTGGTGGCAAGCGTCATCATGAGATTGTAGCCTCACTGTTGCCTGCTGATGCCCAATGGATCGACATCACCACCCCACTCGACGCCGTCTTTGAAAAATACCAGTCAATCGTCTCTGATATCATCGTTTTCGCCTCTGGCGACCCGCTTTTCTTCGGCTTTGCCAACACCATCCGCAAGAAGATGCCTGAAGCAGAGATCACGCTCTACCCTACTTTCAACTCCCTGCAGCTGTTGGCGCATCGACTGGTGATGCCTTACCACGACATGCGCATCGTCTCGCTGACTGGTCGCCCCTGGCCTGAGTTCGACAAGGCACTGATAGAACGGGTTTCAAAAATCGGCATTCTGACGGATAAGGAGCACACCCCTGCTGCCATTGCCCAGCGCATGATAGACTATGGCTATACCGCCTATCAGATGCATGTGGGTGAGCATCTGGGTAATCCTGAACTCGAAAAGGTCACCACCCTATCACTTGAAGAGGCTATCTCCAAAACGTTTACACATCCCAACTGCTTGATTCTGGTTTGCAACTCCTGTCGTCATCGTTCTTTCGGCATTCCAGATTCCGACTTCACGCTGCTCGATGGAAGAGAAAAGATGATTACAAAGATGCCAATTCGATTGCTAACCCTTCAGACACTCGACCTGTCTAAAAGACGCGTCTTCTGGGACATCGGTTTCTGCACTGGCAGCGTCTCTATCGAAGCCCGCTTGCAGTTCCCACATCTACAAATCTGTGCTTTCGAAATCCGTCCTGAGTGCGAGGCCATCATCCAAGAAAACGCCCGTCGCTTTGGTGCCCCAGGCATCGACATCCATATAGGCGATTTCCTGGAGACAGACATCTCTGCATTACCTCGTCCTGATGCCGTGTTTATCGGAGGTCATGGCGGTCATCTGAAAGAAATCATGGCAAAGGTGATGACAGTCTTGGCTCCTGGTGGCGTCATCGTATTCAACAGCGTCACTTCACCCGTCGTCTCCCAGATAACAGACCGTCCTGGGAGCCGTCAACTATGGGATGAAGCCTGCACAGCCCTTCATCTGTCGCAGGAGCCTCCCCTACAAATCCAACTCAACGACTACAACCCCATCGAGATCCTCAAGGCGACTTTTATATAAAACAAATAAAAATATTTACATTATAAATCTTATTCCTTCTCATTGGAAGACGGCTATTAAAGAGAAAAATTGCTAGCTTTAAATGTAAATATTGCAAGCATTAATGCTCGCAATATTTTCCATTAATACCACATTTTACTGATTTTTTAAGGAGGGGTAAAGTAACTTTACAATGGGTGTATCACATAACAACGAAACTTACGACAAAAAGTAGAAATTAATACGTCATATACAATCTATATAAGTATTATATAATTTATATTATTATTAATATAATATATATATTATATTAATAATAATATAAATCTAATTAAAATGTTAAATACATAATAATTTTCAGATTTTGTCGTAAGTTATTTGGTTATTCCAAATATTTTTTGTACCTTTGCACCTGAAATAATAACCTACGAATCATAAGCATGATGACAGAAACAACAACCCACAATCGTCCGCTCATTGAACAGAACCTGGAGTACTTCGGAAACGAGATCCAGCGTCTGATGAGTGACTACCCTTGCCTACGAGAAATCTGCAAAGGTTTGGAGACCGCAGCCTACCCTGCGGCCCTCTTCACTGGCGCCTGTTTCCTAGGCACATTAATGACACGCTGCACCTACCGATTCTACCACCGTCCTGAGGAGTTGCGTCGTCTGAACTATGGCGTTTATATCATTGGCGACCCAGGTTCAGGCAAATCCTTCGCTACCCGTCTCTACAACCTGCTGGCAGGCCCTATCATCCGCGTATCAAATCAAGGCATGAACGCGATGAACCGCTACAAGCGCAAGTACAGTGAGTGGGAACACAGCGGACAGAAAGGCGATGGACCTACGAAGCCCAAACCTCTGATCCGCGTACATCCTGCACGTAATTCTAACAAAGTGTTTATCGAGGACATGAACAACGCCATTGACATCGTTGATGGTGAGGAGATGCACCTTCACATGTTGTCCTTCGACACAGAACTCAGCAACAGCATCCGTCTTCAGAGTGAGGCGTGGAACAGCAAACAGATCATGGAACTCAAGGCTTTCCATAATGAGGAGGATGGCGAATGCTTCGTCAACAGTCTGCTCCAACCTGCGTTCAATGTTTACTGGAATTACGTCTATACAGGCACGCCTATGGCCTTGGAGACCAAGGTGAACCAGCGTAACATCGGCACAGGCTTGGCAACGCGTCTGGCAGCCATTCCCATGCCCTCTACCCACTTCCGGATGATGAAACGCGAGACGCTGGAAGAGGTCGGACTGGAACCAGAAGAAGACAAGACACTGCGCATGTGGGCTGAGCGACTGGATAAAGAGTATGGTGAACTGCCGATCGAGAAACTGGTGCACGAGTGTTATGAATGGACGGCCCGACGTATGGCAGATGCCAAGGACGACGACTCCAAGGTCGCAGAACTCCTGTGCAAGCGTGTGGCCTATTATGGCATCAATGTCACCGTTCCCTTCATCGTCATGCGCCACTGGGACGAGTGGAAACAGCATCGTACGCTATCCATCGACGACACAGATCTCCACTTCTGCCAACTGGTATGCAACATCCAACTCTGCTGCCAGAACTACTTCTTCGGCAACTACTGGGAGTCGTACTTCAGGATGCAGGAGCAGGGATTCAATGGCCCTCGACAGGAAAGGCATTACTCGAAGAAGATGAAGGTGCGCTACCGTTCACTGCCCAATGAGTTCACCACCAACGACCTGGTCTATTATTGTGGCGTCAACCAGCGCAACGCAGAGAAGATCGTAGAACGATGGAAGAGTGAAGGCTACATCGTCATGAGTGCCTATAGTCTCTACGAGAAGGTAATCCTCGACCTCATGTAGCGCCCCAATGTTCCCATACTGGGAACTATCAGAGAGAACTATCCAATCCACCAGATTGCAGTATTCAACGAAAAAAAGCAATAAATCTTTGGAAGTTTCGATTATTCTCCTTATATTTGCAGGCAGAAACTATCTGAAACGATTATGAGCACGAAGGCAATGATACAGTTGATAGCCGACTATTTCAAGACGCAACCCGTTTTGAAAGCATGGCTCTTTGGCTCATTCGCCAGAGGTGAAGAGACTGAGGATTCTGACTTGGATATTCTTGTTGAGTACGATAAGAATGCACGTATATCCCTACTTACCATCTCGCACATGATGGGAGAATTGGAAAAGAGCACAGGTCGACGCATCGACTTGATAGAAGACGGTTGCCTACTGCCCTTTGCCGTAGAGTCTGCAAATCGTGATAAAGTATTAATCTATGAGAGAAGAGGTTAGAGATATCGAGCGGCTCAGCCATATGCTTGAAGCTATCAACGTGCTGATAAACTATAAGGAACATCACACGTTAGTGGATGCCAAGTCAGACCCAATTGTCTATTTCGGCTTGGTGAAGCATGTCGAGATTATTGGGGAAGCCGTCTATAAACTAACCCATGAGTTTCGTGATACTCATCCCGTATTGAATTGGGCAGATATAGAACGGATGCGCCACGTCTTGGTACATGGTTACTATAAGATTCGCCCAGATCAACTTTGGGAGACTATCGTTACGGACATTCCAGAAATAAAGCCGATAATCGAACAATTGATTAAGCAAGAGAAGTCGGAATAAAATAATAATGTAGAACCCTAAAAACAAATA
>ONNY01000001.1 GCA_900319305.1 uncultured Prevotella sp.
ACTTTGTCCTTATGAGACAGGATCGCATCGAACGGATATGAAACAGATCTATGAGCAACTAGAGGCACTGAACCCCGAAGTACGCTATAACATCTGGGGGGCACTCGAAGCCGACAATAAACTCACAGAAGAATAATACAAACAATAATTCAATAAGTCTATGAGCAAAAAAACATTTCCTGAATCAGAACTGATTATCAATGCCGATGGTTCATGTTTCCATCTGCATCTGAAGCCAGAGCAGTTGGCCGACAGGATTATCCTCGTTGGCGATCCTGCACGTGTCAACACCGTAGCAGACCACTTCGACTCGAAAGAGTGTGAGGTCAGCAGTCGCGAGTTCCATACCATCACGGGTATGTATAAAGGTAAGCGCATCACCTGTCAGAGTCATGGTATCGGCTGTGACAACATCGACATCGTAGTCAACGAACTTGATACATTAGCCAATATCGACTATAACACCCGAGAAGAAAAAGACGAGCACCGCACACTCACGATGGTACGTATTGGCACATGTGGCGGCCTGCAGCCTTTCACACCTACAGGTAGCTTTGTGGCATCAGTGAAGAGTATTGGCTTCGATGGCTTGCTTAACTATTATGCAGGTCGCAATGTGGTATGCGACATTGATTTGGAAAAAGCATTCACAGAGCATATGCATTGGAATCCCATCAAGGGCGCACCCTATGTCTCTATTGCAGATGAAGAGCTCATCAACCAGATTGCGCAGGATGATATGGTTCGTGGTTACACCATCTCTTGCGGCGGATTCTATGGTCCTCAAGGGCGCATCCTTCGTGCCGAGATTGAAGATCCACACCAGAACGAAAAGATAGAAGCCTTCGAATACGATGGTATGAAGATCTGCAACTTCGAGATGGAGTCATCAGCAGTAGCCGGTCTCGCTTCACTGCTTGGCCATCGCGCCATGACCTGTTGCATGGTCATCGCCAACCGCTACGCCAAGAAGATGAATACCGAGTATAAGAACTCTATCGACACCCTCATCGAAAAAGTATTAGATAGAATATGATTGTTATGATTGTTAGTATCGTATTTGCCGTTATGTTTCTCGTCCTTGCCGTCATCTTTCTGATGGGCAAGGGCGATATGCTCATTGCAGGCTATAATACCGCCAGCGAAGAAGAACGCAAGACTATCGATATCAAGCGACTAAGAATTGTCATGGCAGTCCTGATGGTGGTAACCGCCGTCTTTTGCACCATTCCGCCTCTCCTCGGCAATGATAATCGGTGTCATCATAGCTAATACTTGGGCCAAGAAGAAATGACGATCTGCGCATTGGCAACGGCTCCTGGTGGAGCACTCGGAATCATCAGAATCTCAGGCCCGCAAACGCTTGAGATTCTTTCCCGTATTTTCTCCAAAGATCTCACGAAGGAGCAACCCAACACCATCCACTATGGCCATATCAAGGATGGCACAGAGATCATCGACGAAGTATTGGTAAGTATCTTCCGAGCCCCCCACTCTTATACAGGCGAAGACAGCGCAGAGATTTCTTGTCACGGGTCACGCTATATACTAAATAAGGTATTGGAGCTCCTGATTCAGAACGGTTGCCGAATGGCAGGACCAGGTGAGTTTACCCAGCGTGCCTATCTCAACGGCAAGATGGACCTCTCTCAGGCAGAAGCCGTAGCCGATCTGATCGCATCCTCCAATAAAGCCACCCACGATATTGCACTGAATCAGTTACGAGGACACTTCTCCACAGAACTCTCACGCCTTCGTGAACAGTTGCTTCAACTCACCTCTTTATTAGAACTCGAACTCGACTTCTCCGACCACGAAGACCTGGAGTTTGCAGATCGTAGCGAGTTGTTGGAGTTATCAAAAACTATTGACAACCACATCCTCCGACTGGCCAGTAGTTTCGAGACAGGTCAGGCACTTAAGAACGGCATCCCCGTTGCCATCATCGGTAAGACCAACGTCGGAAAGTCCACCCTCCTCAATCGCCTGCTGAAGGATGATCGTGCCATCGTATCCGACATACATGGCACCACCCGCGACACCATTGAAGACACCATCGACATCCACGGCGTCACCTTCCGTTTCATCGATACCGCAGGTATCCGACAGACCACCGATGAAATCGAACAGATCGGGATTAACCGAACCTATGCCGCCATCGAAAAAGCCCGTATTATACTCTGGCTGATTGACACAGAGCCTTCAACGGAAGACATTAACGATTTAACGAAACGCACTGAAAATAAAAAACTTATCGTTTTAAAGAATAAATCAGCATCAGTGCGAAGTTTGGCACTGGAATAGAGGCATTAGAGCTAGCGATCTACGAGGCAGCCGACATTCCCACACTACAAGAGGGGGATATCATCGTCACCAATGCCCGTCATTACGAAGCCCTCACCCTTGCTCATTCACATCTACAACGCGTGATCGACGGTCTGCAACAACAATTAAGCGGAGACCTCCTCAGTGAAGATCTCCGACAAGCCTTAGACACCCTCGCAGAAATCACTGGTGGTCAAATCACCCCCAACGAAGTCTTAGGAAATATCTTTAATCACTTTTGCGTGGGTAAGTGAATCCATTTAATACTTCACACCCATATTGTAAAGGATGAAACTGTAGATGTCAGCCTGCTCCTCCAGCACCTTGGCAAGCGGCTTGCCGCCACCGTGACCTGCCTTGGTGTCGATACGGATAAGGATGGGGTTCGGTCCTGCTTGACAATCCTGCAGCGTGGCAGCGAACTTAAACGAATGGGCAGGAACCACGCGATCATCATGATCTGCAGTCGTCACAAGCGTTGCCGGATAGGCGGTGCCAGGTTTCAGGTTATGCAGCGGTGAATAACCCTTCAGATACTCGAACATCTCCTTGGAGTCATCACTGGTGCCGTAGTCGCTGGCCCAGTTCCAGCCGATGGTGAACTTATGATAGCGCAGCATATCCATCACACCCACCTGCGGAATTGCCACCTTAAAGAGGTCAGGACGCTGTGTCATACAGGCACCCACCAGCAAACCACCGTTAGAACCGCCCACAATCGCCAGTTTATCCTTGCTGGTATAACCCTCACGGATCAGATATTCTGCTGCCCCGATAAAGTCGTCGAACACATTCTGCTTCTGCATCTTCGTGCCTGCCAGATGCCATTCCTCACCGTATTCATTTCCACCACGCAGGTTCACCTGGGCATAGATGCCGCCCATCTCAAGGAACGGGATACGATTGGCAGAGAAATAGGGCGTCAGTGAGATATTGAAACCACCGTAGCCATAGAGAAACACGGGGTTCTTGCCATTGCGCTTCAACCCTTTCTTATACGTGATAAACATCGGGACACGCGTACCGTCCTTACTCTCGAAGAACAACTGACGACTCTCATAGTCCTGCAAACGGAACTTCACACTGGGCTGTGTATAGAGCGAACTCTTGTTGGTAGCCATATCGTAGCGATACACGGTGCCAGGCTGTGTGAACGAGGAGAAGGTGTAGAAACACTCAGGCTCTTTCTCATCACCCGTAAAGCCGACACTACCCACCGTCGGCAGTTTCACCTCATGACGCAGTTTGCCATCGAGATCATAGACGAATGCATGATCACAGGCATCCTGCGAATACGTCAGCACCAGTTGGCGCCCGATCACTGCCACACCACTCAGCACGTTTTGTTGCTCCGGAATCAGCACCTGCCAGTCGTTCACACCAGGGTTATGGATGTCGGCTGTCACGATACGTCCCTTCGGTGCATCGAAGTTGGTGTAGAGATACAAGCAGTCGTCTTCGGCATAGAGCGGCGCATACTGATAGTCCATGTTGTTCGTCATCTGGATAAAAACGGCATCCTTCTTACGCAAATCTCTCACATAAAGATTGTTGCCCGCACCGGCACCTGACTCAGAGAGATACATCAGCGTCTCATCCTCGTTCACCTCGATGCTGTAGAAACGCATCGGTTCTGCTGGGTTCTGATAGAACAACACATCCTCGCTCTGGGGCGTACCGATCTTGTGATAGTAGATCTTCATACCCGCATTCACATTCGAGAACTCCTTGCCCTCCGTCGGTCTGTCGTAGGCACTATAGTAAAAACCGTCGCCCAGCCAGGAAGCCCCCGAGAACTTCGCCCACTCAATATGATCATTGGTGAGCTCACCCGTCTGCAGGTCGATTACAAAGAACTCCTGCCAGTCGGAGCCGCTTCTTGAGATAGCATACGCAGCCCAGCGCCCGTTATGAGAGAAACTCAGCGCCTTCAGTGCCACCGTACCGTCACTGCTCAGTTGGTTGGGATCCAGAAACACGCGTGCCTCACCATCGAGTTGATCCTTCACGTAGATCACGCTCTGGTTCTGCAAGCCGTTGTTACGTGAGAAATACCACTTGCCGTGATGCTTTCTGGGAGCACCGACCTTCTCATAACTCGACAACTCGGTGAGACGTTTCAGCAGCTTGCCTCTAAAAGGTATCTTCTGCAGATACGCATTCGTAACCTTGTTCTCTGCCTCTACCCACGCTGTGGTCTGCGCGCTGGTGTCATTCTCAAGCCAGCGGTAAGGGTCACTCACTTTCACACCGAAGTATTCATCCACGGTGCCGTCTTTCTCTGCCTTAGGATACTGCAGCCCCTGAGCCTGCAACATCGAAGTGGCCATGATTGCCATACTTATCAATACAATTTTCTTCATGTTTATATGAAAATATTAGTTAGAATTCAGAATCTTCTTCAAGAAATCAAGATCGTAGAAGTGGTTGTAGTCGAAGGCATACCCCTCAGTAGGTTCTACGCCCGGATCATTATTGATGAAATTCTTATCGGTGGAACGGTCGCGGTAGGTTGAGATGGCGAAATTCTGACCGTCGGCCGTCTGCATCACCTGAATACAGCAGGCTCCCCCTGCAGAACGCTGACCCATGATGGGGAATCCGTAATCCTTCATGATAGATGGAAACTGGTTAGCACACGAGAATGCCACTTGACTGGAGAGCACACCGATGTTCATGCCACTACAGTCGAATTTGGGATTGGTGTCATCCTTCTCGTCGAACACACCGTCGAAATTGCTGTCCACATAGTAAGTCGCAATCTTGCTATAGCCTTCCAGAACGTCCTGCGACCATAACTGTACTGTTCGGTTCTTGCGTAGCAGAGCCACTTCGGCACCTACATTGTCAGTAGAGCCGCCACCATTGAGAGAGATGTCCAGCACGAGGTTTTTCACGCCGTCAGCCACAGCCTGTTGCAGTCCATAGAGAAAGCCGACGAAGCAATCCTTCTTGTAACTCTTCATCAGTTCCTGCCAGTCGGCATCGGTCTTCTGGCTGGCATAATAGTTGTTCCAGGCTTCATTATCCTGATCACTAAATGTGTTGATGATGATCACCCCCAAGGTCTTGTCGCTGTTGGCCTTATACATCACGTCGCCATAGGCCTGTTTGCGCATGTCCTCCAGTTTCTTCTCCAAATCGCTGTGCTCATCGGTCAACTTATTCCACTCCTCATACATGGCTGACGCCTCAGGATAACTGCCAGCGGCAGCCAACACACGATCGGTGTATTCTTTCTCGATGTTTGCAGGCAAGCCCACCGTTGCTCTGAAATTAGTGTGACCACCATCGTAAATCAGGTATTGCATCGCCATCCTGCCCCAGGCAAAGTCCATGTTGTCGGTCGATTGCAGCAGTTTTTTCACTATCGGTCCATTCTTCACCACGTCCAACGTGGCGTCAAACCCTTTCTCAGCCATTCCGTTCTGCTCCATGATGGTACGACCCGGGTAGCCGAAGAGGTTGTCGAACATGAAGCACAGTTCCTGATAGCGGAACTTAGCCATGTCGGCAGTCACTGCAGCCCGCTGATAAGGCTTGGCGGCATATTCCGGATCTATGGTATTGATGGAATAGAAGTCCAGTTTGGTGCTCACAATCACAAGATCATCGTGATAGGAAGCATTGTGAAAGTTGCAGTTGGAATAGATGTCTGCCAATGTCGCAAAGGGAAAATAAACGTTGGTGCCATCGTCGTGCAGGTCGATGTCATACTTACTGAAATCCAGATGAACGTCGCTGACAGGCATGAACGTCGATACATTTTCCAACTTGACGAACTTGATAAACTTGTTGCCGTCATACATCGCATTGGGAGCCAGATCCGGAGCCGTCATCCACATCAGATCCACGAAGCCGGCATAGGTCATAGAGTTGAGGTAGTCAGCCTTTACATCCACCGTAGCCACACCGCCCTTAGTGGTCAGTTCATAGAGGTCGCCCTCACGCGTCACCTTCATCCTTTCACCACCACCCGTCATGATCCAATGGAAGTCCTCCACAGAGATATACGCCACACTGGGCATATCGCTGTAGAAGCGTAGCGACACCTGTCCGTAGTCCTTTCCGTCACGGTTCACATCAACCATTTTATCAGTATATGACGGACCTTTATCTACACACGACGGGCCATCATCATCTGTCCACTCAGGATCTTCATAAGAACTTTCAACGATCTCCGAACATGCTGACAGTAATACGGAAGCCAATAACAACTGTAGTTTTGCAATTTTCCTCATATTTTCGATCAAAATGCCATATAAATACATAATTCTGCCACAAAAATACAAAATAATTACCAAATATCCACAGAATTTACTATATTTGCAACAATAATTAACGATTCGCTGATAATCAAGTAGTTAGGCAAATTCTCTTATCTTAAAACACGAGAAAAAGAACGAAATTAAAGAACGCCCAAAATGAGAAAAACTGCAGGAATTTCAGTTACAGAACAGTTAAATAATGTAAATAACGTATCACTCAATTTCAATCTGCGTGAGCCTAAAGGAAATAAGGCTACTAATGTGTATGCTATTATAAGATTGGGAAAAAATCAACTTAAATTACCGACAAAGTGTAAAGTTAATAGTTGGCAATGGGACAAAAAGAAGCAATTGCCAATAATTATTGGGAATATAACTGTGACAGACTATAGGAATAATTTAAAGGTGTTTACCATACTTTCTAAGATTAGATTGGATATTCTCAAATATTATTCTTACCTTTGCACAAGTTCTGAAAATGTTACAGTTGAGGAATTAAAAGATTCGATTAGAAAAATTGTAATTTCTATTATAAACGATGATGATATGAATGATAATAATTTAAGCAAAAGCGTTGTTAGAACTCCAAAGGCTTCAACTTTGATAAACAAAGCCTTTGATTTATATTATGGCACATACCATAAATCGACAAAAGAGGTGTCAAAATCAATAGAAAAGGGCAAATTGGACGCTTTTATTGCATATTGTGATGAAAAAGGGTTAAACAAAACTTCTTCACTATCGCAAAAAGGATTAAACAAGTATCAGCAATATCTTATAAACAGGTCTATGGAGCTTGGTGTCAAGGGGGACAGTAATAAAACCATAAATACTAAATGTCAAATAATTGCTAGAATGATAAATTTTATGGTCGGAAATGAAAACTTTAGTCGCTACAAATTATCAAAAGTTGAATATCAGGCCTTAGAAGAATATCATGCAAAAGGAGAGGATAAAAAGAGACGTCCACTTACAAATGTAGAACTTGACAAATTAATGTCATGTGATATTCTCAATAATAGGGAAAAGGAATATCGTGATTTATTTATATTAGAATGTAATGCTGGGTATAGAGTTTCAGACACACCAAAACTTTTTAGTCCGTCATTGCAAAGGTTCCATTCTAAAGGTGGTAATGAATATCTTACTATTGTTCCTAAAAAAGAAGAAACAAAAAACATCATAGCTGTTATTTGGCTTAATAAAACTGTTAAAACTATTTTAGAGAGATATAAAAACGGATTTAAGTATGCAGATATAAATAAAACACATTACAGTCGCAACTTGATATATAATTTACGGAATATATTTGAGAAAGCTGGTTTAGATAGCACTGAAAAATGGATTGATGCCAAAGGTAATCAACATGAGGATAAACTATATAATATTGTCGGTAGCCACTTTGCTCGTTACACCTTTATATATCATGGTCTCTTTGATTATGGTTTTACTCCAGAAGAATTGAAGGACTTCACAGGTCATGCAGATGATACGATGATTAATGAAGTCTATAAAGTGTATAGTGAAGAAGATATAGTGACTGTGGCAAATAAAGCTTTGAATAGGGTAATGGCTGGAGCATCTACTTCTACTACTTCACAAGCATCTGCTGTCGCTAATCCGTTAAACAACCTCTTTGCCTACGATTCATTTATTAGCATTATTGACTTGATGAATAGTAACAATGATGTGTTTCATCTTGATAGTACCAAACAGGCTATTAAAGTAATGAAAGATATATCTAAACTGAATAGCTATTCTAAAGATGCCGACATAAGTATGGTATCAGATTTGGAAAACGTAATATTTGAACTTAGTTACTATTTCCGTGATCCCCTACTCTATTCTATCTTTAAGCATAAAGAGCATTACTTTGGTATGGAGGTTGATGTGCCAAGCACTGATGAAGTAGAAGCTATGTTTGTTCAAGAAGATATTGATCGTCCAAAGAAACAAATCCAAGCTGATATTGAAGCATGGGAGAATCGCAAATAAAAAACGTAACCATCACAAACTTAATCGTGGTGGTTACGTCATATATATAGTTATGTCTGAAAAAGCCTCACCATCTATGTGGTGAAGATAATATTTTATGATTGGCAATTTCTACATCAGTAAGAACTTCTGGATAATATTCTCTAACAAGTTCGTACACAGATTTTTCATCAACGATAAATAAATCTTCATTGAGTAAATGGATTCCATCCTCATCTCTTTTGATGTAGCCTAATTTTTCTGCTTCTATCAAATAACGGTCAACCGTTGATTTGGTATAGACTAGAGTTTCTGCCAGATCTCTCACAGAGTATTGGCATAAATTCGTAAAGTTGTAACATCTTAATTTCAACTGAACAAGGAATCCGATAAGTTCTCTCCTGATAGGTTCTTTGAGCAGATCCATGCTTATTAATGAATAGTTATCAGTATATAGAATATAATGGTTAAACAAAAATGCTCCACTACTGCCTTTTCTGCGTTCAGTTGTCTTTTTGATGATCCCTTCATCATCAAATTTAGTAATGTATATTGAGATAGTTTCTCTTCTCAGTCCAGTTAGTTCAGCCAAAGTATCTTCATTAACATTACTTTCATCTGTTTCATAATCTGACTTTGAAGCTAACGCTAAATAAACGTACGCTTCTAACGGTCTTAATTTATCAGCAACTGCTTGAGGTATTTTTCTGTAATTCATCGAAGTATGCCACGTTTGAATCATTTATTATTCTGAAATTATCTTCTCTCCATAATTTATTAAAGAACTATTTCCCAAAGTGTTTTTTAGCCTCTTTACGATTGGGGAACCTTTGAAGTGTAGGAACGTACTCTAACATCATTAATTTTACTCTTTAGTCAAAATCTACCTTTTTTGACGGGAATCTGAAAGATTACCGTTTAATAGGGATTAGTATTATAGGTATTAGTATGTTGTTAGTCTCATGGGACACCTCATGTTAGCCTCATGGGACACTTAAAATTATCTATCTTAGAATGGTCAAATCTTTGTAATTTCTATTAATAGATAGAAGAAAAGGAACAAAAGACGTATCGCTACGAACTTTTTCCCTATATATCTTCAAGTCCCCAAATTACAAACAATTTAAAGGGATTTTCATAGTATTTTCTGATCTGCGATAATCAGTGGTTCCAGCATTTTTTTAGCCTCATTAAAATTCTATGATGATTGTGTATGTCCTTCAAGTATTGATCTGTAAAGAGTATCATATCCAAGTAGCCACTAACCTTGCTTAATGTTGATGTGACAACCCCATAAACTAACTGGTTCCATAGTGTGCCTGAATACGGATCAATGAGAGTTATTTCCTACAAAGAATATTTTTCCTTTGTTTTATAGGATGGTCTGAAATAAATTGTTCTTGGGCTCCAAGGAAATAATGTCACCCTGATTTTGGCACTATCCTTTCTTCTCAACTGATCTGTTACAAATATATTATCACTCCAGACCAAGTCCAAGTTAAAAAATCTGAAACATTAAAATAATAGTTAGAAAAGGGTCTCTGGTACTTATTTTAATGGTGGAGCTATTTTCCTCTTATTATAGGGTAGCTCTGATAAATGGTTGGTGTCAGCATATCTTGAAATGAGAAAAATCTCTAAATCAAGTGTAACTATAAATTACAAAAAAACTCCTTTAATATAGATTCTAAAAAGTTGGTTACATTTCATGGGTATTCTATTGAAATTGATTTTTTAGCTGGAAATGTAATCTGCTAAATGCTCTTCTTTCTATCTTCCTCTAAATAGTGGTTTATAAACCAATTCTTACACAAGATATCTTTTATTTTGCGGTTAAATAGATCTTTTAGATAAGCTTCATTAGGGAGATAGGGATAGCCAGCATTACTACTAATTTCTATTGTCTGTTCTTCTTCATTTATCCAATAGGCTGTTACAACACTATAACCGAAGTTTGATTGATTAATAGCACGCTTTAGCCTTTCCACTTCCTTGATATCATCCAACTTGATTGTTTTCCAGCAATGTTCGGTAATCTCGATGTATCGTAGATCATAATCAAAACTAATTATGAAACACACATCACTAAGATAGGGCATTTCTTCCTCAGAATCAAAACCACGAAAGTAATCTTTATTGTCTGTATTTAAAGAGAAAGGATAATAACCATCCTCATCAAACATACTATCATAGCCCATTTCTGCCATAATCTTAATTACGGTATCTTGCATTTCTTTGATCTTCTGATCTTTCTTTAGAGGTGACTTACTCCTGTTATTGGTCATAGAAATGTTGGTTTAGTGAATCTGCTGCAAAGTTACTAATTTAAAATGAAAAGCCCAACCACTCACTATGTTTTTTTGTATGAAATGAGTGGGTGCCGAAGTTATTATTTAATCTTTAATTAGAACATGTAAATAAAGCGAAAGCGATTATAATAGCAATAATAGAAAAGCCTAAACACCCTTCGCTATTATCAAAAGAAACTTGCCCATCACCACTCAACCATCCAATTAATAAAACCAGACCAATAAATGCTATCAATATACAAACTCCCAAACCCATACTATAAGATTGATTTTATGTAAAAAAAATAAACAACAATTATAATGGTTCCATTATATTAGCATCGTTTTTCCGCAAAAGGGATTATCTACTATTTAGACCTTCTCAAAGTTTATTGGTAAAAGAAAAAATAGTGTAGATAAATACTATTATCATATGAAATCGAAACATCACCTGTATTATCCAATCCAAAAACTGACTTAACATTAATATAACAGTATTCATTAGTAGAAGTATCCATACATCTCAAAGTTGGATTATTATTTCCTGTTTGTGATATTGATATTACTTTGTATTTGTAGCTTTTATCAGAGCGCTTGACTGTTACATAACTTTCATTGATAGTTATTCGTGTTTCAGTTTTTTTTACAGGAGACCTATTAATCATGTTACCATATTTGTCTGGTGAGACTGTCATGTAACTATGACTGATTATATTAATGTCTCCCGATTGGTTAGGCCTCAAAATATTTTGTCCTGACATATCAAAACTAAACAGTAAGATGAAGATTAGAAGAAAATTTTTCATATTTTACAAATTGTGCCAACCAATCCCATGAAGTCAGCGGTTAATAAAACAAATTTGAGTGAGGGTTTATTGCACTCTTACCTATTTTAGCCCAACCACTCATTAATGTAATGAAAAGATAGAAATGAGTGGCTGGGCGACAGATGAATCAGTCCTTCTTCTTGTTCTTTTTTGCAAGTTTCTTTTGCTCTTTCTGATATTCTTCAAGATATTCGTTCAACTTCTCACAAAGGTTCTCATAAATACCTTTAAACCGTCCTATCTGTTTAAAGCTCCCTTCTCCTTTAAGATCATTGAATTCAATAAGGAGTAACAGTTCATCAGTATTCAAATCCCTGACTTCAAGTTCTCCACCTCCTTTGGCTTGTCCCTTTTTCCATCCTGTTACGATACTATATTTAACGGCTGAACCGAAATTAATCGTTTTCATTGTTAAAACCATTTTATAGTCTTTTCCATATTTCGTAAGCTTAATTGCATCATCAATTTCTTTGTTAAAATTATCTCTGAATGATTTGTAACATTCTTCCTTATCCTTGTTTTCCCAATCATTTAACCATTTATTATCATCCTCATCCTGCATTTTCATCCAAGTAACATAATCGATATCGTCTTCATGATTTTTTCCATCCGTTACCATTAATTTAGAATAATCGATTTCAAGAATAGCAGTCTTCTTGGGTTGTAACAATATTAAAGGATCTCCCTGCTGTATTGTAAAAGTTTCATCATTCTTTGCTTCAACACAGTTAGCAGTGAGAATCATCAACATGAGAATAACACTCTTTTTAATATCCATAGTTTTAATTAATTATATGGCTAACCAATCCCATGAAGTCAGCGGATTATTGTTTAAGAAGCGTGGGACTATTGCCATTATCGTCATAAGGTTCTGGACTACCTGCTACAAACAATGAACAATAGCCCACACCTTAGATTATATCATGCCTATAAAGGTACAATAATCCTAATGATGTGAGCATATTGCCATTATCCTTGTAGCTAAGAATTGTCCAGATTCTATGACAGGATTAACGTCAATCGCTCTTTTTACTAAGTTTGAGCCATTAAAACGCACACCTTCACGAAGGAGTACTTGAAACTCATCTGCAAAAATAGCGATTAGTTTTGAAAAATGCAAGTAATTAGGCAGAAATTTTAATTTGATTGTATAAAATCCCTGCCTAATTGTATGAAATGATCATCAGCTATAGACTAAATTCAGCCTTGATCCTCTGAACAGTGCTTACCCCTTTGTTAGTGAGTTTAGCTGTGTTTCTTACAGAGTAACCACGTTTCAGGTAAGAGATAATATCCTTGTGCTCTTCCTTCTTCTGCTCTGTAGTCTTCACTGATCCTACTTTACGACCTAACTTTCCACCACGTTCAATGTATAGCTTACGACCACTATTCAGACGGAATTTGATATTCTCTCTTTCTAATTGAGCACACGTTGATAAGGTTGCGATCATTATCGGTGCAAACATAGTGGGCTTACCCTCAACATCAAGTAACGTTAGCTGTTCCTTCTGCATGTAGAGATTGATCCCAGAATCTATGAGTTCTTTCACTGTAGCCAGAACTTCAAAAGCATTTCTCCCCAAACGTGAGAGCTCACTAACTAAAAGTATGGAAACTCTGTTGGATTTACAGAACTCAATAGCCTGTTGTAATACGGGGCGTTCACTGTTCTTCTTTGCTCCAGAAATGTGCTCCTCATATATCTTACAGAGCTCTAATTTCTGATATTCCACATAATCTAAAAGGTCTGAAATTTGCCTGTCTGTGTTTTGCCTATCTCCGATGCTGGAAACTCTGGCGTAGATAACTGCTGTTGTTGTACTCATAATAATCAAAGAATTAAATAGTAACGAAAAAGGGTGCTTCAAGCATCTAATCATAAAGTTACCTGAACACACCCATTAAAAGAATACGGTTTAGAGGTAAAGAGGACACCACCTATATATATAATAAGGTGATGCCCTCCGCTCTATCAACTAACCAAGAAACCATTGGTATGTTGAATCACCGTGCAAGGCGTTGTTAAGCCCTACGGCAACATCTGTAGCGTTAACCGCTCTGGAGAGATAGCTATCAATGTAGCTTGACTTGTTAGCTTCAGTCAGCAAATTGTGGAAGCTCCACATAGAGAGTGATCCACCCTTACCACCAAATTCATCATTCAGATAGTAGCCTCTGCACACGTTATTGACTTGTGAATCAGTAATCAATAGACGTGGTATGCCTCTGGATAGCCCCTGTGGTAGTGCTTGATAGAGCCTCATTCTACCTATGATCTGAGCAAACTGTGTTTCAGTAAGGTAGGTATTACTGAGGGTCTGCATCAGATGTATGTCCCTTGCAGGGTTGAACTGATTGAAGAGCTCCATCACCTGTTGGTAGAGCTGTTTCAAGTCCATCACCTCTAAAGAGAGTTTCACACCTTGACCTGTCAGCACCTGATTACTACAGATCACAACACGCCAGCCTACGAACACTGAGAACTTTTCCACTCCCTTAGAAGAACGGTAAAGGTTCAGATCATTGTAGTTACGGACACCGCCCACACAAAGCTCCAAACGCTGACCGTCTATAGTCTCATAGATAGTAGGGATCGTGAAAGCAAACGCCATCCTCTGGTAGAACTGAGTCTTTTCGCACTCCAGAAGCTCAGAAGCTCTCTTACCTAATGCGTCAGGTGTACGACCTCTAACGATGTGCGACACTCTTACATCTGGGTTGGTGATCGCTTCTCCCTGATAGAAAGACTGCGCTGCATCCCAGACAGATTCGATAAAGTCCTGATGTGAGATCGTCAGCTCTTGATTAGCCCACGTTGGTACGACACACTGAGTTTTCAACTCGTCCATAGTGATTCGGTTGGTGTTAGCTTCCAAGAAACTGACATAGGACTTAGCAGAGGTTACAGGCTGTTCCACAACTTCTTCATAGTCTGTGTACTCAAACTGATTGCTGTTATTAGTAGCCACAGCAGCAGGCATCAATAATAAATTGCTCATAATCCAATGAATTAAATGATTAATGATAGAGTTAACTGTATGAGGTACATGTTTACCTCTTAAGAGGTACATACGCTCTACAAATTGGCTACTTTTTTTGTAGCTGACTTAAGTTTCTTTCAGAAATTCGTTTTACCTATTGAGACAGGGAGGGGGAATATGTAAGGGTGTGACGGCATGCGTAGAAAAAATAAAAATTTTAAAATTTGATGTAATCTCAGCAAATTTTAGTATTTTTGTGGCATGATAGAGATTGAGCCAATAACAGAGTACGAAAGGACAGGATATATGGACTACCCATATATAGATGATCCTTTGTTTGAGTATCTGAACAAAGTTGCAGATAATTTCTGGTGGGAACCTGTTCATGACTTTGATGAAGAAACATGTGAGGAATATTTTATTGAACAACCTTCATTTGTTCCAAGTTGGTTTGCTCGTAGGTATTTGGATGGTAAAATTGATCTTAGCACATTACCATTATATATAGAAGCTGTACAGGAAGAAGTGTCGAAGAAACATATTTCTTGGCAAACTTTAGATAAAACTCCACAGCATAAGGTGCAATCAACGAAAGAGTCAGTCCCCAATATATCTATGACTCTGAAAGCTTATGGGTTAGACATCTCAAAATTCTGGTATCTATGTATTTGTATTAAAGACTGGGTTGTGGGTAAAACTTGTGAAGGTGCTAGAATAGATGATAATTTAACACCTAGAGAAGAGTTGCAAGCTATTGTCAATGAAATAGGCAAACTTGATTATCAACTTTGTGGCATAACGCACAAAAGTAAAAGCAAGGCTAAATTGACTCTGAATGTTAAGAGGAAAAACACTATTATTAGCAGCGAACAAACTCTAGCCATTTTAGCATATGCAGTATCTCAATTTTTAGAATCAGACTATTGTAAGAAAACGGAAATAATAGATGGTAAAGAAACCAGAGTTCTTAAACCTGTTACTGTACTTGATAGCTGTGAATTAAGTGAGAAAAGGTTGACTAAACAGATGGCGAAAACTGTGAGACTTGCACTTTTCTATGAGCATTTAAATTGGTTTATGGAGCATAGAAAGGTGGATGAAGATCTCGTTAAGAGCTATCCAACACTAATTTCAACTAATAAAGACCTTCTTATCTCACGTATGGCATTTCTTACTGGTCTTACTGATGATAGTAGATTTTTAGTGCCTGACAATGCAGGTAAGGGGTATATCCGTACAGCGATCAGTGGTTATGAGAGGATTAAGGTTAAAACTGACAATAAATACTATGGTTCAGGTTTCTAATTAAATATTCTTTCTTCTCTTTCATTTTATTATCTTGTTGAATATTAATTAGTTGGGAATATTTTAGATTGAAATGTTCCTAACATGGAATATGTTTTTTTGCTTGTTATGATCTATTGTTTGCCCTATCTTTGCAACCAGAAACAATAATTAGTTATTAACGGGCAAGCACCAGATGCCAAAATAAGTCCCAAGGGTATGGGTAAAATTAATGGAAATTAAAAAATTTTGTATTTACGAGGTTTCAGAGTTGATTAACAACGGTTACAAGATTGCTCGACTTGCGAACAATCGCAATTTTAACGAGAAAGCCGTCAAAGCTAAGAGAAAGTCTTTGCAGGACAAAGCACAGTTGCAGGCTGCTGTTGTAGATTTCGCAGACAGAGCGGTGAAACAAGGACTTGATGTCGTAGATTTTATGTCAAATGAAAAGATTGCAGACAATGAAATCGCACAAACACTCGTCATGCTTGAAGGTAATCATCGTTACAAGGCTTATCTGGAGTTGAAGAAAGACGAGACTTTCGATGGTAAGTTTTACGTAACACTTCCCCTCACAGAGAATCTTACCATCGCAGAAATGATAGCAGAGATGAATATCTGCACCTGCACATGGAAAGGTACAGATTATATTAAGGGTGCAATTATGTCTCACCCATCGAATGTAACAGATGTGCTTCGATATATGGCAGAACTGGAAACAAAAGGTTATTCACTCCCTGCTATCTCAATGTATGTAACAGGTACGGAGAATGTAAAGAAGAGCGTGCTCAAAAAGTTCATGAATGGTGAAACAGCTGATGTGCTTAAAGATTCAGAGGATAGTAAGGAGAAAATAAAAAGATGTAAAAAAATATTGGAAGCTGCGAAGTGTTTCAGTGTTTTATTGCCATCACGCTCTTTCGCAGGTTGGATAAAGTCAAAGTTAGATTTAAAGAAGAATCTCACAGGTGCGCAAGTCGAAGACATACTGGTTGGCTTCCTCAAATCTGTCTCAAAGAAAGATGCCGACGAGATATGTAAAATCAAAGGGACTAAGGGCAATAGCACTAAGGAGGACTTGATAAATGCGAGACTAAACAAGCTCTACGACTTCTACGTGCATGACTTAGAAAAAAAGTAATAGCTCAGAATGTCTGTGAATGAAACAGCTCAGAAATGGGCTGTTTTTTAATAACTATGAATTACAAATAGTTAAAATATGTTTAATAACGCTTGACGTTAAAAAAAAGTAGTACCTTTGCAAAAGAACAAGTAATAAGATCAAAGGAATAAGAAGACGTGTAACGAATTGAAAATCAGACGTTTTTTGTATTAATTGTAAATTTACTATCTTTGCAACAAAGTTTAAGTTTTCTAATAACCAACAAGCTTATGAGTAATACTCCAACTCCCCACATCGGGGCCAAATTTGGCGACATTGCCGAGACCGTAATTATGGCGGGCGATCCGCTGCGTGTGAAACTGATGGCCGAGAAGTTCCTCGACGATGCAGTGCAGTTTAATAATGTACGTGGTATGCTGGGCTATACCGGCACCTATAAAGGAAAACGTGTCAGTGTGATGGGCCATGGAATGGGTATGCCCTCCATCGGCATCTATACCTATGAACTCTACAACTTCTACGGCGTGAAGACTATCATCCGTGTGGGATCCGCAGGTTCCATCAACCACGACCTCCACATCGGCGATCTGGCCATTGCCATGGGTGCCTGCACCAACAGCCGCTATGCCGACCAGTATGAACTGCCTGGCACCTTTGCACCGATTGCCGACTTCGGTCTCATCCGCAAGGCCGTGGAAGCCTGCGAGCAGATGGGCTATCACTACAAGGTGGGTAATGTGTTCTCGTCGGATGTGTTCTACAATGAGAATGCCCACAACGAGAAGTGGATCAACATGGGCGTGCTGGCAGTAGAGATGGAGATTGCCGCCCTCTACATGAATGCCGCCCGTTCCGGTAATCGCGCCCTTGGCATCTGCACCATCTCCGACCACATCCTGACGGGAGAAGTCACCACCGCCGAAGAGCGCCAGAACAACTTCACTCACATGATGGACGTCGCCTTCTCACTGATCTAAGATAAACGAACACGAGGCACCCGACAAAATCGAGTGCCTCGTTTTTAATTCTGCATTTTTAGCCTTTTTTTATGCTCTTTTATCATTCTGCCAAAATCAATTATCTCTTCTTCAGACAATTCGATAAAGGCTCTTCCTTCTATTTTTTTAAAATAATCCGGATAGTACAATTGCATTGATTCCATTGCAGTATCAACTTCTGCACGCAATACAGGATTGTTTTCGTAGAGTTCCTCAAGTTTTTGAAACTCTTCAATATATTCTGCTAAAGTCTTCTTCATTAGTTTATATTATGGATTAAATTTATAAAACTCTGCAAAGGTAGGGAAAAACATTAGAATAACAACAAACAAATTTAGTTTTTTAATATTTTTTACGACACACTCTACCCCTCCTCCCCTACTCTGTCGCAAATACTTCCCCCTGTCGCAACAACTCCGACAAGAATCAGACTAATTTCTTGGAATCAGTCCCAAGCCCCCGTACCTTTGCATCAGTTATTTGATTCATACGTTAGTAGTTTTCTTTTTGCATATTTGTTTTAGGTTATTGGTTAGTAATGTAGCATACAGGGTTCGCTGAGACAGCGAGCCCTTTTGCTATATTATAATTGATCTTATTATCTACCATCAGGAGCCAACATTTTCAACTGGGTAGTGACACTAACCACTTCACTTTTCCCCTTTTTCAATTTGCTTTTTAGGTACTTCCAATAGTTACGGTTCTTCTCATAGTCATCTTGCTGGTTGATAGCACCTACTATGTCAAGCACAGAGAACCACCATTTACTATGATCCTCATCCCAAACGGCACGTACTTTATAGTCTTTAAAGAAACGGATAGATATCTTGTTCATAACGACTCATTATTTTATTTCAATGCCCAACATCTGCTGAATTTCATTCAGCGTTGCATCGATCTTGGCATCGAGGGCGACGCGCTTCTCGTGATACTGCTTTAGGAGTTCATCTGGGCGCAATACCTCTTCCTCTTCTTTGGGGAACTTGCACTGATCAGCAAACTTGGCTTTATTTCGAGCCACGAGGTTTCCTCTAAGGTTGATCTTGCCATCTGTGAGTTTCACCTTAGTTTCCATCGTAATATCTTGCACAGACCACCCTTTTGCAAGAATGGCTGGTGTGATATATCTCAGTTTGATGTCCTCTTCAGACAAAGAATGAATATCATCCATAGTTCGCTGACTTTAGTTTCTGCAAAGATACATCAAAAAATCATTCTGCCAAACTTCTCTGCTAAAAAAGGCAAAAACTGAAAAAAAGTCACCTCTCAAGGGTGGCAAAACAACTCAATCAGGCGACAATGAGAGTATCGACAAAATTTCAAACTATACCATATTAAACTAAATTCCACGTCCTGTATAGGAACTGACTAAATAGTTTACGGGGCGCAGGGATGCGCCCCGTAAACTTACTAACCAATTAAAACTAACTTAAACCTAACCTATAAAACCTAATTATATACGTATGAAAAAACTACTAACTCTGTTTTGACGGTGCAAAGGTATTAAGAATACCAGACCCACCAAAATTAGTTCAACGAATCGGGCGTTTTCTTCAACGGAATCGGAACTGAATGGTTTTTCGAAACGTTTTTTAGGGCTATCTGTTTACTAACATTAAGAGATGTGATTTTTCCGAAATGGGATTAAACCATCTTTCTTACGTGACGTCAAAGGAGCAGTTGCAACTGAGACAAAGTAACAGAAGTTTAACAAATAAAAAAGAAGTAAGACAATGAAAAAGGTTTTAATGACAATGATGACTGCCCTCTTTATCAGTTCGGCAGCGTTCGCACAGGACAACAAAGAACAAGGTAAGTGCTGCGAAAAGAAGTGCGAGCAGTGCAAATGCTGTGAGAAGAAAGGCGACAAGAAGTGCTGCGACAAGAAGTTCGACAAAAAGGACTTCGTGAAGATGCAGACTGAGATGACGGTGAAGCGCTACAATCTCGACGAGAAGCAGGCTGCCAAGTTGCTCGACCTCAATCAGAAGTACGCTGACATGAGAAAGAACTACGAGACTGATCTCCAGAAGATCATGACGCCAGAGCAGTTCGAGCAGTACAAGGCCGATTGCCATAAGCACGGCA
The DNA here is from genome assembly GCA_900319305.1 of uncultured Prevotella sp. Classification (GTDB taxonomy): domain Bacteria; phylum Bacteroidota; class Bacteroidia; order Bacteroidales; family Bacteroidaceae; genus Prevotella. The sequence continues at coordinate 20,160 of ONNY01000001.1, forward strand.
TGAGAGGCCATCATGGCAAAGGCGGTCCCCATCCTAAAGACGGGTACCATCCTCACAAGGATTGTGACCACAAGGATTGCAAAGATCAAAAATAAATGGTTCGCACATGCGAACCATATTTTATTTGAGCAGACGCTGAACGGTGGTCTTGATGTTCTGTTGGGCGACAGAGGGCTGAATGGCTTCCTCCAGGGACAGTCCCGGGGGATTGATGCATTCCACATGGGCGAAGCCTGCATCGAGTAATTGCTGACGATCCCCGATACGACCTGCAATCAAGGCCACGGGCACCTGATGACGCTTGGCACTCTGAAGGAGCCCTCGCCCGTGATGACGAGTGAGGCATCCTGCAACAGCGTGTCGAAGTTGACAGCCTCTAACAGCAGTTCGATGCCAGAACGACACCCGGCATTCATATATTGCAGGAAGGCATAGCCGAGACCGCCTGCAGCACCTGCACCTGGTTCATTCTGACGATCGAAGCCGAAGTGCTTGGCAGAGAGGTCGGCAAAGCGTCGGGTGATGGCGTCGAGTTCCTGTACCATCTCGGGGGTAGCGCCTTTCTGAGGGGCAAAGACATGGGCAGCGCCCTCGGGTCCGCAGAGAGGATTGGTGACATCGGTGGCGATGGTGAAACGTACATTCTGAAGTTCGGTGATATCATCCCATGTGCCCTGTTGGGCAAAAGCGTCGATGATGGCCCGCAACATACCCTTACCACAATCGCTCGTGGCACTGCCGCCATGAGTTGTCCCGTACCGTAACTGGTGGCGACCATCGGGTTACGCTCCTCTGCTGTGAGCAAAGGGAGTCCGCTGGCCTGGGCGATCTCCACGACGGCGGTCTGATCCTTGACGAGATACTGTGCCTCGATCCAACGCATCAGGGGATCGCGGACGGTCTTGGTGATCAACTCGCCACCAATGGCGGCATGATAGGCTGAAAGCCACCCTTCTCCCCCATCACTGACGGGCATCTGAACCACTTTAACATCTGCCGAAACCGACAAAACACCATCGGCTGCCGACTGGTTGGCAAGGGCGGACGAGAGGCAGCCTTTGAAGGAATCAATAGCAATAATTATGTTCATAATGCAAAATTACACAATAAATTTTAAACTTCAAATTTCTTTTGCAGATTTCTTTCATTTTTGAGCAATTTTTCCCGTTTTCTTTGTACCTTTGCACGCGACAAAACAGAAATCAATCGTCAAACAACTAAAATAATATGAAGAAAGAACTGAAGAAGGTGTTGGTGCTCGGTTCGGGTGCCTTGAAAATCGGACAGGCCGGTGAGTTTGACTACTCTGGTTCACAGGCTTTGAAGGCCCTCCGCGAAGAGGGTATCAAGAGTGTACTCGTAAACCCCAACATCGCTACCATCCAGACCAGTGAGGGTATTGCAGACAAGGTGTATTTCCAGCCCGTGAATACACATTTCGTAACCGAAATCATCAAGAAGGAGCGCCCCGACGGCATCCTGCTGGCATTCGGTGGACAGACTGCCCTGAACTGCGGTACGGAACTCTATCTGAACGGCACACTGAAGGAATATGGTGTAGAGGTATTGGGTACGAGTGTAGAGGCTATCATGAACACTGAGGATCGCGACCTCTTCGTAAAGAAGCTCGGTGAGGTGGATCTGAAAGTGCCCGTGAGCCACGCTGTGGAGTCGATGGAGGATGCCCTGAAGGCAGCTCACGAGATCGGTTTCCCCATCATGATCCGTTCGGCTTACGCCCTGGGTGGTCTCGGTTCTGGTATTTGTCCTGACGAGAAGAAGTTTATCGAGCTGGCTGAGAGCGCCTTCACCTTCGCTCCGCAGATTCTGGTGGAAGAGAGTTTGAAGGGCTGGAAGGAGATCGAGTTCGAGTGCATCCGCGATGCCAACGACCGTTGCTTCACGGTGGCCTCGATGGAGAACTTCGACCCACTGGGTATCCACACTGGAGAGAGTATCGTGGTGGCCCCAACCTGTTCTCTGCGTGAGGAGCAGGTGAAGATGCTGCAGGAGATCACCATCAAGTGTGTGAAGCATCTGGGTATCGTGGGTGAGTGTAACATCCAGTTCGCCTTCAACGCAGAGACCAACGACTACCGTATCATCGAGATCAACGCCCGCCTGAGCCGCAGTTCCGCATTGGCATCAAAGGCAACAGGTTATCCCCTCGCCTTCGTGGCCGCGAAGATCGCCCTCGGCTACACGCTGGATCAGATTGGTGAGATGGGTACGACCTCAAGTGCCTATGTGGCTCCGCAGCTCGACTATATGATCTGTAAGATTCCGCGTTGGGACCTCACTAAGTTTGCAGGTGTGAGCCGTCAGATCGGTTCATCGATGAAGTCTGTGGGTGAGATTATGAGTATCGGCCGCAGTTTCGAGGAGATGATGCAGAAGGGTCTGCGTATGATCGGTCAGGGTATGCACGGTTTCGTGGGCAACGACCACACGAAGTTCGACAACCTCGACGAGGAGTTGGCTAATCCGACTGACCTGCGTATCTTCGCCATCGCCCAGGCACTCGAAGAGGGTTACACCATTGAGCGTATCGAAGAACTGACGAAGATCGACGTGTGGTTCCTGGAGCGTCTGAAGCACATCGTGGATCTGAAGCATGAGTTGCTGAAATACAACGCCCTTGAGGAACTGCCCGACGAGTTGCTGCTCGAGGTGAAGCGCTGTGGCTTCAGTGACTTCCAGATTGCCCGCTTCGTACTGAAGTCGAAGTCAACGAATATGGAGAAGGAGAACCTGCAGGTGCGTAAGTATCGTAAGCAGAAGGGCATCGTTCCTTCCGTGAAGCGTATCCCGACGGTAGCCTCTGAGCATCCTGAACTGACGAACTATCTCTACTTCACCTATACTCACGTGCCTGCATTCGGCAATCCCGAGGGTGAGAAGTACCAGGCTGCCCACGACATTAATTATTATACTAATGAGAAGTCGGTGGTGGTTCTGGGTTCCGGTGCCTACCGCATCGGTTCGTCGGTAGAGTTCGACTGGTGTTCGGTGAACGCCATCAACACCGCCCGTAAACTGGGTTACAAGAGTATCATGATCAACTATAACCCCGAGACGGTATCTACCGACTACGATATGTGTGACCGTCTCTACTTCGACGAGTTGTCACTGGAGCGTGTGCTCGACGTGATCGACCTCGAACAGCCGAAGGGGGTGATCGTCTCCGTGGGTGGTCAGATTCCTAACAACCTCGCTATGAAACTGTACCGTCAGGGTGTGCCCGTATTGGGTACAAGTCCTGTGGATATCGACCGTGCCGAGAACCGCGATAAGTTCTCTGCCATGCTCGACAAACTGGGTATCGACCAGCCGTCTTGGCAGGCACTGACCTCGTTCGATGATGTGAAGGAGTTTGTGGACAAGGTGGGCTATCCCGTACTCGTGCGTCCGTCGTATGTGCTCTCTGGTGCTGCGATGAACGTGTGTTACGATGAGGAGGAGTTGCATCGCTTCCTGAACATGGCGACAGAGGTGTCGAAGGAGTTCCCCGTGGTGGTATCTAAGTTCATGACAGAGACGAAAGAGATCGAGTTCGACGCCGTTGCCGACAAGGGCGAGGTGATCGAGTATGCCATCTCTGAGCATGTGGAGTATGCCGGTGTGCACTCTGGTGACGCCACGATGGTGTTCCCCGCACAGCACATCTACTTCTCTACCATCCGACAGATTAAGAAGATTGCCCGTAAGATCGCTGCTGAACTGAACATCAGCGGTCCGTTCAATATCCAGTTCCTGGCAAAGAACCGCGAGGTGAAGGTGATCGAGTGTAACCTCCGTGCCTCTCGTTCGTTCCCCTTCGTATCGAAGATCCTGAAGCGTAACTTCATCGAGACCGCTACGAAGATCATGCTGGATGCACCTTACCAGAAACCTGAGAGAAGCGAGTTCGACATCGACCGCATCGGTGTGAAGGCTTCGCAGTTCTCATTCGCCCGTCTGCAGAACGCCGACCCCGTGCTGGGTGTGGATATGAGTTCTACAGGTGAGGTCGGTTGTCTGGGTGACGACCTGAACGAGGCGCTGCTGAACTCTCTGATCGCTACCGGCTATTCGATTCCGAAGGATGCCGTACTGATCTCTTCTGGTGGTGCCAAGGGTAAGGTCTCTCTGCTCGAACCTGCCCAGCAGTTGGCTAAGAAGGGTTACACCATCTACGCGACTGCCGGTACTGCTAAGTTCTTCAACGACAACGGTGTGAAGGCTACGGCTGTGGCTTGGCCTGATGAGGATGGCGACAACAACGTGATGGATCTGATTTCACAGCACAAGGTGGGACTGGTGATCAACGTGCCGAAGAACCACACCAGCCGTGAGTTGACCAATGGTTACAAGATCCGTCGTGGTGCCATCGACCACAATATTCCTCTGATGACGAATGTGCGTTTGGCAAAGGCGTTTATCGAGGCCTTCACAGCCATGCGTCTCGACGACGTGAAGATTAAGTCTTGGCAGGAATATAACAATTGATGATTCTCGACGAATATAAAACGATTAAGACGGAAGGCGAGGGCTACTACACCGAGAAGCGGAGCAAGTTCCTCGCCTTCGTTCATCATGTGGAGTCGGTAGAACAGATCAAGGATCTGCTGGCAGGGTATCGGAAGAAGTACTACGATGCCCGTCATGTGTGCTATGCCTACATGCTGGGCCCAGAGCGCACGGAGTTCAGAGCCAACGATGACGGAGAGCCCTCATCGACAGCCGGCAAACCGATACTCGGACAGATCAACAGCAACGAACTGACGGATATCCTCATCGTGGTGGTGCGCTATTATGGGGGTGTGAATCTCGGTACCAGTGGACTGATTGTGGCCTATCGTGAAGCCGCTGCCGATGCCATCGCCCATTGTGAGATCGAGACGCGCCAGGTGGAGGAAGTGATCACCTACACCTTCGCCTACCCCATGATGAATGATGTGATGCGAATCGTGAAGGAGATGCAGCCGAGGATCATTTCACAGACTTACGACAACACTTGCGAGATTAAGTTGGGTATCCGTAAAAGTGAGGCGGAACAATTGAGAAACCGCCTGGAGAAACTCACTTTTGAATAATTTTCGCAAGTTTCCCATAAATCCTTTGGTGGTATCGGGAAAAGTTATTAACTTTGCATCCGCAAAAAGAAAGAGGAAAGTTGGCAGAGTGATCGAATGCGCTGGACTCGAAATCCGGTATACCCCTTTCGGGTATCGGGGGTTTGAATCCCTCACTTTCCGCGATAGTTAAATTTAGTTTTTGTGTTGAAAGAAAAGAGGCTCGTCGTGATGACGGGCCCTTTTCGTATGGATTATCTAAGATTTATTGTTTAATAGCGGCTGCGATGATCTCAGCCATCTTAGCCACACCCTTCTCATTGGGATGGATGCCATCGGGCTGTATCAGTTCCTCTTCATTCAGCATCAGCGTATGCAGATCGATGAGTTGCAAACCATTCTTCTTAGCCACTTTCTTCTGGATGGGGATGACACCATTGACGATGATGGAATCATTGATGTTCCAAGAGTCCTTGAAGGCAGGGATCGGCGTGCAGAGGAAGATCTTCGCCTTACCCAGCGCCTTGATCATCTGCTCCAGATCCTGCTTGAACTCTGCCGAATATTTCCAGTTCTGGGGTTTGGTGTCGTTGGTACCCAACTTGATGATGGCGATATCAGGCTGGAAGGCCTGCGCATCGCGCCAAGCCTGCTCGTTCATATAAGGGAAATCGCCTTTGTTCAGCAGTGTACGACTGCTCACACCGAAATTCTTCACCCAGTAGTCGCTTCCCAAGGCCTTCTGCAACAGGGCGGGATAACCATACTGTGACGCCATCTCGATACCATGTCCATCGGTGATACTGTTACCGATACAAGCCACACGGATGGCATCGGGCTTGGGTGTCTGAAGGTTCTTCAACCAGTTGCCGAGGTCTTCAAGCAGCTGATCATGATACTTGAACCAAGTTCCGAAGCCGAAGCCATGATCACCCGTGGGATAGACATGCACCGTACACTCGTTACCTGCATTACGCATCGCCTTATAGTACTCCAGTCCGTTGGTGACAAAAGGCACCAGACGATCATCGCTGGCGGTGATGACGATAGCAGGCGGTGTGAGATGACGGCGCACGGCATTCATCGTTGAGAAGTCGCGTACGAGGTCAGGATCCTTCTGTCCCTCCTCACCCAGGAAGTTCACGCACGACCACTTGTGGGATACTCGTTCATCCATCGAGATGACGGGATAGAACAGAATCGTGAAGTCGGGACGCTGGTCAAACTCGGAATGGGTGGAGATGACGGATGCCAGATGACCACCTGCCGAGAAGCCCATGATACCCACATCGTGAGGATTGATGCCCCAGACGGCTGCAGAGTCGCGGACGGTACGGATACCCTGCCACACATCCCCCATCGGCAACGTGCGGTCACCGTTAGGCAGACGGTAGTTTACCACGAAATAGGCAATGCCCTGCTGGTTGAGCCAGTCGGAAGCCAGATAGCCCTCATGGGTATTCGAAAGCATAGAGTAACCACCACCAGGCACACCCACAATTGCTTTGCCTGAAGGAGTCTCCGGAAGGAAGCACACCATCTGTGCCTTCCCGTCGTCAGTCAGATCGAGGGTAAACTTCCTCGCTGTTTGTGCCTGTGCCGTCATGCCGACGAGCAACAAGCCGAATAACATCCATCTCTTCATAGGTCGTGTTAGTTTTTAAAAAAAGTGTTAGACCAGTTTGTGGATCACCAGTCCGGAGCGCAGTTTCGGCTCAAACCAGGTGGCCTTCGGCGGCATGATCTTTCCGCTGTCGGCGATATCCATGATCTGCTGCATCGAGACGGGATAGAGCGCCAGGGCGGCACGCATCTCACCGGAATCGACACGGCGCTTCAGCTCTTTCAAGCCACGCAGACCGCCTACAAAGTCGATGCGCTGTGAAGAACGCAGATCGCCAATATTCAGAATCTCGTCGAGAATCAGACGACTGGAGATATCAACATCAAGCACACCGATCGGATCCGAGTTGTCGTAGGTTCCCTCCTTCGCCTTCAGACTGAACCAGTGCTGATCCAGATAGAGCGAGAACTCATGGAGTTGCTGGGGCTTGTAGATCTCCGTACCCTTATCCTCTACGATGAAGTTCACTTGTAGGGCTGCGAGGAACTCTTCCGACGACATGTCGTTCAGATCTTTCACCACACGGTTGTAATCGAGGATAGTGAGCTGAGAGGCCTGGAAGCACACTGCCATGAAGTAGTTGTACTCCTCAGTGCCTTGGTGGTTGGGGTTTTGCTTCTGTTTCTCTGCACCCACGAGGGCGGCAGCAGCCGAACGGTGATGGCCATCGGCGATATAGAGCGACGGCATCTTGGCAAACTCATCGGTGATGGTCTGCATATCGGCAGCATCGGAGATCACCCAAAACTGATGACGGAAGCCGTCGATCGGTGCGATGAAGTCGTATTCGGGCTCTGTGGCGGCATAACGCATGATGAGGGCATTTAGCACGCTGTTGTCGGGATAGGCAAAGAACACGGGTTCGATGTTGGCATTGTTCACACGCACGTGCTTCATACGATCCTCTTCCTTGTCGCGACGGGTCAGTTCGTGCTTCTTGATGCGACCTGCCATATAGTCATCGGTATGGGCACAGACCACCAGACCATACTGCGTCTTCCCGTTCATCGTCTGCGCATAAATATAATAATGATCCTGCGCGTCCTGCACCAACCACCCCTTATCCTGGAACTTCTGGAAATTCTCGGCAGCCTTCTCATACACTTTGGGATCGTACTCGGAGGTGCCTACGGGGAAGTCGATTTCGGGTTTGATGATATGATAGAGGCTCATCTCATTGTCGCCAGCCTCGGCGCGAGCCTCTTCACTGTCAAGCACGTCGTAAGGACGGCTCTCTACTTTCTCCACCAAGTCTTTTGGCGGACGAATACCTTTAAAGGGTTTAATAATTGCCATACTATTATAAATATTTCTTGATTTTCTCAATCATGTCGGCGTACTCTGCATCAGAGAGATACACCTTACCTGGGTTCATCTGGAACACGCCACCGTAGTCGGGACCATCGACATACTTCGGAGCCAGATGGAAGTGCAGATGCGAGAGTTTGTCGCTATAGGCACCATAGTTGATCTTCTCGGGGTTGAAAGCCTTCTGCATGGCACGGGTCACACGAGCCACATCTGCCATGAAGGCATTACGGTCTGCATCTGACAGCTCATTCAGATCGTTCACATGATCCTTATAAGCCACGAGGCAACGGCCATGATAGGTCTGTTCCTTGAAAAGGAAAGCACGAGACACTGACAGTTCACATATCTCAATCATCAGATCGTGGAGTGTCTGATTGTTGGTGCAGTAAAGACACTGCTTTGGGTCACTTTGCATAATACTTGGTTTTAAAGTTTCAGAATAATTAGGTGCAAAAATACGCAAAAGTTCTGAATTCTCAAAATCTTTCCCCTTATTAATGCCTTATTTCATAAATAAATCGTATATTTGCAGCAAAAATAACCAATAAGCTATAAGTGTATGAAGAAAACTCTACTTTTTGTTTGCACCCTGTTGATGTCTTCTACGTCATGGGCTGCAAGTTTTGAGAATGCCAAAGATGCTGTCACGAACATGGGGGTGGGCTGGAACTTGGGTAATACCCTTGATGCCAATGATGCATCCAAGACATGGAAAACAACGGCAGAACACGAAACCTGCTGGGGACAGCCAGTCACGAAACCAGAATTAATCAAGATGATGAAGGAGGCTGGCTTTGGAACCATCCGTGTCCCAGTAACCTGGTATCAGGAGATGGATGCGAACGGAAAGGTTAACGATGCCTGGATGAAACGTGTAAAAGAAGTGGTTGACTATGTCATAGACAACGACATGTATTGTATCCTGAATGTGCATCACGATACTGGTGCTGACAGCAATACCTTCAAGTCGTGGCTTAAGGCATCTGGCAATAGCTTCAAAGCCAACCAAGAGAAATACGAATATCTGTGGAAACAGATTGCCGAGACATTCAAGGACTATGATCAGAAGCTGATTTTCGAAGCATACAACGAGATGCTGGATGAGAAGAGCACCTGGAACGAGCCCGTTAATAAGACGGATGGCTATAAGGCTATCAATGACTATGCCAAGAGTTTCGTTACAACTGTTCGTAATACAGGCGGCAATAATAAGGACCGTAACCTGATCGTTAACACCTATTCTGCCAGTAGCACTCCTGACGCCATGAAGAATCTGGATAAGCCCGAAGAGAGCAATCATATCATATTCCAGATTCACAGCTATCCTAACTGGCAGAGTAAAAGTAATGCCAAAAATGAAATTGACAACCTGATCAGTAATATCAAATCCAACCTGCTGAACAGGGCGCCTGTGATCATTGGAGAATATGCCACTTTTACCACATGGCCTTCCAATATTGACTATTACAGTACTGATCGTGAAGTAGCCCTCTATGCGATGGACTATTTAATCAAGGAGACAAAGAATGCTGGTATCGCCACCTGCTACTGGATGGGAATGTCAGATGGTGCCAACCGTACTCTACCCGTTTTCCATCAGGCAGATCTTGCCCAGACGCTCATCAAAGCCTACTATGGCAGTACCGACGGGTATAAATATCCCACAATCGATGATTTTGATATTGTGTATGATATCACCTATAATGACCAATGGAGTGAGCTTTTCCTCTATGGCAACTGGGCAGATAATGTACCCACCCTCAGTTTGAGCGAATATAAGGGTATTCGTGTTGAAATGGATGATGACTATTCGAGCACGTTACAGATCAAAACCTATAGTGACAAAAGCGGTGAAACTTTTAAAGAAGCCTATATGAATCTGACAGCCGGCTCAAAAACCACCACCATAGACTTCGACGCTTCTGAAGTTGGCTCCAAGATCTATCGCATCACTCTCCAAGCTGTGGATAGCAATAAGAAAGCCAAACTCTTCAAGGTAACACTAATCAAAACTGATGGTACAGAAGTGCCAGGAGTTATCGAGGCAGCTTGGGGTTGCTCTTACACGATGGAGGCAACACCGAAGCCCACTGCCATCCGTGCTATTCACATCAATCAAACTGGAGCAGATAGTGCCATCTATAATCTAAATGGCCAACGCATCACGAGTCCCCACAAAGGCATATATATCCAAAACGGAAAGAAATACATAGCCAAATAAAAAGTAAAGCCTCCCGATTTGGGAGGCTTTACTTTTTTATTCAACTATTATAAATTTCTGGTTTTACTTGTTCACCTGGAACTTCGTATCACCATCCTTAAAGAAGGCATTGATCTGTTTGGCGGCAGCAATACCGGCATTGATATTGGCCTCTGCAGTCTGGGCACCCATCTTCTTCGGTGTTGAGAAGTAACGACCCTCGAACTTCAGGAACTCGTCGTTGGCATCAGGCATGATATCTGTCACGAACTTCAGATCCTCACGCTCTGCCATCAACTTGATCAGTTCAGGCTCATTGATCACTTCCTTACGGGCTGTGTTCACCAGTACACCACCCTTCTTCAACTTACCAACCAGTGCATAGTTGATGCTCTGCTTGGTCTCAGGAGTAGCGGGGATGTGGAGTGACACCACGTCACAGGTCTCGAAGAGTGCATCCTGATTAGCCACAGCGTGAACACCAGCCTTCTCGATCACTTCTGCAGGACAGAAAGCATCGTAAGCATAGACATCCATACCGAAGCCCTTGGCGATGCGGGCCACGTTACGACCTACATTACCAAAAGCGAGGATACCCAGTTTCTTGCCGAGCAACTCAGAGCCGCTCTTACCATTGTAGAAACCACGTACAGCCATCACGAGCAGACCGAATACGAGTTCTGCTACGGCATTGGCGTTCTGTCCCGGGGTGTTCTCTGCGACGACGTTGTGGGCGGTAGCAGCGGCGAGGTCGATGTTATCGTAACCTGCACCGGCACGAACCACGATCTTCAACTGCTTGGCAGCGTCGAGTACCTCGGCATCCACCTTATCCGAACGGATAATCATGGCATCGGCATCCTTCACGGCATCCAGCAACTGGGCCTTCTCTGTATATTTCTCCAGCAGCACGAGTTCATTGCCAGCTGCCTCTACTTCTTTGCGAATGCCCTCAACAGCAGCACTTGCAAATGGTTTTTCTGTAGCAACTAATACTTTCATAATACAATATTATTAATGATTAGCCTCGAATTCCTTCATGCAAGCCACGAGTGCATTGCAACCCTCGATGGTCTGGGCGTTATAGCAAGAAGCACGGAAACCACCAACAGAACGGTGACCCTTCACACCAACCATACCCTTAGAAACGGCGAAGTCGAGGAAGTCCTTCTCCAACTCCTTATACTCAGGAGCCATCACGAAGCAGAGGTTCATCAGTGAACGATCCTCTTCCTTAGCGGTACCTACGAACATCTTGTTGCGGTCGATCTCACCATAAACGATCTCAGCACGCTGCTGTGCCAACTTGTCCATAGCCTGAACACCACCCTGCTTCTTGATCCAACGGAGGTTCTCAAGCGCACTGTAGATAGGCACTACAGGAGGTGTGTTGAACATAGAACCCTTATCTACGTGTGTGCGGTAGTCGAGCATGGTAGGAATCTCACGAGGAGCCTTACCCAGTGCATCGTCCTTCAGGATGATGATGGTCACACCAGCCATAGCCAGGTTCTTCTGGGCACCGGCATAGATGGCATCATATTTAGCCACGTCGATAGGACGGCTGAAGATATCTGATGACATATCGGCAATCAGACGAACGGGCACGTCGAGGTCCTTACGGATCTCTGTACCATAAATCGTATTATTAGTAGTGATGTGCAGATAGTCAGCATCAGCGGGAACGGTCCAGTCCTTCGGAATGAAGGTGTAGTTGGCATCGGCTGAAGAAGCCACCTCTACTACCTCACCGAAAAGTTTGGCTTCTTTCATGGCCTTCTTAGCCCAAACACCGGTGTTCAGGTAAGCAGCCTTCTTGATCAGGAAGTTGTAAGGGATCATGCAGAACTCGAGACTGGCACCACCACCGAGGAAGATCACGGAGTAACCCTCGGGCACATCGAGCAACTCCTTTACCAGAGCCACTGCCTCATCGACAACGGGCTGAAAATCCTTAGCACGGTGGCTGATCTCCATCAAAGAAAGACCAGAACCATTGAAATCAAGACACTGTTGAGCGGTCTTCTCAATCACCTCACGGGGAAGCATAGAGGGACCTGCATTAAAGTTGTACTTCTTCATTTTGATTGTTATTTTTATAATGTTAATACGTTCATGTTTCTGAAAAACGCTGCGAAATTACACTTTTTATTTCATCCGACCAAATTTTTGAGCAAGAATTCACAAAAATAAAGCATTTTCTTTCATTTTGTCAACTCCGCATAGCAGTTCTTTTACAACTTTTGGTGCAAAGATACAAAGAAAAACGGAGATAGCAGAAGATTTATCCCGTTAGTTTTTGCCCTTTTTACATTTTTTACCTTTTTACTTTTTTACCTTTTTACTTTTATCATTACCTTTGCATGCGTTATGACTCAAAAGCAACATCAGATTATCATCAGTCTCGCCTCGAATTCGAATCAGGAGGCGAACCTGCAGGCAGCCAGGTCGCAGTTGACTCAACTGCTCACCGAGGTACATTTCACCTCAGCCATCTGGACAGAACCCGTCAACTGCATCCGTAAGGAACCCTATCTCAACCAACTTTGCAGGGCTACTACCGCCTTCAGTATGAACTTGTTAAATGAGGTACTGAAAGAAACGGAAAAACGGTTAGGACGCACCCATAACGAGGATGGCATCGTGGCGATCGACCTCGACTTATTGCAATACGACGAGGAGCAACACCACCTGCGTGACTGGAGCAGAAGTTATGTAAAGGATTTAATGAACGAATTATGAAGAAGATACTGGTTTTCAACATTTTATTATTTTTATCTTTATCGTCAGACGCGCAGCGTTTTGAGGATTATTTCGAGGATCACACCCTCCGACTCGACTACACGTTTGCGGGCGACCATTCACAATCAGCCATCTATGTAGATGAGTTGGTAGCCCTGCCACGGTGGTATGGCAAGCGCCAACATCTGAATGAGGTACCCCTGCGAGGTAACGGACAGATCATCATGCGTCCTCATGGGAAGGAGGAAGTCATCTTCCGTCACTCCTTCTCGACACTTTTCCAGGAATGGTTATCTACCGACGAGGCGAAACACACGAAGAAGTCGTTTGAGAATGTCTTCCTCGTACCCTTCCCCAAGGATACCGTTGAAATCACGGTAGAACTCTACGACTACCACGATGAAACGGCCGTTTCCATGACGCACACCGTGGTGCCTTCAGACATCCTGATCCGTCAGGCTGGCCTCCGTGACGTCACTCCCTACGACATCCTACACCAGGCAGCCGACACCACCCGCTGCATCCATATCGCCTTTGTGGCGGAGGGATACACCGCCGATGAAATGGACCGTTATATCTCCGACTGCCAGAAGGCCATCGGCTCCCTCTTCCATCACGAGCCGTTCAAGTCTTTGCAGGACCGTTTCAACATCATCGCCCTCAAGTCAGTATCGGAGGAATCGGGCACCAGCGAACCCTCAAAGGGCATCTGGAAACAGACCGCCCTCGGTTCCCACTTCGACACCTTCTACAGCGACCGTTATCTGACGACGCTGCATCTGAAGCAGTTACATAACGTACTGGCAGGCACACCCTATGAGCATATCATCATCCTCGTGAATACCGAGCACTACGGCGGAGGCGGCATCTACAACTCCTATAACCTCAGTTATACGGGAGGCAAGCACTTCCTACCAGTCGTCGTACATGAATTCGGCCATTCCTTCGGAGGGTTGGGCGATGAGTATGCCTATGGCAATGACGATCCGATGTACTTTGCCGACACGGAGCCCTGGGAACCGAATCTGACCACCCAGCACCATTTCATCGGGAAATGGGAGGATCTCGTTCAGGAAGGAAAGGCCGGTCTCTTCGAGGGTGGCGGCTATCTCACCAATGGCGTGTGGCGCGGCTTCGAGAACTGCCGTATGCGCACCAATGAGGAACCGGAGTTCTGTCTGGTCTGTCAGCGCGCCCTCACCCGTTTGATCGAATTCTACACCAAACCTGCTACCGACGAATGATTCACGAAATAACCACCCTCTCCGACCCTCGTTTGGACATCTTCGCCTCACTCACCGAAGCGCAGTTGCGTAATCGGTTGGATCCCACACGTGGCATCTTCATTGCCGAGAGTCCGAAGGTGATCCGAGTGGCTCTGCAGGCAGGTTATACACCACAGGCCCTGCTCTGCGAACGGAAGCATATCACGGGGGATGCGGCAGACATCATCGACAGATGCGGTGATATACCTATATATACAGGTACACGCGAACTGTTGGCACAACTCACAGGCTATACCCTGACACGCGGGGTTCTTTGTGCGATGCAGCGCCGTCCTTCGCCACCTGTCGCCGACGTCATCGGACAGGCCCGTCGGATCGTTGTCATCGACGGTGTAGTGGATACCACGAATATCGGTGCCATCTTCCGTTCTGCCGCCGCTTTAGGCATCGATGCCGTCTTGCTCACACGGAATGCCTGCGACCCCTTGAACCGTCGGGCTGTACGCGTCTCGATGGGCAGTGTATTCCTGGTGCCCTGGACGTGGCTCGATGATTATGCCACCCTTCACGACCTCGGTTTCACCACGGCAGCGATGGCATTAACCGACGATTCCATCGCATTAGACGACCCGCGGTTAAAGCAAACCGAGAAACTCGCCATCATCATGGGTACAGAGGGCGACGGCCTACCCGCACAGACCATCCATGATGCAGACTACGTGATCCGCATCCCGATGTCACATCAGGTCGATTCCCTCAACGTGGCTGCAGCAGCTGCCGTAGCCTTCTGGGAACTGGCCCGCAAATAAAACCTTTGATTACAGGGAGTCTATGTTATCAGCATAGAGCTTCGTCGCCTCAGGGCCACGCTCATCATCCGTCATGTCGATCTTCGGATGAATCTCCATCGGTTCCAGGTTGATACCGATACGGTTCAGGTTCTGGTTGGTGTAGGTCAACTGCGCCCCAAACAGACAGATGGTCCATGAGAACTGCACCCAGAGCATAAACAACGGCAAGGCTGCAAACGAACCGTAGATGGCGTTGTAGCCCGTCACCCAGATCTGTGCGTAGATATAGAAGAGTTGTAGCACATGCATCGCCAGACCCGCCAGGATACCAGGTACGATGGCACACGAGAGCCTGACCTTCGTATTGGGCATATACACGTAGAGGACGATAAACAGGATCGACAGCAGCAAGGAGGGCGACATGTCGAGCAACTTACTGACCACAGGTCCCAGCACCATGAAATCCTCGATTTTATCGGCAAGGGTGGTCATCACGATGGAAAGACCCATCGACACGATGATGATGATGGGAAACAGCAGGAACATGGCGAGATAGTTGGCCAGGGAGCGCATGATCGGGCGCGCATTGTTCACCTGCCAAATCTGATTGAAAGTCTCCTCAATGTTATTCACCAGCATCAGCACGGTATAGAGCATGAAGATCAGACCGACACCGAGGAAGACACCACTCTGGATATGTACCAGATAACTGTTCACAAAACCCACAATGACATTGGCCGCCTCAGGTTGAGACGACAAGGCATTGAGGAACCAGATTTCGATATATTTGTTATAGCCGAACCCACGGGCGATTGCAAACACCACAGCCAGGATGGGAACCAGGGCCAACAGTGAAGAGTACGTCAGGGCAGCAGCCTCTGCCATGACCCGTTTCTCGGTAAAGAAACGGACCGTCAGAATCGCCTTCCGCACAATCTCATTATGAAAGAATCCACTCTTCACGCCTCATTCAATTAAAAAAGAAAACACTGTCCCTATAAGCCGGGTTCTGTACCACCCTTGCGGATGGCGTCTGTCATTTATCTAGTCTATGAGTCACCCCATAGCTCAAGCGTTCTACCCTCCATCGTAAATCGGACGGGCAACCCTCAGACGATGGTATACGCGAACTTGCAGCCCCCAGCAGACACAGCCCGATGATCACCCACCGGCTGGTGGTCTCTTACACCACCTTCTCACCCTTACCCTGCCGAAGCAAGGCGGTTATTTTCTTCTGCCCTCACCTACTGTCACCAATAGCTTCCACTTTCAGAAGTGGGGTACCCTATGCTGCCCGGACTTTCCTCTTGTGCCTAAATGACACCAGCGACAGACCGTGACAGTGCTTTCGGCTGCAAAAGTACTCTTTTTTTTTCAAAAGGAGTACTTTTGCAATACAAAAAGTATCGATAATTAATTATATTCAACTAAAAATGGTATCAACCCTTAAATTTGTCATTAATTTAAGATTTGAAGTGTTAATCGCAAATGCCCGTTAAGCGTCTTGGTGAAATTGTTAAATTGGGACAAATATTCACGACAATTTGTCAGTAAACGGAATTTTGCCCCTATCTTTGCACCGTCAAACAGCGAGTGAGTTAACGCAGCCCAGCTGCCCATGTTGAATTTAAATACATAATAAAATGAATGAGAATATGAAAAAGATTGTAAATGTAGCAACCCCCGCCGTATGCGTCGTTGCTTTAGTTCTTTCTGTAGCAGCCATCTCCAACACGAACGCCGCTACAGCTACTGCTCCCGCTCCCGTTGTATCATCAGCTCCTGCCGGACAACCTGTCGATCTGACTTACGCAGCAGAGAAGGCTCTCCCCTCTGTGGTGTATATCAAGTCGGTGCAGAACTCCAAGATCCAGACCGTCGAGTACAATGATCCCTTCGAGGACTTCTTCTCCGATCCCTTCGGAGGTTTCTTCGGACGTGGTCAGGGCAACAACGGCGGCAAACGCCAGCGTCAGGTACAGACCCCGAAGCGTGCCGCAGCCGGTTCAGGTGTGATCATCTCAGCCGATGGTTACATCGTGACCAACAACCACGTGGTGGATGGTGCTGACGAACTGACAGTCAGTCTGACAGACAATAAAGAATATTCCGCACGTGTGATCGGTGCCGACAAGACCACCGACTTGGCCCTCATCAAGATTGACGGAAAGAACCTGCCCGCCATCACCATTGCCAACAGCGATGAAGTACGTGTCGGCGAATGGGTGCTCGCCGTAGGTAACCCCCTCGGACTGAACAACACCGTCACAGCAGGTATCATCTCTGCCAAGGCCCGTACCCTCGGTGCCAACGGCGTAGAGTCGTTCATCCAGACCGATGCCGCCATCAACCAGGGTAACTCAGGTGGTGCCCTTGTCAACACCCGTGGTGAACTGGTAGGTATCAACGCCATGCTGTATTCACAGACGGGTTCGAATATCGGCTACGGCTTTGCTATCCCCACCACCATCATGAACAAGGTGGTAAACGACCTGAAGCAGTTTGGTAACGTACAGCGCGCCATGATCGGTATTCAGGGCACCGACGTGAAGAACTTCGTGGATGCTGAGAAGGAGAAGGACAAGGAAGTGGATCTCGGCACAATGGAGGGCATCTACGTAGCCAAGGTGGTTGAAGACGGTGCTGCAGAGGCAGCCGGTCTGAAAGAAGGTGATGTCATTACAGCAGTCGATGGCCAGAAGGTCACCAAGTTCGGTGAACTGCAGGGTATCCTCGCAAAGAAACGTCCTGGCGACAAGGTCAGCCTCACCTATCTGCGTAACAAGAAGAGCCACACCGTGAGCGCTACACTGAAGAACGAACAGGGTAACACGAAGGTGGTGAAGAATGCCGACCTCGACGTACTGGGAGGTAGTTTCCGTGCCATCACCGACGCTCAGAAGGAGCAGCTCAATATCGGCTACGGACTCGAAGTGATGAAGATCAGCGGTGGCAAACTGAAGGATGCCGGCGTACCTAAGGGCTTCATCATCCAGAAGGTTAACGATCAGAGTATCAAGACCATCGACGACCTGCAGGATGTCGTGAAGGAAGCCTCTACCAGCAAGGAGCCCGTGCTCTACATCCAGGGTATCTATCCCACTGGCAAGAAAGGCTATTTCGCAGTGCCCTTGCAGAACGAATAAGCGAAAAAAAAGGAAAAAAGCCACGAATTTGAAATTTCGTGGTTTTTTTTTTGGTAGTTTCAGAAAAATGCCCTACTTTTGCAAATTGGCTAAAAAACGGAATTATAATGCGACAACTTAAAATCTCTAAATCAATCACCAACCGTGAGAGTGCCTCCCTTGAAAAGTATCTCCAGGAGATCGGCAAGGAGGAGATGCTGACGGCAGAGGAAGAAGTAGAACTCGCCCAGCGAATCAGGAATGGTGATCAAAAAGCGTTGGAAAGGCTCACGCGAGCCAATCTGCGTTTTGTCGTATCAGTGGCCAAGCAGTACCAGAATCAGGGCATCACGCTGAGCGACCTCATCAATGAAGGCAATCTCGGTTTGCTCAAGGCTGCCGAGCGTTTCGATGAGACACGGGGATTTAAGTTCATCTCCTATGCCGTATGGTGGATCCGTCAGAGCATTCTGCAGGCCATTTCCGAGCAGAGCCGTATCGTCAGACTGCCGCTCAATCAGGTCGGTTCCGTCAATAAGATCAATCGGGAGATCAACAAGTTCGAGCAGGAAAACGAGCGTCGTCCCTCGGTGGAAGAGATTGCCGACAACATCGACCTGCCGGAGGATAAGATCGACGAGGCCATGAACATCAGCGGACGACATGTATCCGTAGATGCACCTTTCACCAGCGATGAGGACAGTAGTCTGCTTGACGTCCTGACCAACGACGACACGCCCACAACCGACATGGCCCTCGTTGAAGAGTCGCTGAAGTCGGAGATCCAGGAGGCCCTGGGCATACTCAATGAACGTGAACGCAACATCATCGAGGCCTCCTATGGCATCAACCAGACGGAACTCACCCTTGAGGAGATCGGCGAGAAATACAACCTCTCCCGTGAGCGCGTCCGTCAGATCAAGGAGAAAGCCATCCGCAAACTCCGCACATGTACAAAGAATAAAACATTAAAAACATATTTAGGATAAATGAAAATCATCAGACACATCACCCTCGCTGCCTTACTCCTGGCGGCAGTGGCTATCGTGCCCACTCTGGCTCAGAACCGTGTAGTGCCTAAGGCATATATGTTCGGATTCGCCGCCTCTTTCACCGACTCCATTGTCTTCTTCACAGATATCCAGGAAGTAGATAGCGTATGGCTTACGCCCAAGAAGTTTCTCGCCGGCAAGAGCAACTACTCATACCAGTTGCGTAACTTCTGTACAGACAGCCTCGGTCTCAAGAACCGCACCGTTGTCGTGGTGTCGGCCCTCACCCGCAAGGACATCGAGAAGAAATACGCCAAGATGAAGAAAGACTATATCGAGAAGCGTGCCGGACAGTACGATGTACATTTCATCGACGCCTCAGAATTCCGTTTCACCTCCGTAAACATGGATAACAGAAAGAAATGAAGAAGTTCATATTCCTGATCGTTTTCTTAGCAGTAGTCGCTGGTGCGCTCATCGCCACCTGTCCTGACCGCAACGCCCACATGGCGGCCATCAAGAGTGTCGTATCAGAAGTAGTCAACGACGAGGTGGACAAGCAGACCAATATCTTCACCACCGAACTGGCATCCATCAGCACCGTGCTGACCGTCAACATGGCTGACTCTTATCTCAAGACCAATCTGATCATCAAGGATCACACCTTATATAATATAGGGTATATCAATTACAAAGACGAACTCAGAATGGTCTCCGTCGGCATCTTGAACCACGTCTTCACCTTAGACAAAGAGACCGCCAGGGAAATAATGAAAGACAAAATGACATTCCCCTTCAAATAACAACAACGAGGCACCCGACAACATCGAGTGCCTCGTTGTTGGGGTTCGTCCTATCAATAATAGCCAGTTTCCCCTTCGATCTCTGTGAACGTGTCGTTTCCCCATTTCAGCGTGTTTTGCTCCCATTTGAAATCATTCTCATCAGTTTGGATGAATTCAATGTAATGCACGCTGATATCTTTGCCTTCTTTTGGCAGATTGAGAGTGGGTGTACCCGTATGTTTGGCAAGAATATCTTTGACAGTCTGATAGACTTTCATATCGGGCGTCATCGTGCGGGTGGAAGGATTGTAGTCGTAGAACAGTAAGACACTGTCATCATCTACGCCTTCGCCCTCATGTCCCATCTGTAGCAGCACACCTACCAGTGAATGGCCGTTAGCACGCTTCCAATAGCACATTTCTGTCAGGTAATCAAACTGTCCAGGCATATTACACCTGATAAAACCGTTGCGAGGATCGTCTTCCATATAATAGTTGTCCATCTCAACATTGTTGTTTCCGGGATTCTTCAGATACAGCGTCATGGCGACATTGGGCGCATATTTCTGGTACTGACTACAGAAAGCTTTGGCGAAATTACGAATCATTGCCTTAGGAAAATCATTGCCTACCTTCAACGGCGTCTCGGACCAAAATTTCTCAATGGCATAGATTTCCTTTTCAGGATTCTCATAGACCCAAGGATCAAATGCTTGCCCCAACGCGTTGGTAGAAACAAACAACGAAATAAGCAGGGCAGAGATAAACATAATTCTTTTCCTCATAAAGGTAACATGCTTAAAGTTTAATAGGTTTGACGCTGCAAAGATAGAATAAATAATCCAATCTGCCAAAACATATGGAAAAATATATTTTTACGAGTTAGTAATGTAGCATACGGGGTTCGCTGAGAAGCGAGCCCCTTTGCTATTTAAATATCAGGGACAGTCCCCAGTACGCAACAAAAGTTTTTTCGTCGAATTTGTTGTTTTGTTGTCACCAGGCTAATAACATGCTGACAACAAACTTGTTATGGGTGGTAACAACAATTTGCAGGGTGACAACAAACGGCTATTTTTGCTGTATTTGCTGCAAAATCAACACGGTTTTATGCTATTTACTTTAATTTTAGTTGCGCCTTATGCATGTCAAGTACTTATTACAGCAGACCTGTAACACCATTACAGAAGCCTTGTAAGAGCATTACAGCAGCCATGTAACGGTCTTACAACAGCCTTGTAATAGGGATAAAGGATTATCTGAAAGACTTGGACATGACTATTGAACGACCATTACATATCTTCTGTAACACAGCTAACTACGTAGGTCGAGGGGCGCGAGGTACGTGGGTCGAGATAGTCGAGCTACGTGGGTCGAGATAGTCGAGCTACGTGCCTCGTTTGCTTCGTGCCTTATGGGGCATTTAGGCCTACACGTAGAAAAACTATTTTGTAGGTGTAGAAATAATATTTCCTACGTGTACTAGGAAATATGACGTAACACGCATGGAATCTACGTAAAAAGGGAACCTTCTCAGGTTCCCTTTTTTTTAACCATTCGCATTACAAAAAATGATTTGTATTGCGCATGGAGTTTGAAAAGTACTTATCTCGCGATAAATAAGATTCATTAATTAACCTTAATAATCTAATACCATGAAAAACACGATGCAAATATATGTAAATTTTCCATTAAATGCACATTTGTTATCATTTTAGATCTTGATATTAACTTTTTTTATAAGTTCGTCGCTCCATTTAAGGATCGTTTGCAAACTGAATCCAGCGATCCGTTTCTGCTGACTTTCACTCAACGGCGGAGCGGGAATCGATTGCCAGGTGGGGGTGAAATAGCGGAGTGTGGTCTCTCCGTAGATGGAATCCACGAGGAAGGTCTCCCCTACTACAATCACCTGATCCACCGTGTCGATGGGCTCTGCCAGTGTGAGCAGGAGCATATCCACCCGCAGGGCCGGACTCACCTGCAGTGAGAGGCTGTCGGGTGTCAGAGCTGTCATCACACTGGTGCCTCCCAGACGGTTCCTGACCTCTGCCTTCATCCCTGCATCGAGGAAATCGAGGCAGTCGAGACGGTTGTTCTGCGTGAGTGTAGGCATCACCGAGTCGGGCATCTGACGAAACGCATCACGCAGTGCCAACCCTTGGGCAGAGCAGACACTGGTTATGTATAGGAGCAGACAAGCTGCGAGCCACTGTTTCATCCTCTGCCTTCTCTTAAATCCTTCACACGGACAGCCTTGCCCTCGCTCATAGGCAGTGAACCCTTCTTCACGAGTTTCACCTGAGGCTTCAGCAGGATCTCGCTCTTCAGGGCTGCCTGGATATCCTTAATCATATTCTGCATATTGGGATAGATATCGGTATCCAGTCCTTCAAGTTCGACTTCAACAGTCATCACATCGCTATCATCAATAGTATCGAGCGTGATGAGGTAGTTGCTGCCGAGACCAGGATACTGCACCAGCACCTTCTCGACCTGCATCGGGAATACGTTCACACCCTTGATGATGAACATATCGTCAGTACGACCCTTGATGCGGTCGATACGGCGGTGGGTACGTCCACACTTACACTCGCCAGGAATGATGCGAGTGAGGTCGCGCGTGCGATACCTTAATACTGGCATCATATCACGATCGAGGGTGGTGAGCACCATCTCTCCCATCTGGCCATCGGGCACAGGCTCCAGCGTGTCAGGATCGACGATCTCCACGATATAGTTGTCTTCCCAGAGGTGCATACCTTCCTGATACTTACACTCGAAGGCGACACCAGGACCGTTCATCTCGGTCATACCAAACGAGTTGTAGGCCTTGACACCCAGCACGCGCTCAATACGACGACGCTGCTCCTCGGTATGAGGCTCGGCTCCGATACAAAGCGTGTGGAGTTTCAAATCTTTGGGATCAATACCTTCTTCCTTAATGCACTCTGCCAAATAGATGGCGTATGAGGGAATGGCATGAAGCACGGTGGTACCGAAGTCCTTGATGAACTTGATCTGGCGCTTGGTGTTACCGGCTGCAGCAGGAACGGTCATCGTTCCCAACCACTCTGCACCATACTGGAAGCCCAGACCGCCAGTGAACATACCGTAACCTGAAGAGTTCTGGAAGATGTCGCTCTTGCGGCAGCCCACCATATAGAGGTTACGGGCAATCATGTTGGCCCATGAGCAGATGTCGTGCTCAGAATAGACCACGACACAGGGATTACCTGTGGTGCCGCTGGTAGAGTGGATACGGACGGCATCATCGAGACTCCTGCCTACGAGGCCGTAGGGATAGTTGTCGCGCAGATCCTGCTTCGTGGTGAAGGGGATCTTACGGAGATCTGCCAATGAGTTGATGGAATCAGCAGTGATGCCGAGGTCGCCCAGACGCTTCTTGTAGAAAGGTGACTGCAGGGCAACCTTGATGCTCTCCTTAAGTTTCTTCACTTGCAGCGCTTCCAGCTGCTCTCTTGGCATTTTCTCGATTTCCGGCTGCCAGCATTCACCGTCAGGCTTGATAGTAGCCATGATTTTCTCGTCAGTCATATTATCTAATGTTTAATGTTTAATTTTTCGAAAGTTGCATCATCATCACGGCGGAGAGACCTGCGGTCTCCGTACGGAGCCGACTGGTTCCGAGATTCACGGAGATGAAGCCCGCTTCGACTGCCATGCGCACCTCCTCGATGGAGAAGTCGCCCTCTGGGCCTACCAGCACCAGGGCATCGTCGCTCTCCTGACGGCGCAGTTCATCGAAGAGGTAGGTACGGGGGATCTCGTCGTAGCAATGGGCGATATAGCGCGGACCTTCCTGATGGGCTGCGATGAACTTCTTGAAGGGGATCATCTCATGGAGCACCGGCTTCCAGGCTTTGCGGCTCTGTTTCACGGCTGAGATAACGATCTTCTCAAGGCGCGGCAGTTTCAGCAGTTTGCGCTCCGAGAAGGCACAGTTCAGAAACGACACCTCATCGATGCCCACCTCGGTAGCCTTTTCCAGCATCCACTCAATACGGTCGAGCATCTTCGTGGGTGCGATGGCAAGGTGGAGACGGCCCTTCCACTGGGGCTGCTGCGGCAAGGTCTCCAGGATCTCGTAGTAGCAGTTACGCGTGGCAGCGATCGTCACCCGTGCCCGATAGAAGCACCCTGAACCATCCATCAGGAAGAGTTCGTCGCCTCCCTTCAGGCGCAGCACGCGCATAGCATGCATCGCCTCATCGGAGGGCAGCTCCTGCTGGTGGGCAGCATCAGGCACATAGAAATATCTTGTTTCTTTCATTTCTGGCTTTTATTACTTTTTGTCCGGATGGAAGACCAGGGCGAACGATACGCCTACGACCAGGGCAAAGGTGGAGAAGATAAACCAACAGGTGGTCCAGTCGCCCAGGAGGAATCCGTCGTGCCAACTGCAATAGTAGTTCACGATCTCACCTGCCGAGAGCGTACCTATCGTGGCACCCACACCATTGGTCATCATCATGAATAGTCCCTGGGCTGAGGCCTTCACCGAAGGCTCGCACTCCTGATCGACGAAGATACCGCCCGACACATTGAAGAAGTCGAAGGCGACACCATAGACGACACATGACAGGATGAAGAAGATCACGCCTGGCATAGCGGGATTGCCGATGCCGAAGAAACCGAATCGGAACACCCAGGCAAACATTGACATCAGCATGACGACCTTGATACCATAACGCTTCAGGAAGAAGGGGATCATCAGGATACAAAGGGCCTCGGACATCTGGGAGATGGATGTCAGCAACGTGGCATTGTTGGCAGCAAACGACGAAGCGATGGCCGCATCGGCACTACCCTTGAAACTCGTGATAAAGGGACCGGCATAACCGTTGGTCACCTGCAGACACATACCTAAGAGGGCGGAGAAGATGAAGAACAAAGCCATCTTCCGGGTCTTGAAGAGTTTGAAGGCACTCAGACCGAAACTCTCTGCCAGGGAGACACCCTTCTTCGGTTCGAGTTTACACTCGGGCAGCGTGAAGCAGTAGGCAAAGAGCACCATACTCAGCACGCCCGACACGAAGAACTGCATATAGGTGTATTGGAACTTATGGGCACTCTCTGCCAAGGTGAGCGAGAAAGAACCGTCTTCCCAACAAGCGCAGTTGACAAACCACATTGTGATGATGAAACCGACAGTTCCCAGCACACGAATCGGCGGGAAGTCCTTGACGGTGTCAAGCCCGTTCTTCTTCAGGATCGTGAAGGCGGTGGTGTTTGCCAAAGCGATGGTGGGCATATAGAACGCCACACTCAACGTATAGAGGGCGATGAAGAGGCTCTTCGACTCCAGTTCCTGACCGAAGCCAGCCTGCAGTCCAAGCCACCAGCATCCCAGCATGAAGCCGCCTGCCAACAGATGGCAGAGGCCCAGCACACGCTGCGGCTGCATATACTTATCGGCAATGATACCCATCAATGTGGGCATGAAGATAGACACGATACCCTGGATGGCATAGAACCAGGCGATCTGATCGCCCAGACCTGCGACTCCGAGATAGTTACCCATACAAGTGAGATAGGCACCCCACACGGCGAACTCCAGGAAATTCATGATTGACAATCGTAGTTTCATATCGGTTTTTAGTTTAAATGTTTATTGATTCTTTTTACGGATACGCAAGAAGTGGATACGGTCGAGGAAAAGCATACACTCGTCGGTTTCCACGTGATTGTCGTCGCGACGGTTCAAGATAATGAAACCACGCAATTCCTTGAGTCTGTGATCCACTTCAGGGATACGGACGACGCCTTTGCCTGAGGGGGGAACACCGTACTCACGGGTGATGATGGTGTCATTGTCATAGGCCAGCGACAGATAGACCTGTGCGTTACGCATACCACTCTGTACCAGGAAGGTGGTGCCGAAGGCCATGAGGAAACTGTCGCCTGCATGATAGCTGCTGTCGGCACGCTGACGGAACTGATAGACATGGAACGGCGCCTGGGGATAGAGCAACAGGAAGCGCTTGCCTTCCCACACGTCGGTGGTGTCAGATGAATGCGAATAGGTGGTGAACTGCTGCAGTTCACGGATGGAGGTACCTTGTGCCAGGGCATCCTCGCCCAGACGGTGCTGCACACGCTCGTAGATTCGGAAGAGGTCTTCCAGGTGGTTGTAATACCACACCATCGACGTGTCGAAGTCGGCCTGCGTATAGCCGTGCTTCTTCAGCGCCAGTCGGTGGTAATACTCCCTGGTATAGTTGCCGCCTTCCTCACCCGGGGTTATCGCCATACCGTTTGACAGATAGTAGTCGTAGAGCACTTCCTCCATGTCATCAGGCTGAATGACCTGGCTAGGCACCGTCGGCTTACAGGCTGCAAGCAGCAGTATAGCCAGCGGCAGGATGATATAGTACCTACTCCTCTTCATGCGTTTCACTATGACCAATCGCACTGATCTCCCGACGGTAGAACAGCAACAGCCAGACGACACTCACGCTGATGCAGGCATCGGCGAAGTTGAATACCGGACTGAAGAAGATGAAATGCTCACCGCCGACAAAGGGCATCCACAAAGGCCAGTCCATCTCAAACAGCGGAAAGTAGAACATATCCACCACCTTACCCATTAGGAACGGGGCGTAACCCGTACCGAAAGGCACGATGTAAGAGACATAATAAGGAGAGGACTCCGTGAACATCAGACCATAGAACAGACAGTCGATCAGATTGCCTGCAGCACCTGCCAGTACCATCGACAGACAGACGATATAGCCTGTGCGCGCATTCTTCCGAACCTGTTTCCAGATATAATAGCCCAGCACAGAGATGGCTGCCACACGGAACAACGACAGGATGAGTTTGCTGCCCAACTGCATGCCAAAGGCCATACCCATGTTCTCGATGAAGGTGATATAGAACCAGTCGAACACATGGATGCTCTCGTGGAGCATCATCGACGTCTTCACCCAGATCTTGATGGCCTGGTCAATCAACAGAATGGCAACCACCAAGATGATTGCCAGTCTGCCTTTGGTAATCAGCGCGCTTCCTGAAGTCTTCACCGTTTGCTCTGATTCATCTTCGACTCAACGCTCAACGTAGCGTGAGGTACGGCACGCAGACGCTCCTTGGGAATCAGTTTGCCCGTGATGCGGTCGATGCCATAGGTCTTATTCTCAATACGTACGAGCGCTGCCTTCAGGCCCTGGATGAACTTCTGCTGACGGGCTGCCATCGTGATCAGTTCCTCCTTTGTCTGGGTGGCACTACCCTCCTCCAATGCCTTGTAGGTGGGTGATGTATCGTCAACATCGTTGGAATCCTGATTGGTCAGCACGCGCATCATTTCATCATAATCGCGCTTAGCCAAAGCCAGTTTGTCATTGATAATCTGACGGAACTCCTCGAGTTCTTCATCAGTGTAGCGGGTTTTTTCTGCCATAATTCTTTAGTTATTGTTATTGTTTTATTGTTTAGTCACCTTAATGTTTAACGTGAAGTCATCGAAATCAACCTCCTGACCATCATTGGGTTGGATGGCGATGCTGTCGGCAAGCACCTGCGTCTTGATATAGTCGCTGAAATGAGCCACAGCCTTCTCGACATCGGCCTGAGGTGTCAGCACCACAGCGATACGGTCGGTAATTTCCAGACCACTCTCCTTACGGATGTTCTGGATGCGGTTGATGAGCTCGCGGGCCATACCCTCGTTCTTCAACTCCTCGGTGAGTTCCACCTCAAGGGCGACAGTCAGGTTGCCCTCGTTGGCCACCAGCCAACCTGGGATATCCTCGCTGATGATCTCAACATCGACTGCCTCGACGGTCAGGGACTGTCCTTCGACTGAAATAGCGATGCTACCCTGCTGCTCGAGTTCGGCGATCTGCTCCTGTGAGAGTTGATCCATCGCAGCAGCCACACCCTTCATGAGTTTACCGAACTTCTTACCCATCGTACGGAAGTTACACTTCACCTTCTTGACGAGGACGCCGGCACCCTCTACGAAACGAAGCTCCTTGACGTTCACCTCGTTCATAATCAGGTCCTTCACAGCCTCAATGTGCTTCTTCTGCTCAGCGTCAACAGCAGGAATCATGATGGCCTGCAGCGGCTGGCGCACCTTGATGTTCACCTTACGACGCAGGGCCAGTACCATAGAGGTGATCTTCTGGGCCATCTGCATACGAGCCTCGAGATCCTTATTGATCTGAGCCTCATCAGCCACGGGGAACTTGTCGAGGTGTACGGAATCGAGCTCACCGCCCAAATCCTTATACAACTGATCAGCATAGAACGGTGCGAACGGTGCCAACAGTTTGGCAATCGTCATCAGACAGGTATAGAGGGTCTGATAAGCCGAGAGTTTGTCGGCGCTCATCTCCTTACCCCAGAAACGCTTACGGTTCAGACGGACATACCAGTTAGAGAGGTCGTCGTTGACGAAGGCGTCGATGAGTCGGCCTGCACGGGTGGGATCATAGCCGTCGAGTTCTGCCTCTACCCCCTTGATAAGGGTGTTCAGGCAAGAGAGGATCCAGCGGTCAATCTCCGGGCGCTCTGCAAAGGGCACCTGGGCTGCCTGCGGATCGAAGCCATCGACATTGGCATAGAGTGCAAAGAAGCTATATGTATTATATAAGGTGCCGAAGAACTTACGGCGTACCTCATCCACGCCCTCCGGGTCGAACTTCAGGTTATCCCAAGGCTCGGAGTTGGTCATCATATACAGACGGACGGCATCAGAGCCGAACTTACCGATCATATCGAAGGGGTTAACCACGTTACCCACATGCTTCGACATCTTGTTACCCTTGGCATCGAGCACGAGACCTGAAGAGATCACGTTCTTGAAGGCCACGGAGTCGAAGATCATCGTAGCGATGGCGTGCAGGGTAAAGAACCAACCACGGGTCTGGTCCACACCCTCGTTGATGAAGTCGCAGGGGAAGGCGATACCCTTATCAATCAGATCCTTGTTCTCGAATGGATAGTGGATCTGGGCGTAAGGCATCGAACCGGAGTCGAACCACACATCGATGAGGTCGGTCTCACGTTTCATCGGCTTACCACTCTCGCTGACGAGTACGATGTTATCTACATACGGACGGTGCAGGTCGATCTTGTCGTAGTTTTCCTTGCTCATATCGCCAGGCACGAATCCATTGTCCTTCAATGGGTTCGAAGCCATGAAGCCTGCCTTCACAGCCTTCTCGATCTCATTGTAGAGTTCCTCGACAGAGCCGATGCAGATCTCCTTACCATCCTCATCGCGCCAGATAGGCAACGGTGTGCCCCAGAAACGGGAACGAGAGAGGTTCCAGTCGTTCAGGTTCTCCAACCAGTTACCGAAACGACCTGTACCGGTTGACTCGGGTTGCCAGTTGATGGTCTTATTGAGTTCGAACATACGATCCTTCTTCGCTGTTGAGCGGATAAACCAAGAGTCGAGCGGATAGTAGAGCACGGGCTTGTCGGTACGCCAGCAGTGGGGATAATTGTGTACGTGCTTCTCGATCTTGAGTGCCGTACCCTCCTGCTTCATCTCCATACAGATGACGATATTCAGGTCTTCTGCCTTGGCAGCAGCCTGCTCGTCGTACTTACCATCCTTATTGAACTCAGGGGCATAGGCATTCTTCACGTAGTCGCCTGCGTGATGGCTGTAGCCCTCTTTGTTGACGCAGGTAGCGATGAAGTTGTCGTCGAGTTCCTCCATCACGTAGTACTTACCCTGGAGGTCAACCATCGGACGCGTCTCACCTTTTTTATTAATAAGGAACAGACTCGGGATATTGGCATCCTTAGCCACCTTGGCATCATCGGCACCGAAGGTCGGGGCGATATGTACGATACCGGCACCATCCTCAGTGGTGACATAGTCACCGGGGATCACACGGAAAGCCTCGCTCTCCATCTCCACAAACTGATCCTTACCGTTCTCACCCATGAACACCTTCTCGGGATGAGCGGCGGCGTATGCTTTCACATAGTCGGCTGCATTCTGATCGAGTTTGGCAGATGGCTTCACCCAAGGCATCAACTGCTGGTACTTCAGACCAACAAGTTCTTCACCGGTATAATGGCCTACGATGCGATAAGGTACGAACTTCTCACCCTTGTTGTACTCAGGCATCTCCTCACCGTCGGTGATGTTGCCCTCGGGTGCGAGGTAAGCATTCAGTCGGCTCTCTGCCAGGATGATGGTGATCTTCTCACCATTGTAACTGTTATAGGTCTCCACTGCCACATAGTCGATCTTCGGACCGACACAGAGTGCGGTGTTGGAAGGCAATGTCCAAGGTGTGGTGGTCCATGCCACGAAGTAAGGTGTACCCCACTTCGTCCACTCCTCTTTAGGATCGAGGGCTTTGAAGAGGGCTGTCACCGTGGTATCCTTCACATCACGATAACAACCAGGCTGGTTCAACTCATGTGAACTCAAACCTGTACCGGCAGCAGGTGAATACGGCTGGATGGTGTAGCCCTTATAGAGCAAGCCCTTCTTATAGAACTGCTGCAGCAACCACCACAGCGTCTCGATATACTTGTTGTCGTAGGTGATATAAGGATTATCCAGATCCACGAAGTAACCCATCTTCTCGGTGAGGTCACGCCACTCCTGGGTGAACATCATCACATTCTCGCGGCACTTCTTGTTATAGTCCTCCGTAGAGATGTACTTATCCGATGCCTTGTTGTCGATATCGGCCTTGGTGATACCCAGTTCTTTCTCCACACCCAGTTCTACGGGCAGACCGTGTGTATCCCAACCAGCCTTACGCTTCACCTGGAAGCCCTTCATCGTCTTATAGCGGTTGAAGGTGTCCTTGATGGTACGAGCCAGAACGTGGTGGATACCTGGATGTCCGTTGGCAGAGGGAGGACCCTCGAAGAATACGAACTGCGGACAGCCCTCACGCTCTTCGACAGAGCGCCAGAACACGTTTTTCTCTCGCCACATCTCCAGGATGTCATCGTTGACTTTGGTCAGATTCAGACCACTGTGCTCGGCAAATTTCTTAGCCATATTTTACTATTTTACCTGTTTACTTTTTAACTTTTATATTTAGGGCGCAAAGGTACTAAAAATATTCGATATGGCAAAAGGAAATAATTTTTTTTAATATTTCTCCCCAAAAAGTATGGTTTTACAAATATTTTACTTATATTTGCACACAAAATAAAGAGATAACTAAAAACTTATTTATTAAAATGGTAACATTCACAATGATTCTTCAGCTCTGTATTGTACTCGGAGCGTTGTGGGTAGGCTCTCGTTACGGTAGTCTTGCCCTTGGTGCCATTTCCGGTATCGGTCTGGCTATTCTCGTGTTCGGATTCGGTTTGAAACCAGGTACACCTCCTACCGATGTGATCTACATCATCATTGCAGCCGTGACCTGTGCTGGTATCATGCAGGCCTCTGGCGGTATGGACTGGTTGATCCAGATTGCGGAGAAACTGCTGCGTAAGCATCCGGATCGTATCACTTTCCTGGCTCCGCTGACCACTTTCTTCCTGACAGTGCTGGTTGGAACAGGTCACGTGGTTTACACCCTGATGCCTATCATCTGCGACATCGCCCTGAAGAAAGGCATCCGTCCTGAGCGTCCCTGCGGTGTGGCTTCCATTGCCTCTCAGGTAGGTATCACCTGTTCACCCATTGCTGCAGCCGTTGTGGCTTTCGTGACCATCTCTAACGCCAACCACTTCGACATCACGATCCCCCGCGTGCTGATGGTTTCCATCCCTGCCTGCGTCTGTGGTCTGATGGCTGCCGCTGCTGCATCTTATCGTCGTGGTAAGGACCTTGACAAGGATCCTGAGTTCCAGAAGAAGATTGCCGATCCCGCACAGCGTGAGTATATCTACGGTTCTAGTGCCACCACCCTCGACAAGCAGATCCCGCAGTCGGCTAAGAATGCCGTATTCATCTTCCTCGGCGCCCTCGCAGTCATCGTGATGTTTGCTGCCTTACCGGAACTGTTGCCCTCTTACGAGACCGTGAAGGCTATCAAGGGTGCAGAAGATCTCGTCATTGGTGATGGTGTAAAGGTTTCTGCTGCTGCCCTTGCCAAAGCCAATATTGTAGCCGAAGGCTTAACAGAGAAAGGTACGGTTGGTCTGAAGATGAATCTCGTGATCCAGATTGTGATGATCTCTGCTGCCGCCCTGATGATTATCTTCTGTAAGGCTGCGCCGAAGAAGGCTGTGGCTGGTCCGGTATGGCAGTCTGGTATGGTGGCCGTGGTTGCCATCTATGGTATCGCCTGGCTCGCCGACACCTACTTCTCTAACTATATGAGTGAGATGCAGAACGCTCTCGAAGGTATCGTAGCCCAGTATCCATGGAGTATCGCGATTGTATTCTTCCTGGTATCCGTGCTGATCAACTCTCAAGGTGCTGTGGTGGTAGCCATGTTGCCACTGGCTTATAAGTTGGGTATCCCTGGTCCTGTACTCCTCGGTGTATTGCCCTCTGTCTACGGTTACTTCTTCATCCCGAACTATCCGTCGGATATCGCCACGGTGAACTTCGACCGCTCTGGTACGACAGTGATCGGTAAGTACCTGCTGAACCACTCGTTCATGATGCCAGGTCTGATCTCCGTCTCTGTATCTACCATCGTAGCATACACGCTCTCGTTGATATTCTATTGATCCAAGAGATAGATAAAATAAGGGAACGATATACTTGTTGACTCCAACACGTTCCTTTGAATAAATATGCACTAATCTGCAAGATAATCAGAAATCTTGCAGATTTTTTTTGTATCCATTTTTGGAGTATGAACTGAGATACTCATTTTACTTTGTAAAATGAAAATTCAAATTTTGTCCACTTATATGTATGAGATACCAGTTCCGTTAGTTGAAAAAACATATATTTGCAATATAGTTTAATCAGAAATACTTCAAGATATGGAACAGATGCACATCAACTTCGCACACTTTAAGTCAGAAATCTCACTCCTCGATTACTTCAACACTGAGGATAAATGCAAGGCTGCTATCGCCCAAGAACGCTGGGGCGATGACAATGCTGTATGCCCCTACTGTGGTTCAACACATACACACCTTTGCAAAGATGGTAGATACATCTGCAAGGGCTGTCAGCGCAAGTTCTCAGTCCTTGTTGGCACTATCTTTGAGAATACCAAAGTATCACTGAGGAATTGGTTCTTGGCAATGTATAAGGTGGCTTCCACCAAGAAGGGTGTTAGCTCTCATCAGCTTGCAAGAGACCTCGATGTGACTCAGAAGACAGCATGGTTTATGCTGCATAAGATTCGTGGTCTTTTTGAACTCACTGATGAGACAGTACTTGAGGGTGCTGTTGAGATGGACGAGATGTACCTTGGTGGTCGTGAGACCAACAAGCACAACGACAAGCGTACTGAGGGTACACAAGGTCGTAGTACGAAGACTAAGACTCCTATCTTCGGTATGTTGCAGCGTGATGGTAAGGTTGTAGCAATGAAGGTGGAGGATACCAAGGGTACTACCCTTATGCCCATTGTGGAGCAGTTTGTGAAGGAAGGTAGTACTACCTATACTGATGAGGCTAACATCTACCATAACCTTACCAAGAAGGGTTATGAGCACTTGTTCGTTAATCACGGCAAACGTGAGTTTGTTAGGTCAAGTGACATTCACACCAATGGTATTGAGGGTTTTTGGGCACATTTCAAGCGTGTGGTATTCTCTACCTACCATATGGTAAGTAAAGATTACTTATCTCGTTATATTGACGAGCAGATGTATAGATGGAATACACGTAAGGAGAAGAACACGTATCGTTTCCACGATATGTTCAAGAAGGCTGTTAAGCACTTTGACTACTGTGATGTGCTGTCACTGTCTACAGTTGTTGATGTGGAGTATATGATGTTCAAGCGTGACGTGTACTATCATTGGTATATGCATAACAAGGTAGCATAATAAAAGGAGTAACCTTTTACTTGATTACTCCTTTGTTATCTATCTGTTAAGGTTTTGCTTGTATCCTATCTGCATAACTACGCCAATTGGTTGCAGCCTTATATGCATCTACACTCTCAGAAGGTACGTAGATTGGACAGTCATTAGTACTAAAGAATGCATTAACACCCAATGTCGGAGGCGTAGTTGCTTCTATTGTAATACTTGTTAGACTATTACAGCCAATAAAAGCTTGAGTACCAATACTTGTAACCCCACTACCTATCGTACAACTTGTAAGACCAGTACAAGTTTGGAAAGCACCACTACCAATGGTTGTAACACCATTTGGTATATCTATATTTTTAAGTCTACTACAATTAGTGAAAGCATTATTTCCAATACTTGTAACACCATTTGGTATATCTATATTTTTAAGTCTATCACAACTACTGAAAGCATTATTTCCAATACTTGTTGGGTTCGCTAATGTGTACTTAACTGTATGTTCACCTGTCGTACTAAATGTATATGCACTAACTACACTTGGTTGTACAACTCCATCAATCTCAATTGAACAGAAGCCATTTGTATTGTACATAATGTTTGTTGGACTAGTAGAACCAATCACATTATAATTTGCAACAACCCTTGTTTCAACCCAAGGGTTATACTCCACTGTATTTGTCTCAGTGATGAGAGATACATTTGGTTTAATGAAATGTGCAGTATCTGCTGTATAAGCATTATACTGACTTGTTGTTTCGAATAGTTTTAAATATTTACCCATAATTCTTATTATATTAATGTATATTAGTTAATAATAATTATTAACTCAATTACAAAAATACAATATTATGGGAAAGAAAAAATGCAACCACTACTGATTGCATTTTTATTCATTTACTGTTGAATGGAGTCAACAGGTATATCGTTCCCTAAAATAAATCCCCGCTGGTTGGCGGGGATTTATTTTATCAGTTGTCTGTCAGAGATCTTAGAGATTCAGACTCTTCTTGATAGCCTCGATGCGCTGATCAGCCTTCTTGGAACTTGCCTCATAGTCGGCAGCACTCTTGAAGTCGGCATCCTTAATCTCGCAGTAGAACTTGATCTTCGGCTCGGTACCTGAAGGACGAACAGAGATCTTCGTACCGTCGGCACAGAACCACTGCAGCACATTGGCGGTTGTCGGCATGTTCAGTTTCTCGACACTGCCGTCGGCCTTCTTACCCTCGAGGGTCTGATAGTCCTTCCACAGTACGATAGGCTCACCACCCAACTCCTTCGGAGGATTAGCGCGGAAGTCAACCATCATCTGCTTGATCTCATCGGCACCGCTCTTACCTGGCTTCACCACGTTGATGGTGCTCTCCTTCGAGAAGCCATACTCAGCGTAGATGTTCATCAGCAGGTCGTAGAGGGTCATACCGTTGTCCTTTGCCCAGGCTGCGATCTCACAGATCAGACAGATAGAAGCAGGAGAATCCTTATCACGAACCTTATCGAACGGCAGGAAGCCGAAGCTCTCCTCACCACCGCCGATGTACTTCTTCACACCCTCAGAGACACGGATCTCGTTGGCAATCCACTTGAAGCCTGTGTAGCAGTCGCGCAGTTCCACACCGTTCTTCTTGGCAATCTCTGCAATCTCCTCAGTAGTAACGATGGTCTTTACGAGGAATTCATTGCCCTTCAACTGACCGAGTTTCTTCTTGTTGGCGATAATATACCAAGAGAACATCATACAGGTCTGGTTACCATTCAGGATCTCCCACTCACCCTTCGGGTTACGGCAGACGATAGCCAGACGGTCGGCATCGGGATCGGAAGCAATCACGAGGTCTGCATTCAGACGGGTACCGAGTTTCATACCCAGTGTCATAGCCTCTGCATTCTCGGGGTTCGGACTTACCACTGTGGGGAAGTTACCATCGATCACCATCTGCTCGGGTACTACATGAATGTTCTGGAAGCCCCAAGAACGAAGTGCCATCGGGATGATGACACGACCTGTGCCGTGCATCGGAGAGTAAACGATGTTGAGGTCTTTCTGGCGCAGGATCACATCCTGATCTACCATCGCCTCCTTCACTGCCTGCAGGTAATCCCAGTCCATCTCACCACCGATGATGTCGATGAGTTCCTTGTTACCCTCAAACTTCACGTCCTCGATCTTCACCTTGTTCACCTCGTCGATGATACCCTTGTCGTGCGGAGCCAGCACCTGTGCACCATCGTCCCAGTAGGCCTTGTAGCCGTTGTACTCACGCGGGTTGTGAGAAGCGGTAACGTTGACACCTGCCTGTGCGCCAAGCTGACGGATGGCGAATGAGATCTCCGGTGTAGGACGCAGGCTCTCAAAGAGATACACCTTGATGCCGTTAGCAGAGAAAATGTCAGCCACTGCCTCAGCGAACATACGTCCGTTGTTACGACAGTCGTGACCTACCACCACGGAGCACTGCTTGCCGGGGAATGCCTTCAAGATATAGTTGGCAAATCCCTGGGTAGCCATACCCACGATGTACTTGTTCATACGGTTTGTACCGGCACCCATGATACCACGGAGACCACCCGTACCAAACTCAAGATTCTGATAGAAGGCATCGATGAGCGCAGTCTTGTCTGCATCATCAAGCATTGCCTGAACTTCTTTACGTGTCTCCTCATCAAAGGCCGGAGAGAGCCATTCTTTAGCCCGTGCCTCGCACTGAGCAATCAGTTGAGCATTATCTGCCATAGTTTCCTATATTTATTTGTTTTAGAT
Organism: uncultured Prevotella sp.; assembly: GCA_900319305.1. Classification (GTDB taxonomy): domain Bacteria; phylum Bacteroidota; class Bacteroidia; order Bacteroidales; family Bacteroidaceae; genus Prevotella. The sequence continues at coordinate 56,685 of ONNY01000001.1, forward strand.
TGAATGAATTGATTCTAAAACACAAAGATAAGAAGAAAATGTCAAATACGTATGGAAATAGGCAATATTTTTTATTTCTTTAAGATTTTATCAATCTCATCAAACTGTCGTCCGAGGTTCAGATTGAAGTAAATCCGATAAAGCGAAGGGCCCCATTTCTCCTTTGCATCAGGCAAAAGTTGACGACAGGACTCCATGAAAGGCCGGGCTTTCTCATACATCTTACGGATCTGTTTCTTCTCTCGGCGAGAGTCCATGTTAAGGGCCATGTTCAGACAGGCAGTACCTGCATTGTAGTAGGCATCGGCATTCCGGACATTCACTTGGATCAAACGCTCACTGACCTTCAAACATTCTTCATTGCGTCCCAGATTAAGCAGCATGGTGGACTTAGCCAACAGGAAGAGTTCGTTCAGGCTATCCGTCTGCAAGGCGTCCTCTGCATAAGAGAGTCCTTTCTCGTAGTCGCCCTTCTCCATGTAGTAATCCATCAGACGAGGGAAGAAATAAGGTGATTTCGGGTACAGTTTGACACCCTCCTGCAACTGGGCCAGATAGGCCTTCTCATCCTTGAGCATGAGCCTGGCCTGTGCCATATACTGCATGGTGTATTCCAACTTAGAGGTGTCACGACGCGCCTCGTTGGCATAACGCAGGGTGAGTGCCGGATTTCCCATACGATAACCCGTATAAGTGGCCCAATATGCCACCGTTGGCATCAACGGATCATTCTTCCAGAAGTCATAGCCTGTAAAGAGTGGCTGACGATCACAATCGAGATACATCTCGAAACAATCATAGGCCGTCTGCAACTGATTCTTTCGCAGATGATAGGTGCCTCCGAAATAAAGATTGGGACGATAGGTAGCCAGTCGCTGGGCATTATCAGTACGATATGAAAGGCTGACGCGCCCCTTCTTGTCCGGACGCATATCCAGAGAGTCAAGACGTTCGCCAATCGTAAAGATCCGTCGTGTGAGATCGAAGAACTTGGTGGTATCCACTTTCTGCTTCTTATACATCGCCTCATTCACCTGATCATATTGTTTCTCAACCGAGGTGAGCCACATTTCGTAAATACGGGGTTTATGGAGGTTGGCAGAATCCTTCAACAGTTTGGTCATCATCTTCTCGGCCTGATCATAGTTCTTGCCGCTTTTGATGATGGAACGTGCTTCCTGTAACTGGCGTCGCTGGGCCAGCATACAGATAGGGAGACTTATTATTATAAATAAGGTAATAAATATCCTGAGTTTCATCCTAATTTTTGTTTTGTGGGTGCAAAGATAGTGGATTTCGGGCGGAATAACAAGTATAAAGCAGGTTAAAGTGTGAACAGAAGTTAAATATTAGACTTTTTTAGGCTAAAATCGAAAAAAAATCGGCAAAAAGCTTGCAAGTATCGGAGAAAAGATGTACTTTTGCAATGTGTTTTTCATAGTATTAGATTTAAGGTTAACAATTAGGCTCGCAGCGGCGAGCCATTTTTTTTGCCTGAAATCCAACTATCAAAAAACGTTGCGGATTATCTGTTCTTGTTGCTGACGAACCAGTTGTGGACGAAGTTGTAGAGCAACAATGAAGCCAGCACCAGACCCAGGGCTGTTAATAAAATAGGTGTTGAATCACCTTCGAACAGCGCATAGCCAAGTCCTAAGCCCCAAGCGATACCACTCTCCCATCCCAGCATAAACGTGCTTTGAGAAGTGCCACGCTTACAATGACGACTCAGTTTGATAAAAAACAGCAGGAATCGTGAACCGATGATACCCAAACCGAATCCCACAAAGGCAGGGGCTGCAAAACCCACGATCTGTTGTGTGCGTGTCAACATCATCAATAGCGCGGCTCCCATCAGGATCAGACCTGTCACCACCTCACTCTTCACCTCTGCATCACGGAACACAAACCGTTGGGCAAGAATAGCCAGCAGGAATCCCACCATCATCATCGCATAGAACTGTTCCGTTAGAGCCAATGAGAACAGCAAACCTACTGCCAGCATGATCAACTGAAGATTCAGGAACAACGGGATACCATGAGGTAGGAAGAACCGGTCGAGACTCACGGTGAGGGTATCATCCAGAGGTGCTCTGAATGGAAAATCAACCAGGAAGATCAGTACCAGTGCGGCAGTAGCCAGACCGCCGGCAGCGATCACCACACTTTCAAAACCTGCCACACGCTGCAACAACAGTCCTGCCAAAGGGCCTAAAGAGAGGGCAAAACGTCCAAACCAGGCTGCAGCATGATTGGCTTCCGTACGCTGATAACTCTCACTGGTATCAATGATCAGCGTACTGGTGAGTACCATCTGTGCCAATCCAAAACAGGCACCTAAGGCAAAACGCTGAAGCAGCATCAATGAGAGATCGGCATAAAGACCTGATTCGATACCGACATAATAGATGACACCAAACAGTGCCACCATCGCCAATACTGCCAGGATACACACCATATTACGACGATAGCGCTGGATCAGGAACGATACAAACGCACCGAATGTAAAGAGTCCGACCCCGAAGACACCCATAGCCAGACCTGTCTCCTGAAGCGTAAATTCCTGCGTCAGAAGCAGCCACTGGGGCAATGTCGGCACCAGGATATAGACCGCCATCGTCAACAGCAGATTGGCAATCGCCATACGCCAGAAGTCATGATGCCAGAGTCGGATATGTACAGGTGTATTCTGAGAATTCATGGATTCAAATTGAGTTCAACAATCGCACAAATAAGCCGTAGTTAACAGACTGGTAGTCAGAAATCTGCATATCAGAGTAAGGTTTAATATCTTCCGCCTTGTTCGTGGTAGCCAACCCCACGACAGCCATCTCTGCGGCACGTCCGGAACGTAAGCCGTTGAAGCTATCCTCAAAGACAATGCACTCCGATTTCTGAACACCCAGACGGGCTGCTGCCTTCAGATAGCAATCCGGATCGGGTTTGCTGCGATCGAAGTCCTCGGAGGTAAGAATGGCATCAAACAGACGCTTGAATCCAGGCTGATAGCGATACACACTCTCCATCTTGGGGATGTTCGAACTGGTGACAACTGCCGTCTTCACCCCATGCTGATGCAGGTCGGCAATCATCGCCTCAAAACCCGATATATAATCGTAGTACATCTGCTGTTCATAGGCATCCAACCTACGGGTCACATCCGCACGCTCAGCCTCCAACGGCCCACTGAACCAGCGGTCATAGATCTGCGTGAGTGTAGAACCCTTGATTTCATGTTCAAGTCCCGGATGTTCAGGATGGTACTGTCGGCAGATTGAACCCCAGAATACAGTGTATTGTGGCTCAGTGTCAAACACCACGCCATCGAGGTCGAAAAGGGCTGCCTTGAATACTTTCTGATCCATGTCTATTAAAATTTGGGTGCAAAATTAGTATTTTTTTGCGAGAAATTTGCTTTTTTGGGCTTTTTAGTGTAATTTTGCCCGAAAATCATGATATATATGCGCAACAATAAACACTATTTGCTATTATTATTGCCCCTGTTGCTCTTCGCTTGCAAGGGGACTGATGAGCCCAGTCTTAACTTCGAGACCATCACTGTGGATAAGACCGTCATGCTCTCTAATGACGAGAACTCACCCAGATGTCAGGTACACCTGAAACTGCTTCAGCCCACTGCTGAGAACGGCGATCGTACCCAGATCATCAATGAGGCGCTGATGTCAAGACTCCTCAACAAATCAGGGGAGCGCGACTTACAGACGGCGGCAGAGAAGTTTGCCGAAGACTATACCACCAGTTACAAGAACACGATGCTGCCCCTGTATAATCAGGATCGTGCCGACACCACGAAGAAAGCCTGGTATGAATACCACTATATCATAGAGGCTACCACCCAGCCAGGTACAGCCAACACGCTGACCTATCTGGCTACTATCGATTATTACGAAGGAGGTGCTCACGGCATCAACCAACTCATCACCTTCAACTTCGACATCGCGACAGGTAAGCAGATCACTCTGGCTGATCTCTTTGCACCAGGTTATGAGACTGAGTTGAAGAACACGTTGCTGAAAGCCCTGAAGTCAAAGACGGGCCTCAACTCCATGAATGAGTTGAAGGAAGCGGGGTATCTCTATTCGATGGATATCTTCCCGTCGGAAAACTTCATCCTCAACGATGAGACGATCACCTTTGTCTATAATCCCTACGAGATTGCACCTTATGCTGTCGGCTCCATCGAACTTATTATCACCTATAGCGAGGTCAGCAAGATACTGAACCCCTCGTTTAAGCACTGATCCTCATGGCAAAGGCAGAACTGATACAGAAATACTTCCCCACCCTCACGGAGACACAGTTGCAACAGTTTGAGCAACTCGATGCCCTCTATCGTGAATGGAATGACAAGATCAACGTCATCTCACGTAAGGACATCGACAACCTCTACGAACATCATGTGCTCCACTCGCTGGCGATTGCCAAGATCATCAACTTCCGTCCTGGTACTCAGATTCTGGACTTCGGAACTGGTGGCGGTTTCCCAGGCATCCCCTTGGCGATCCTCTTCCCGGAATGCCAGTTCAAACTCATCGACGGGACAGGCAAGAAGATCCGTGTGGCTCAGGAGATAAGCCAGGCCATCGGTCTGAAGAGCTGCAACCCTGTACAGTTGAGAGGTGAGGAGGAGAAAGGTAAGTATGACTTTGTGGTCAGTCGTGCCGTGATGGCATTACCCGACCTTGAGAAGATCGTCAGGAAAAACATCGCCAAACCGCAACGCAACGCCTTACCCAACGGAATCATTTGTCTGAAGGGTGGCGATCTGCAGGCTGAGACCCGTCCCTTCCACCATATCGTGGAACTGACAGACATCAGCGGATTCTTCAGTGAGGAGTGGTTTAAGGAGAAATTTGTGATTTATCTACCCGTCTAATTCAGAAAGTTATGATCACCGTCAAGACCTTTCCATGCAACCAGTTACAGGAGAACACCTATGTGGTGAGTGATGATACCCGCGAGTGTGTAATTATCGACTGTGGCGCCTATTATGAAGAAGAGTTCCAGGCCATTCAGAACTATATCGAAACCCAGCAGCTGAAACCCGTTCATCTGTTGGCTACGCATGGACACTTCGATCATAACTTCGGCAATAACTTCATCTTCGAGACCTATGGGCTGAAGGTAGAGATCTCTGCAGATGACGCCTACCTCATCAACGATCTGCCAGGCCAGTTTGAGTCGATGATCGGTTTCCCTCTGCATCGTCAGTACCCGGAGGTAGGTCATTATTTCGAAGCGGGCGAGACGATCACTTTCGGTCATCACTCCTTTGAGATACTGAAGACCCCAGGCCATACACCCGGTGGTGTCACCTTCTATAATAAAGAAGAGGGCATTGCCTTTACTGGCGACACCCTCTTCCGTATGAGTATTGGACGTACCGACTTCGATCGTGGCAGTTATGAAGAGATGATGGACAGTCTTCTGAAAGTCATTACCAAACTCCCTGCTGACACAGTGGTCTATAGCGGTCATGGTCCGAAGACCACCATTGCCGAGGAACTGCAGTACAATCCTTATCTTTCATAGGTTCCTGAGCCTGCCGAAGGATCAAATGTTCGGGGTATCCCAAACCTTTGTCTGCGTGCAGGCAGCATTCACTGTCTGATCACCTACTTTCAGCACGAAGTCACCCTCTTCGAGTGTCCACTTGCCGTCGGCACCTACAAAAGCGAGACTCTTGGCTGGCAGTTCGAAAGTGACAGTCTTCACTTCACCTGGCAGGAGTTCGATCTTCGTGAAGTCACGCAGGCGCTTGTTGTCAGGCACGACAGAAGCCACAAGGTCACTTGAATAAAGCAGCACAGCCTCCTTACCAGCCTTAGCTCCCGTATTCTTCACATCCACAGTCACCTTCAATACATCATCATCAGTAAACTGGGCCTTGTCAACCTTCAGGTTTGAATACTCGTAGGTGGTATAACTGAGACCGAAGCCGAAGGGCCACTGCAGACTCACCTTCGCATCGTAGTTATAGGCACCTTCCATCGTACCGACCTCCTCACTCACCTTATAATCATAGGTATTCAGTGAGTTGATCTCACGCGGATAGGTGTATGGCATCTTACCAGAGAAGTTGGCATCGCCAGCCAACAGGTTTGCCAGGGCATCAGCACCATAGTTACCTGGAATTAGGATATCCACCACAGCCTTTGCCAAAGGTTCGATATCAGCAATCAAACGGGGACGACCCTCGTTGAGTACAAGGATGATAGTCTTACCCGTCTTGGCGAGTTCCTTCACCAGATTGCGCTGGTTCTCAGAAAGCCAGAGATCTGTCAGGTTACCAGGTGTCTCCGTATAGGAGTTCTCACCGATGGCAGCAATGATGATGTCAGCCTGAGCGGCAGCAGCCACAGCCTTGCCAATCTGAGGCTCGTTCTCATCGTAGTAAGCACCATCCTCATTGTAGGTCACGCCCTGCTCAAGGATAATGTTCTCCTTACCATATTTATTGCAAAGTGCCTCGTAGATCGTATTGTATTTCTCTGAGAGATGCTCCGCTCTTGATCCCTGCCAGGTATAGCTCCAACCACCATTCAGACAGCGCATCTGGTTGGCGTTAGGACCTGTGAGCAGAATCTTCTTACCTTTAGCCAGAGGCAGGATACCGTCGTTCTTCAGCAGCACCTCACTCTCCTCGGCAGCCAAAAGAGAAGCCTTGGCAAATTCGTCGCATCCGAACTTCTCGAAGCCTTTGCCACCGGTATTCGGTTTCTCAAAGAGACCCAGACGATACTTCGCACGGAGAATACGACGCACGGCATCGTCGATACGACTCATGGGCACCTTACCCTCATTGACCAACTCCTTCAGCAGGATACAGAACTCCACGCTGTAGGGATCCATCGACATGTCGATACCAGCATTGATGGCAATACGGATCGCATCTTTCTTATCCTTTGCCACCTTCTCGCGCGAGTACAGATTATTAATATCAGCCCAGTCGGTCACCAAGAATCCATCCCACTGCAGATCCTCCTTCAACCACTTGGTCAGATACTCATAACTGGCATGCAGGGGTACGCCATTGACAGAGGCAGAATTTACCATCATCGTCAACGTACCGGCAAGGGCTGCAGCCTTGAAGGGCTCGAAATATTTCTCGCGGATCATCAGCGGAGAGAGATAGGCAGGTGTACGATCCTTACCAGTCCAGGGGGCACCATAGGCGAAGTAGTGCTTTGTGCTGGTACCTACGTGATACTGGTCGATATGATTGTTGTCATCACCCTGATATCCTCTGATCTCTGCCACCACCATTTTGGCGTTCACGATGGGGTCCTCACCGAAACTCTCATACACACGAGGCCAACGGGGATCGCGACTCAGATCCACCACTGGGTTATACACCCAAGGACAGTTGGTTGCACGACTCTCGTAAGCCGTAATCTCTGCACCTCTGCGAGCCAGTTCTGGATTAAACGTGGCACCCAGGTTGATAGGCTGCGGGAAGAGGGTACCACCTACAGCATAAGTCACACCGTGGTTGTGATCCAGACCGTAGATATCGGGGATGCCCAGATACTTCATCGACTTCTCCTGAATCTGAGGGATCCATTGCTGCCACTGCTCCATCGTAGCGGCACTGGAACCTGGGGCATTCAGGATTGAACCCACCTTCCACTTCGAGATCAGTGTATCGAGCATCACCTCGTTGATCTTCCAGAGACGTCGGGTCTCACCCTGATAGATATCTACAGGGAAGGCACCCAAGATGTCGATGATCTGCTGATCAGTCTTACTCAGCATATCGTTTACCTCTGCCTCCGATCTGCCGTACTGTTGCAAGACAGAACGCACTTTTTCGCGATCCACCTTGGCATTCTCGACAGTCATCTTGCCCATCACGTCAAGATTCAACTCCAACATCTGACCGATCTTCTCATCGAGTGTCATCTTGGCCAGTGTCTTCTCTACTTTTGCTTCCAAAGCAGCATCACGTGGGATGGCGGGCTTTGTAATCTGTCCCTGAACAGTCACAGCAGCACAGACAGAAATGATAGTTAATAACGTTTTCCTCATCATAATATTAATAATGTTTAGTAAGTTCTTGGTAAATGCGTTGCACGGGCAGTCCCATCACATTATAGTAACTGCCGTTTAGTCCTGTCACACCGATATAGCCGATCCACTCCTGAATACCGTAGGCACCAGCCTTATCGAACGGACGATAGCGATTCACATAGTAATGGATCTCTTCATCAGTCAGTGTCTTGAAGGTGACATCTGTCGTTACGTCGAAGCAACGCTCCTTCTCGGCTGTGAGCAGACAGACACCTGTCGTCACCTGATGCGTGCGTCCACTGAGCAGGCGGAGCATTCTCACGGCATCAGCCTCATCCATAGGTTTGCCTAAGATCTCATCACCCACAATCACCACTGTATCTGCCGTGATGATCAGTTCATCAGCAGTCACAATCCGCCGATAGGCATCCGCCTTCTCCTTGGCGATATAACGGGCCACCTCATTCACGGGCAGATTCTCAGGATAATGCTCGTCAATATCCTGAAGCACCCTTACTTCGAAAGGCACTCCCAATCCCGCAAGCAGTTCCTTCCGTCGCGGTGAGTTACTGGCTAATATCAGTTTATACTTTAACTCCATTATTTTACGGTCCCTGAGCCTGTCGAAGGGTTTACCATCCGAAGGCTTTGGCATTCATTACCCATTTCCCTTGCGCACGAAGCACCTGTTCGATCACATCGCGCCCACAACCGTGACCACCGATACGGTCACTAATATACACACTGGCTTCCTTAATCTCCGGACAAGCATCCTTCGGACAGACGGGACAGCCCACCCTGCGCATAATCTCCAGGTCAGGGATATCGTCGCCCATATACATCACTTCCTCATCCTTCAAGCCATACTTCGCAATAAACTGGTTATAGGTCTCAATCTTCACGGCACAGCCCAGATAGATATCCTCCACGCCCAGTCCTTCATAGCGCACTCTGACACTGGCGACATTCGCACCTGTCAGAATCACGATACGCAAGCCTAACTTCATCGCCAACTGGATGGCATAGCCGTCCTTAATATTCACCGTTCGCAGAGGCAGACCCTCACTACTGAGCGTAATCGTCTCACTACTGAGTACACCATCAATATCGAAGATGATGGCCTTTATCTTTGTCAGATCGTAATTAATCACTTTTTTACCCTTTTACTTTTTTACCTTTTTAATATTTGTTCAGGTGTACATTCTCCCACTTCAGTTTCTCCTCATCCTGAGGCTTACGCTCATCGGTCCAGTGACCAACTGCCAGAATGCAGAGACAATTCAGGTTATCGGGGATATCCAGCACGCCACGAATCACGGTATCGGCTGGTGTACCATCATCGAGTCCACGTCCACGCATCTGTATCCAACACGAGCCAAGTCCGAGTTCCTCAGCCTGATACTGCATTGAGATAGCTGCAATCGAACCATCCTCCACCCAACAGTCGTTCTGCATGGGATCACCTAACACCACGATGGCAACAGGAGCAGCTTTCAGGAACTGTGAACCGAGGTTCTTGGCATCAGCGAGTTTCTCCAGATCCTGTTTATCGTCCACTACCACAAACTGCCAGGCACGCTGACTCTTAGAGGTGGGTGACATCAAGGCTGCTCGAAGAATCAACTTCAAGTCCTCTGGATCAATCTCTTCGTTCGTAAACTTACGATGGCTACGGCGCTGCTGCGCCAAATCTTTGAATGAAGTCATAATTTTAGTATATTTTGGGTACAAAGATAATAAAATATTTCGAATAATCTTTGCTTTATAGAAATTTTACATTATCTTTGCAGTATGAATGGACTAAAAACAACCATTTATCGGAAAAGTAAGGATCTGCCAGAGGTGGAGGGAGGTAACTTCTTCCACAGCAAACAGTTGTTTGAGTTTCTGCAGAAGACTCCCAGGCAAAAGCCGTATATGGTTGTGGTGGAGGACGAGCAAGGACGGATTTTAAGTCATATGCTCGGTTTCCTGAGATATAGGACATTCATTTTCCCACCGTTCCTGTTGGTGCACTGCCGCGTGCTGGGCGAAGGCGAGTATGCTGAGAGTGAATACCCTAAGGAAGAGTTGTTCGGAGAGATGCTGGGGGCGCTGACTCAGGCTTTGAATACACGTACCTTATATATAGAAGTGAGTCACCTGAGTCAGAAGATGCTCGGTTATCGGCAACTGAAACAGTTGGGCTACTACCCTATCAACTGGATGAGTATCCACAACTCACTGCATAGTCATGCCCCAGAGGAACGTATCACCGAGAAACTGCAGAAGCGCATCGATACGGCGCACGAAAGAGGTGTCAGGACGGAGGTGGTTTCGACGGAAGAGGACTTCAAGGCATTCTCAAAACTTCTGCGTCGTCATAATATCCTGAAGCCCAAGCGCTTTATTCCCGACGACACCTTCTTCAGACAGATGAAGGACTGCGACAACGCACGATTGTTTGTCACCAAGTATCACGGGAAGGTGATCGGCTGTTCCGCCTGTGCCTATTCTCAGGGTAATGCTTATCTGTGGTATTCGGCTTTCCGAAGGAAGACCTATATGCATCTGCACCCCGACGTGCTGACCATCTGGGACACGATGAAAGATGCCTACGACAGAGGCTACCAGCATATGTGCTTTATGGACGTAGGACTGCCTTTCTCGAAGAATCCGTTCCGAGATTTTATCCTGCGTTTTGGCGGAAAGGAGCAGAGCACCTATCGATGGTTCAGGTTCTCCATCAAATGGGTGAACAAGCTGTTGGCCTGGATCTATCGGGAATAGGCTGAAAGGAGTCTATTCGGTTTTCTTCTTGTCTTTGGCAGCGGCTTCTTTTTCCACGTCAGTACCAGACATAATCTCCTCGATCTCTTCGGAGTTGGATTTCATGTTCACATCGCGCTGCTCAGGTGTATCGGGAATAGCGAAAATGCCGTCAGTCTCGCTGGCAGCTGGATCATCCTCTTCTACTTCTTCCTCAACCACAACCGTATCAGTTGCCGGTGTCACGAACTCCACACGATTAGAGTCGCTCAGATAACGTTCATACTGTCGTTCTGCCCTATTACGCTTGCAACCTGTAGTAGAGATCAGCACGAGTGCCAGTGAGATATAGAAAAGTCGTTTCATAATTGTTGATATGGTTATTATTTTATATTCTTTCTACTTGTTTGACACCTTTCACGGTGCGCAGTTTCTTGATGAGTTGTTCGAGACGGGAGGTATCTTCAAGCATCACCACCAGATTGCCACTGAACAGACCGTCGTGGGAGTCGATGTTGATGGAGCGTAACACCAGCCGCTCATCCTTAGAGATAATGCTCGTGAGGTTGTTCACGATACCGATATCATCGGTTCCTATCACACGCAGGGTGATGGAGTATTGCGAAGCCCCTTTCCCACTCCACTTGGCTTTCACCACACGATAGCCATAACGACGACGCAACTCAGGTGCATTGGGACAGTCCTGACGATGGATCTTGATGCCGCCATTGATGGTGACAAAGCCGAAGATCGGATCACCATAAATCGGATGGCAGCAGCGTGCCAACTGGTAATCGAGGCCCTTCAGGTTACGATCGATCACCAGCGTGTCGTCTGCCACATTGGAATTGATATTTGAGAATTTGGAGCTGTCGAGGTCGAACTCTGCTGCGGAACGTGCCAGATTATCACCGGTAATGGTCTTCTCACTCTCCTTGAGTTCGACATATTTCTCGATGACGGTGTTCACATCAATCATGCCTTCAGCAAGGGACTTATAGAAATCACTGACCTCCTTAAAGCCCAACTTCTTGATGACATGAAACATGGTGGCCTCGTCCTGCTCAATCTTACGGTTCTTGAATTTCCGCTCCAGCATCTCCTTGGCGAAAAGGCCTTCTTTCACCTGGGTCTCCTTCAGAGCCAGACGGATCTTAGATTTGGCACGTGAGGTCTTGACGATCGAAAGCCATTCCTGACGGGGCTTCTGGTTTGCAGCTGTCAGGATCTCCACCTGATCGCCACTCTTCAGCAATTGGCGAATGCTGACCACACGGCCATTGATACGTCCGCCAGTGCATTGGTTACCCAGTTTGGAATGGATATGATAAGCGAAGTCGAGGACAGTAGCACCCACTGGGAATTTAAACAGATCACCACGCGGCGTGAAGACAAACACCTCATCTTCGTAGAGTTCCATCTTAAACTGTTCCATCGCTTCCAGACCATCGGAATGCTCCAGCATATTACGGATGCCCGTGAGCCACTCATCAAGACCCGTTTCGCCCTTCACGCCTTTATAGCGCCAGTGGGCGGCGACACCACGTTCGGCAATCTCGTCCATCCGTTCGGTTCGGATCTGTACTTCCACCCATTTCTGTTCAGGACCGAGTACGGTGATATGCAGCGACTCATAGCCATTCGACTTGGGTACAGACAGCCAGTCGCGCAGACGTTTGGGATTGGGCTGATACATATCCGTGACTATCGAATAAGCCTGCCAGCACTGCATTTTCTCCTTATCCTCAGGACAGTCGATGATGATACGGATGGCGAAGAGATCGTAGATGCCCTCGAAGCCGCACTTCTGCTTCTTCATCTTCTGCCAGATGCTATGGATCGACTTCGTACGGCCCTTGATATGACAGTTGATGCCTGCAGCCTTCACCTTTTCCTCTACAGGTTTGATAAAGGCTTCGATATAGGCATCACGAGCCGCCTTCGTGGCATTCAGTTTCTCACGGATCATATAGTAAGCATCGTGCTCCATATACTTCAGTGAGAGATCTTCGAGTTCACTTTTCAGTTTATAGAGACCCAGTTTATGAGCCAGCGGGGCATAGAGATAGGCAGCCTCCTGCGACACTTCCATCTTGGCTTCAGTATTCTGAGTGTCACGGATCTGACGCATCAGGTTGACGCGATCGGCAATCATAATGAGAATCACACGCATATCCTCGGCAAAGGACAACAGAAGATTACGGAAGTTCTCGCTCTCCACCACAGGATTCTTCTGATAGAGTTGCTGGATGCGGTTCAGGCCATGAAGGATGCGGGACACTTGAGGACCATATTGCTCCTCGACCTCTTCGATGGTGATCCTTCCATCCTCAATCTCAGGAATCAGATGAACAGCCTGGATGGCATCGCCTTTCAAGCCGATTTCCTCTTCGAGGATCTGTGCCGTCTGGTCAGCCATCTGCCTCTTCTCGTTATATGTAAAACCGAATAAATCTGCCATTATCCATGAAATTTGAGGCAAAGGTACAATTTTCTCTGAAATTCTTCGCATTTTTTGGAGAAAAATAGTACCTTTGCACAAAATTTTCAAACTAAAACAGAAAAGAGTTATGTTATCACAGCAAGACCTGAAACAGATTGCTCAGAAGGGTATCACCCAGGAGCAGATTGAGAACCAACTGAATGAGTTCAAAACCGGCTTTCCATTCCTGAAGCTGGAAGCTGCCGCTGGCATCGGACGTGGCATCATCGCCCCAGACGCCGCTGCACGTAAGCAGTATGAGGATATCTGGAACGCCTATAAGGCTGAGGGCAAGCGTGTGGTGAAGTTCGTACCTGCATCAGGTGCTGCCAGCCGCATGTTCAAGAACATGTTTGCCTTTGTGGATGCCGACTACGATGTGCCCACAACTGACTTCGAGAAGAAATATTTCGACTCCATCGAGAAGTTTGCTTTCTACGAGGCACTCGACGCTGCCTGCCAGAAGAACGAGGGTAAGGGCATCAAGGCACTCATTGCTGAAGGCAACTACAAGGCTGTGGCTGCCAATATGCTGAAGGCTGAGGGACTGAACTACGGACAGTTGCCTAAAGGCTTGCTGCTGTTCCACAAATATGCCGAGGGTCCCCGTACGCCGATGGAGGAACACCTGGTGGAAGGTGCACTTTACGCTGCCTCTAACGGTGAGGCTCACGTACACTTCACCGTCAGCCACGAGCATATGGAACTCTTCAAGGCCAAGGTGGCTGAGAAGGCCGATATGTTTGCCAAGAAATACGGCATCAAATACGATATCACTTTCTCTGAGCAGAAGCCCTCAACAGATACCGTAGCCGCTAATCCCGACAACACCCCGTTCCGCAATGACGACGGTTCATTGCTATTCCGTCCGGGTGGTCACGGTGCATTGATTGAGAACCTGAATGAGATCGATGCCGACGTGATCTTCATTAAGAACATCGACAACGTGGTGCCTGATCGTCTGAAACCCGAAACCGTAGAGTGGAAACAGGTGATTGCAGGTGTGCTGGTATCTTTGCAGAAGCAGGCCTTCGAGTATCTGCGTCTGCTTGATGCAGGTGCTACCGATGCCCAATTGGAGGAGATCGCCAAGTTCGTCAGCGAGAAACTCTGTACTGACGCTAAGGATAAGAAGGCTGATGCCGCTTATCTGCGTGAGAAGTTGAATCGTCCGATGCGTGTCTGTGGTGTCGTGAAGAATGTGGGCGAGCCTGGTGGTGGTCCGTTCCTGACCTATAATCAGGATGGTACCGTATCACTGCAGATTCTGGAGAGTTCACAGATCGATACGAACAACGAGGCCTATATGAAGATGTTCACTCAGGGCACTCACTTCAACCCAGTGGATCTGGTATGTGCCGTAAAGGACTATCAGGGTAAGCCGTTTGATCTGCCTGCCTTCGTTGACAAGACCACAGGTTTCATCTCTTCTAAGTCAAAGGCTGGTAAGGAACTGAAGGCTCTTGAGTTGCCTGGCCTCTGGAATGGTGCCATGAGCAACTGGAGCACCGTCTTCGTTGAAGTGCCCCTGGGCACCTTCAATCCCGTGAAGACCGTCAATGACCTGCTTCGCGAACAGCATCAGTAAAATATCAGGGCTGGCCTCAGGGTCAGCCTTTTTTTATAAAAAAAACAAAAAAACTGAATGTATTTCAGAGGATTTTTGTAATTTTGCGAGCGATTTTCAGAAATAACAACAAACAAAACCCCGTAATACACTATGGTAAAGATCTCGAAAGAAGCCGCTCTTGAATATCACGAGAGTGGAAGACCTGGAAAAATCGAAGTAAAGCCTACGAAGGCTTATCGTACACAAACCGACTTGAGTCTCGCCTACTCTCCTGGCGTGGCTTATCCCTGTCTGGAGATTCAGGAGAATCCCGACAATGCTTACAAGTACACCGACAAGGGTAACCTGGTGGCAGTGATCTCCAATGGTACAGCCGTACTCGGCCTTGGTGACATCGGCGCCATGAGCGGCAAGCCCGTGATGGAGGGTAAAGGTCTGCTCTTCAAGATCTATGGCGGTATCGACGTGTTTGACATCGAAGTGGCAGAAAAGAATCCCGAGAAGTTCTGCGAGGCTGTGGAGCGTATCGCCCCCACCTTCGGCGGTATCAACCTGGAGGATATCAAGGCCCCTGAATGTTTCTACATTGAGGATCGTCTGAAGAAGACGCTCGACATCCCTGTGATGCACGATGACCAGCATGGTACGGCCATCATCTCTGCCGCTGGTCTGAAGAACGCGATGGAGGTGATCGGCAAGGACATCAAGAAGGTGAAGATCGTGGTAAACGGTGCCGGTGCTGCTGCCATCTCTTGTACGAAACTCTATATGGCCATCGGTGCCCAGAAGGAGAACATCGTGATGCTCGACTCAAAGGGCGTGATCTCAACAGAGCGTCAGGATCTGAACGAACAGAAGAAGTTCTTCGCTACCAGTCGTACGGATATTCACACACTGGCAGAAGCCGTGAAGGATGCCGACGTATTCGTAGGCCTCTCTAAGGGTAACGTGCTGTCACAGGATATGGTAAAGTCGATGGCAAAGGATCCCGTGATCTTCGCCCTCGCTAACCCTGTGCCTGAGATCTCTTACGAGGATGCGATGGAGGCTCGTCCCGATGTATTGATGTCAACAGGACGTACCGACTATCCGAACCAGATCAACAACGTGATCGGCTTCCCCTATATCTTCCGTGGTGCACTTGATGTACATGCAACTGCCATCAACGAGGAGATGAAACTGGCTGCCGTTCATGCTATTGCCGACCTGGCCAAACAGCCTGTGCCTGATGTCGTGAACGATGTCTATAAGGTGAACAACCTGACTTTCGGTCGTAACTACTTCATTCCGAAACCCGTTGATCCCCGTCTGATCACTGAGGTTTCTTCAGCCGTAGCCAAGGCTGCGATGGAGAGCGGTGTGGCCCGTAAGAATATTGAGAACTGGGAGGAGTATAAGAACTCACTCAGCGTGCTGCTCGGACAGGAGACCAAACTCACCCAGAAGCTCTACGCTACTGCTGCAGCCCATCCACAGCGCGTGGTATTCGCAGAGGCTGTACATCCCACGATGCTGAAGGCAGCCGTACAGGCCAAGGCCGAAGGTATCTGTCATCCCGTTCTTTTAGGTAACGATGAGGTGATTGCCAAACTCGCCAAGAAACTCGATCTGAACATCGAGGGCATTGAGATCGTCAACCTGCGTCATCCGTCAGAACAGGAGCGTCGTGAGCGTTATGCCCGTATCCTTACAGAGAAACGTAAGCGTGACGGCTACACCTTCCAGGAGGCCAACGATAAGATGTTCGAGCGCAACTACTTTGGTATGATGATGGTGGAGACTGGCGAGGCTGATGCCTTTATCACTGGTCTTTATACCAAGTATTCAAATACCGTGAAGGTTGTAAAGGAGGTGATCGGCATCCGTCCTGAGTATAAGAACTTCGGTACCATGCATATCATCAACTCACCGAAGGGTACCTACTATATCGCTGATACACTCGTCAACGAGAATCCCGATAAGGATACCCTCGTGGATATTGCCAAGTTGGCATCGACTGCCGTTCGCTTCTTCAACGAGAAACCTGTCATCGCGATGGTGAGCCACTCGAACTTCGGTAGTAACACCAGCGATGGTGCGAAGAAGGTGAAGTATGCCGTAGAAGAGATGCAGCAACTTTATCCCGATCTGCCCATCGACGGTGAGATGCAGTTGGGATTTGCCCTCGACAACGAACTGCGTGATGAGGAATATCCCTTCACCAAGGTTTGCGGTAAGAAGGTCAACACACTGGTGTTCCCCAACCTGACTTCTGCCCGTTCTTCCTATAAGATGTTGCAGATGCTGGGAACCGATGCGGAGATCATCGGCCCGATCCAGATGGGACTGAACAAGCCGATCCACTTTATCGACTTCGGTGCAAATGTTCGTGATGTCGTAAACATCGTGGCAGTTGCCACCATCGACGCCTACGTAGATAAGATCAAGAAGAAGCTCAACGCTATGGGCAAATAAGGCATTACACCTTATTATATATATAAGAGAGCTGTACCCCTTCAGGTGCAGCTCTTTTTGTGCTCGGGCACAAGCCAAACTTGAGCCATTGACCTTTTGCCCTTGATTTATATCAATTAAGTTACAAAAAGAAAGTTTTTTGGCGATTTTTTTGATAAAATGTTTGGTATTTCAAATTTTTGCTGTAATTTTGCAAACGAAAATTAAGAAACGATAGTAATTCTCAATAAGTATAACCAATAAAAAAGGAAAAAAGATTATGAATGCAGCAAAAGTTGTAGAGGATCTGAAACAGAGATTCCCCAATGAGCCGGAGTACATCCAGGCAGTTTCTCAGGTACTTCCCACCATCGTCACTTGGGTAGATGATAAGGGTAATGTTCAGACCAACATGGGTTATCGTATCCAGCACAACAACGCTATTGGCCCGTACAAAGGCGGTCTTCGTTATCACAAGTCAGTGAACCTCGGTATCCTGAAGTTCCTCGCTTTCGAGCAGACTTTCAAGAACTCTCTGACAACACTTCCTATGGGTGGTGCTAAGGGTGGTTCAGACTTCTCTCCCCGTGGTAAGAGCGACGCTGAGGTGATGCGTTTCTGCCAGGCATTCATGAATGAACTGTATCGCGTGATTGGTCCCGATGAGGATGTTCCCGCTGGTGATATCGGTGTAGGTGGTCGTGAGGTTGGTTACCTATTCGGACAGTACAAGAAGCTCACTCATCAGTTCCAGGGTGTGCTCACTGGTAAGGGTCTCTCTTTCGGTGGTTCACTGATCCGTCCTGAGGCTACTGGTTATGGTTGTGTTTACTTCCTGACCTCTATGCTCGCTACCCGTGGCATCGACCTGAAGGGTAAGAAGGTGCTGATCTCTGGTTCTGGTAACGTGGCTCAGTATGCTACTGAGAAGTGCATCCAGCTCGGTGCTATCCCCTTGACACTCTCTGACTCAGACGGTTACATCTACGATCCCGATGGTATCGACGAGGCTAAGCTCGCTTATGTGAAGGAGTTGAAGAACGTTGAGCGCGGACGTATTAAGGAGTATGCTGAGGAGTATCCTAACGCTGTATATCACGCTGGTGAGCGTCCTTGGCATGAGAAGGCTGATATCGCTCTGCCTTGCGCTACTCAGAATGAGATCAACGGCGAGCAGGCTCAGGCCCTGATCGACAACGGTGTGATCGCTGTTGCTGAGGGTGCTAATATGCCTTCACTGCCCGAGGCTATCAAGATCTTCCAGGACGCCAAGATCCTCTATGCTCCTGGTAAGGCTTCTAACGCTGGTGGTGTATCAGTATCTGGTCTTGAGATGTCACAGAACTCAGAGCGTCTGTCTTGGACTGCTAAGGAGGTTGACGACTACCTGAAGCGCATCATGAACGACATTCACGAGAACTGCGTGAAGTATGGTACTCAGGCTGATGGTTATATCAACTATGTGAAGGGTGCTAACGTGGCTGGCTTCATGAAGGTTGCCAACGCCATGATGGCTCAGGGCATCGTGTAATACATTTGGTGTAGAACACACTCAAATTCATAAACTTATATCATTAGAGAGCGAGCTCGTGAGGGTTCGCTTTCTTTTTTTTGTTAATAATTCATAAATAATCTATTATTTCTTAATTCCAGATTCTTGCTTCTCACTTATTCTTCGTACCTTTGCAGCCGTTTTGTCCACCGTAGGTGGAAATAGGGGCCGGAACAGGCGCTTGCTCCTATCATATATTAACCCTTTAAAGATGGTCTGGTAAACGTCTGTTCAGACCCCGCCCCAACAACAAACGAGGGGCAACAATTATTTTATATTATGTCAGATTTAACAAAGAACGTTAAGCCGCTCGACGATTTCAACTGGGATGAGTTCGAGAATGGAACAAGTGCTGGTATCAGCAAGGAAGAACTCGACAAGGCTTATGACGAAACCCTGAGCAAGGTAGCCGACCATCAGGTTGTAGAAGGTACAGTGATCTCTGTTGACAAGAAGGAAGTTGTTGTCAACATCGGCTACAAGAGCGATGGTATCATCCCCGCTTCTGAGTTCCGCTACAATCCTGATCTGAAGATCGGTGACAAGGTAGAGGTTTACGTAGAGAGCGCTGAGGACAAGAAGGGTCAGCTGATCCTCTCTCACAAGAAGGCTCGCATGTCTAAGTCTTGGGACAAGGTCAACGAGGCTCTCGAGGCAGATGCAGTTATCCAGGGTTACATCAAGTGTCGCACTAAGGGCGGTATGATTGTTGACGTGTTCGGTATTGAGGCTTTCCTCCCAGGTTCACAGATCGACGTTCACCCCATACGCGACTACGACCAGTTCGTTGGCAAGACGATGGAGTTCAAGGTTGTGAAGATCAACCAGGAGTTCCGCAATGTCGTTGTATCTCACAAAGCTCTTATTGAGCAGGAGATCGAGGCACAGAAGAAGGAGATTATCGGTAAGCTTGAGAAGGGTCAGATCCTCGAGGGTACAGTTAAGAATATCACCTCT
>ONNY01000044.1 GCA_900319305.1 uncultured Prevotella sp.
CATTGAGGAAAGCCTGCCGTTCTTCACAGACGTGCTGGGTTTGGAGTGTTATGCAACAGAAGTAGTAGAGGACCAGAAAGTGAAGACCGCCTTCCTGAAGTGTGGTGAGGTGAAGTTGGAGCTGCTGGAGCCGACATCACCTGAAAGCACGATTCAGAAATGGCTCGACAAGGGCAACAAGGGTGTTCACCATGTGGCTTTCTGCATTGAGGACGGTGTAGCCAATGCCTTGGCAGAAGTCAGCGAGAAGGGCGTACGTCTGATCGACCAGGCTCCTCGTAAGGGTGCTGAGAACCTGAACATCGCCTTCCTGCATCCGAAGTCAACTGCAGGTGTATTAACAGAACTTTGCGAACATTAATTCAAATAAAATAGAAATGAGCAAGCAATTAGAAAAAATCAAGCAACTCATCGAGAAGCGCGAACAGGCTCGTCTCGGTGGTGGTGAGAAAGCAATTCAGAAACAGCACGAACGTGGTAAATATACAGCTCGCGAGCGCATTGAGATGCTGCTCGACGAGGGTTCGTTCGAGGAATATGATATGTTTAAGGAGCATCGCTGCCATAACTTCGGTATGGAGAAGAAGCAGTTCCTGGGCGATGGTGTCGTAGCCGGTTCTGGTACGATCGACGGTCGTCTGATATTCATCTTCGCACAGGACTTCACCGTTCATGCTGGTTCTCTCTCTGAGACCATGAGTCAGAAGATCTGTAAGGTGATGGATATGGCCATGAAGATGGGTGCGCCCGTGATCGGCATCAACGACTCAGGTGGTGCTCGTATTCAGGAAGGTATCAACGCCCTGGCTGGTTACGCAGAGATCTTCGAGCGTAACATCCTGGCTTCAGGTGTGATTCCCCAGATTTCTGGTATTTTCGGTCCCTGCGCAGGTGGTGCCGTTTACTCTCCTGCCCTCACCGACTTCACCTTGATGATGGAGAACACCTCTTATATGTTCTTGACAGGTCCGAAGGTGGTGAAGACAGTGACTGGTGAGGATATCGACCAAGAGCACCTCGGTGGTGCCTCAGTTCACGCTACAAAGTCTGGTGTAACCCACTTCACCGCTGCTACTGAGGAGGAAGGTCTGCAGATGCTGAAGACCCTCTTGAGTTACATCCCCTCTAACAACATGGAGACCGCTCCTTACAAGCCCACAGACGACCCCATCAACCGTATGGAGGACTCTCTGAACGAAATTATCCCAGAGAACCCCAACGAGGCTTACGATATGTACAAGGTCATCTCGGCTATCACCGACGACCATGAGTTCTTCGAGGTACAGCCTAAGTTCGCTAAGAACATCATCGTCGGCTTTGCCCGCTTCAATGGTGTAAGTGTGGGTATCGTGGCCAACCAGCCTTCTTGTTATGCTGGTGTGCTCGACGTAAACGCCTCTCGTAAGGGTGCCCGTTTCGTACGCTTCTGCGATGCCTTCAATATTCCTATCATCTCACTGGTTGACGTTCCTGGCTTCCTGCCTGGTACGGGTCAGGAGTACAACGCCGTCATCCTGCATGGTGCTCAGTTGCTCTATGCTTACGGAGAGGCTACCGTACCCAAGATCACCGTTACCCTGCGTAAGTCATACGGTGGTTCACACATCGTGATGGGTTCTAAGCAACTCCACACCGACCTGAACTATGCATGGCCCTCTGCTGAGATCGCTGTAATGGGTGCTTCTGGTGCCGCTGCAGTGCTCTACGCTAAGGAGGCTAAGGCTAAGAAGGAGGCTGGTGAGGATGTGAAGGCCTTCATCGCTGAGAAGGAGGACGAGTACAACGAGCTCTTCGCTAATCCTTATCAGGCAGCCAAGTATGGCTACATCGATGATGTGATCGAGCCGCGTAACACCCGTTTCCGCATCTGTCGTGGTCTGGCTCAACTCGCTACAAAGCGCGATGCCCTGCCTGCTAAGAAACATGGTAATATTCCAATGTAATTATTACGCGTATGAACAACGAAGTATATGCTGCGATTGCTATGGCGCTCCACGAGCATCTGGGCAACAATGTCCATGATGTGGAGACCGGCATCATTACAATTAACGCGCGCCCCACACAGTGGAACGGCTATGCGCAAACATTCACACAACATCCGTAAAAGCATGAAAGAATACAAATATACCATCAATGGTAACAAGTATGAGGTCGTGGTAGGCGATATCAAGGATAATATTGCCACGCTGACCGTTAATGGCGAGACCTACACTGTTGAAATGGAGAAACAGCCCGAGCCGGAGAAAAAGAAGCCTGTCGTGAAGGCTGCCACTGCCGCTGCCAGCGACGATGCACCTGCTTCCAACAAGGCTGCTGTCAATAAGGCTAATGCCGTGAAGGCTCCACTTCCTGGTGTAATCACCGATGTCCTTGTGGCTGTAGGTGACGAGGTAAAGGTAGGCGACACAGTGGTTGTGCTGGAGGCTATGAAGATGGCCAACAACCTGACTGCTGAGAAAACCGGTAAGGTAACCGCCGTATGCGTAAAGGTCGGTGAGAGTGTGATGGAAGACGATGCACTGGTAGTCATCGAATAAACATCCTCTATCAATATGAAGAGAGAATGGGTCCCATGGCTCATTCTCTCTTTTTGTTTGTGATCAGGATGTAAAAAATAAAATTTATACGAAAGATAGAATGCGGCGTGGATGGAAGAAATGATTAAATAATCATCGTTTCACAAGTTTCTATACGATTTTGAAGCGGACACGGAAGGATCGTTCGTGTTCATCCCAATTGGTGCCGAGCATCTCGAAACGGCCAATCTGTGAAGTGCTGCGGACATGTTTGCCGATGCAGGGACAGACGTCGTAGTCGCCGATACGCACGAGTCGGATGGTATCGGAGGCATCGTCGGGCAAGCGGGTCTGATCAATCTCCTCAGGCAGTTCATCACGGGTAACGAACTCAAACGTCACAGGCAAATCTTCTTCGATTAGTTCGTTCATGCGACGCTCAATTTCCTTTTCTTCCTGGCGACTAGGTTTCTGGTCGAGGTGAAAGCTCATCTTGCTCTTCTTCCGCTCGATATGGGCATTATAGGAGCGTTCACAACCGAAAATACGCTGCATCGTCTGATTCAGCAGATGCTCGGCGGTGTGCGCTGGGGGAAACTCCTCCTTGTTATGGTCATTGAGTATATAATCGGCCATTTTCTTTTAATTTTTGGCGCAAAAATACAAATTAAATAGAAATAAAACAAATGTTTTGCAACTTTTTGGTGGGTTAGCACGTCAAATAGACAAAGATTTAAAAATTAAAATGTGGAAGTATATGAAAAATGTATTGTGTTTGATGGTCAGTATGCTGACGCTGACTTCGTGTAATATCGGCATCGGCAGCTGGGGAAGTGGCGAACATATCGAACCAAGTGATGAGATCGTGAGCGAGACGTATAAGCTGACACCGTTTGAAGAGGTGCACATGAACTGCTTAGGCATCGTGGAACTGATTCAGAGCAAGGAGAAGGACGGCACCGTGGAACTGACGGCACCCGAGAACTATGCAGAGCTGTTAAAGTTTGAGAGCAAGGGCAGCAAACTCGAAATCAACTTCACGAAGAAAAGCATCAATATTGACGCCCATAAGATCAAAATCAAGGTTTATACCAACGACCTGGTTAAGATTCAGAATAGCGGCGCTGCCGGCATTACCATGCAGGAACTGGACACCGACAGGCTGAAGGTGGTGAACAGCGGCGTGGGTGAAATCAGAGTGGCTGGCATCACCGACGATGCCGAACTGATATGCAGCGGCGTGGGAAGCATCGAGGCCAAAGATCTGAAAGCGCTGAATGTGAAAGCTTCCGTATCAGGCGTGGGCAGCATCAGTTGCTATGCATCAAATAAGTTGGAAGGCAATGTGTCAGGTGTGGGATCGCTGAAGTATGCAGGCCATCCCAAACAGGTTGACAAGCACCGTTCAGGCGTAGGAAGCATTAGTGAGATGTAAAAAAAGAACCCCTCCGATTTGGAGGGGTTTTCTTATGCTTTGAAACTCAGGACGACTGCACCGTTGGCGGGTACTTCGACTGAGACGGCAGCATCGCGTTTCAGGGTGATATGCACCTTGCTATCATCCATCAGATTGACGGCAATGGCGTTCTTCTCTTTGAGTTTCAGATAGTCGAACGCATGAGCGGGGATGTTAACATCTACCATCGTCGTATTGTCAGCAAAATCGACTATCACCAAGAGCACTTCCTTGCCTGCCTTGCGAAGGAAGGCATACTGGCGCTGCAGATGACCGTTGGCATACATCAGATCGAAGCAGTTGCCTGCGATCACAGTCTGCTGACTGACAGCGATGCCGAGAACCTTATCATAGATAGCCTTAAGGGCTTGCTCTTCGGCAGTAAGCTTACGGGTGGCCGCACGCACGAGAGTATCCACACTCCAGTAATCAAAGATGGTGGTACGTCCATCGTGTCCACTGAAACCTTCCTTGTCCATACCGCGTTCGCCATATTCCTGACCTGCATAGATCATCAACGGATTCTGCTGCAGCAGGGCTGAAACCACCAATCCTGGCACACCCTTACGACCATTGCCGGCAAAGAAACTGCTGGCCACGCGCTGCTCGTCGTGGTTCTCGAGGAAGTAGAGCATGTGGTCACGGATGTCGTCGGTCTGCTGCCAAGCACCTGTGATAGCATGAGTAGATTGATGTCCGCAAATAACGGCACGAACGGTGTCGTACATACCAACCTTGTCATAGAGGTAGTCAAAGCCCGCAGAGAGGTAATTGCGGTATTCGGCAGGGTTATACACCTCGCCGATGAAGAGCATCTCGGGATAGCGGAACTTCACCTTATCAATGGCCCAATGCCAGAATTCGGCAGGTACCATCTCCGCCATATCGCAGCGGAAGCCATCGACACCCTTTGACGCCCAGAAGAGCAGAATGTCGGTCATCTTGTCCCAGGTATTGGGGATGGGCTTGAAATGGCCCACACGACCTGCATAGTAGTCGAGACCATAGTTAAGTTTCACGGTCTCATACCAGTCATTCATGCCTGGCGCATTATGGAAGCAGTCGTTACCCGTGGCCTTGGCAGGCTCTTCGAGATAGGGTTCCTGTTCGCCGTGATAGAGGTCGAAATAAGGAGTGAAGCGCTGACCGGGACAGTAATAAAAATTATTCTGTGGATCGAAACCAAGTTGAGGGTTGTCTTCCTCACCCAGATCCTTCACACCTTCGGGTTTGCAGATGGAGTGATACTGACGTGCCACGTGATTGGGCACGAAGTCAATGATCACCTTCAGACCAGCCTTGTGACTGCGTACCACCAAAGCCTCAAACTCCTGCATGCGCTGGTTGACATCGGTAGCCAAATCTGGATCGATGTCATAGTAGTCGGTGATGGCGTAAGGCGAGCCTGCCCTACCCTTCACGACGGCAGGATGCTGACGGGGAATACCATAGGCGGAGTAGTCGGTCTGGGAGGCATGACGGATCACACCCGTGTACCAAATATGGCTCACGCCCATCTCCCTGATACGTTTCAGGGTGGTGGGCGTGAAGTCGTTCAGTTTACCGCAGCCATTCTCCTCAATCGTGCCGTACTCCTTGCGAGTGACCTTACGATTGCCATAAAGCCGCGTAAAGACCTGATAAACAATTAGTTTATTCGATGCCATGAGCAGAAACTTCTTTGTTGATTTTCACGATCATGCCTTGCAGGGCCTTACCAGGACCACACTCAGTGAAGTCGTCGGCACCATCGGCAATCATATTCTGAACACTCTGTGCCCAGCGTACTGAAGAAGTGAGCTGTGCGATCAGGTTGGCCTTGATCTCAGCAGCATCGGTATGAGGCTTCGCATCCACGTTCTGATAGACGGGGCACTTCGGGGTCTTGATTTCCGTTGCCTCGATGGCTGCCTGAAGTTCATCCTTGGCAGGCTGCATCAGCGGAGAGTGGAAGGCACCACCCACCTTCAGCACCAGGGCGCGCTTGGCACCAGCCTCTGAGAGTTGCTTGCAGGCCTCCTCAATGGCCTCAATATTACCAGAGATAACAAGCTGACCAGGGCAGTTGTAGTTGGCGGGAACGACCACGCCCTTACCCATCTTGCTGACCTCAGCACAAATCTCCTCAATCTTATCGAAGGGCAGTGCAATGATTGCAGCCATCGTAGAGGGCTGAGCCTCACAGGCCTTCTGCATAGCCATCGCACGGGCATAGACCAGTTTCAGACCATCCTCGAAACTGAGGGCACCAGCAGCGGTGAGGGCTGAGAACTCACCCAGAGAGTGACCAGCCACCATTTCGGGCTGGAAAGCCTCACCCATGCAGAGAGCTGAGATAACGCTATGCAGGAAGACAGCAGGCTGTGTCACCTTTGTCTGCTTCAAATCGTCATCGGTACCGGCAAACATGATGTCGGTAATGCGATAACCAAGAATGTCGTTAGCCTTCTCAAAAAGTTCCTTAGCCAATGGGTTGTTATCATACAGATCCTTACCCATTCCTACAAACTGTGCTCCCTGTCCGGGAAAAACAAATGCTTTCATTTTCGATTTTAATTTTTATGATTTAACTTTTTATCCTTTTTCTTACTTTCAGCGTGCAAAATTACGACATTTTTCTGAAAAATGCACCTCCAGAGGCAATTTTTTAGCGAAAGTCGTGCCAATATCGAAAAAAATGTGTAAGTTTGCACATCGGAAAGAGAAGAGATACTGGAAAATGAAGCTCATCGTAATGACCAAACCCACCTTTTTCGTGGAAGAAGACAAAATACTTGCCAACCTCTTTGAGGAGGGCTTGGAGAACCTGCACCTCTATAAACCAGGCGCCTCTCCGATGTATTCGGAGCGGTTGCTGACATTGCTGGGCGACGATTATCGCAACAGAATTACCGTGCACGGACATTTTTATCTGAAAGAGGAATTCCGCCTGAGAGGCATCCATATCGACGATGCCCATACCGAGCCGCCAGTAGGCTATAAAGGTAATGTGTCGCGCACCTGTCATGCCATCAGTGAACTGAAGGAGGCGAAGAAGCAGTCGAACTACGTGTTCCTGCACTCCATCTATGACAGTCAAACGAATAAGGACGAGAAATCGTCGTTCACACGTGAGGAACTGGAGGCAGCGTCGAAAGAGGGACTGATCGATAAGAAGGTGTTTGCCCTGGGTGGTATGAACATCGACAACGTGAAGGAGATGAAGGAGTTGGGCTTCGGTGGCGTGGTGATCTGCGGTGATCTGTGGAACCGCTTCAACATCCACAACGAGATTGACTATAAGGCGCTGCTGAACCATTTCGAGCGTCTGCTGAAGATGATTGATTAACTTAAAAATTATAAGATGTCTGATAAAAACTCTTACATGGTATTCTCGGGTACTGCTACGAAGTACCTGGCAGAGAAGATCTGTCAAAGTCTGGGCTGCCCATTAGGACAGTTACTAATTACAAAGTTTTCAGATGGCGAATTTGCCGTCAGTTATGAGGAGAGCATCCGAGGAAGAGACATTTTCCTCGTGCAGAGCACTTTCCCCAACAGCGACAACCTGATGGAACTGCTGTTGATGATTGATGCTGCCAAGCGTGCATCAGCCCGTACGATCAATGCCGTCATCCCCTACTTCGGATGGGCACGACAGGATCGTAAGGACAAGCCCCGTGTGAGTATCGGCGCTAAACTCATTGCCGACCTGCTGAGTGTGGCTGGCGTGAACCGTGTGATCACAATGGACCTGCATGCAGACCAGATCCAGGGTTTCTTCGATGTGCCTGTGGATCATCTCTACGCATCGAATGTGATCATCCCCTATCTGGAGAGTCTGAACCTCGAGGACCTTGTAATCGCATCGCCTGACGTGGGCGGATCGAAACGAGCCAACACCTACGCCAAATATTTCGGATGCCCGCTCGTGCTCTGCAACAAAACGCGTGCAAGAGCCAACGTCGTGGCTTCGATGCAGATCATTGGTGACGTGGCAGGAAAGAACGTGGTGGTCATCGATGATATGGTGGATACCGCTGGTACCATCACCAAGGCTGCTGACCTGATGAAGGAGCACGGTGCCAAGACCGTGAGAGCCTGTGCATCGCACTGCGTGATGAGTGGTCCTGCCAGCGATCGTGTACAGGAGTCTGCCCTTGAGGAAATCATCTTCACCGACTCGATCCCCTATACCCAGCGCTGCGCCAAGGTGAAGCAACTCTCTGTAGCCGATATGTTTGCCGAGGCCATCCGTCGTGTTATCGACAACAAGAGCATCAGCGATCTCTATATCATCTAATATGAGTATCAGATCCCTTTACGGACTGGCAGCAGCGGGCATCTTGCTCTGCTCCTGCCAGTCCAATACGTATCAGATTGACGGCTTTGCCCGTTCCTTTGCTGAGGGAGACACCATCTGCCTGATGAAGGAAGGCGGAGAGCCTATTGCCATCTCAACGGTCAGCAACGGCAAGTTCTCTTTCTATGGTGAGATCAGGGAGACTGGACTTTATAGTGTGATGGCGAAAAAGGCGCCAGCCTGTCAGGTGAGTTTCTTTACGGAGCCTGGCACCATCACCATCGAACTGAGCAGTCAACCCGGCACCTCACGCGTATCAGGTACGAGGCTCAACAACGAATGGCAACAGCTGACGGATTCAGTTGAGATGATGGGCTATGAGGTAGCCAGGCTGCTACGGCATCCTGCTGCCGACACCACTGCCCAGAAGGCGCTGGCCAACCGTGTGGACAGTCTGCACCGCAAGATGTCGGCCTGTATCCTAAACACCGCACAACGCAATAAGGACAATCCCTTAGGGAAATACATCAACGAGAATTATAAAGCGCCCGAGTTTAAGTAAACCCGGGCGCTTCGTTTATACTTGCTGTCTCACATTAGTTGTTACATTCAGGCAACTCCAGCCACTTCACGTAGCAGAAATCCATGCGGTGAGGCAGGTTCTTGTTCTTAGGATACATACGGATGGCACTCTTGTACTGACCGAACTGACGCGGAGCCAACTGAGCCTCGAAGGTGTAGTTGTTACCCTCGTGACCAGTCATGGTCAGAGGCTCTACACTAAATACCTTCTCATTGCCATCCTTGTCAACGAGTACGTTCACCTTCTCCAGAGCAATGGCATCATCGAGACCCTGCTCGTTGATGACATACTTCAGGGTGTACTTCTGACCAGCCTCGGCACCTGCTGCAGGGAAGGTCCACTCGCATGATACCACATTGATGGCATCCCAACGCTCTACAACGGCTTCCTTCCACTGAGCAATTTCCTTAGCCAGTTTGTTGTTGTTCTTCGTCAGTTCCTTGAAGCGCTTAGCCTCCTTCTCGTAGAACTTAGAATAGTAGTCGTCGAGCTGACGCTTCATTGTGTAGTGAGGAGCAATCTGAGCGATTGAGTTCTTCACCACCTTGATCCAGCCCTTAGAGATACCAGTCTTCTTATCCTTATTATAATAGAGAGGTACGATCTCATTTTCCAGCAGGCTGTAAATGGTAGCAGCATCGAGCTGATCCTGATAGCCCTGGTTCTGGTAGGTGCGCTTCTCGGTAAGAGCCCATCCAGCACCCTCACGATAGCCCTCCAGCCACCAACCGTCCTTCACAGACAGGTTGACAACACCGTTCATCTCGGCCTTCTCACCAGACGTACCTGATGCCTCGAGCGGACGAGTCGGCGTGTTCATCCAGATATCAACACCTGATACAAGACGACGAGCCAGCAGGAAGTCGTAGTCCTCAAGGAAGATAATTCGACCCTGGAACTGAGGCATCTGAGAGATCTCGAAGATCTTCTTAATCAGACCCTGACCTGCACCATCAGCGGGGTGAGCCTTACCAGCGAAGAGGAACATAACGGGACGCTCAGGATTGTTGACAATCTTATCAAGACGCTCCAAATCGGTGAACAGCAGGTGGGCACGCTTATAGGTAGCGAAGCGACGGCAGAAACCGATCACCAGAGAATTGGGGTTGATGCGGTCCAACAACTTCACAACACGTGCAGGATCACCCTGGTTCTTCAACCAAGTCTCCTGGAACTGTACCCTGATATAATCGAACAGTTTCTCCTTCAGAGCCTTACGGGTAGCCCAAACCTCCTCATCGGGACAGTTGTAGATACCGTGCCAGATCTCCTCGTTAGACTGATCGCTCATGAACTTCTCATCGAAGTACTTGCCATAGAGTGCACGCCACTCAGCAGCAGCCCATGTGGGGAAGTGAACACCATTGGTGACGTAGCCCACGTGGTTCTCCTCAGGATAGTAACCGTTCCAGATGGGAGCGAACATCTTCTGAGATACCCAGCCGTGAAGCATAGATACACCATTAACCTCCTGACAGGTGTTGCAGGCGAAGGTTGACATACAGAACTTCTCGCCATGGTCGTCGGGATTGGTACGACCCATGCCGATAAACTCGTCCCAGGTGATTCCCAGCTTGGCGGGATAGCCACCCATGTACTTACCGAAGAGGCCCTCGTCGAAGTAGTCGTGACCTGCAGGCACAGGGGTATGTACGGTATAGAGACCGCTGGCACGAACCAGTTCCATAGCCTGATTGAATGACAGACCGTCTTCCTCGATATAATCGCACAGACGCTGCAGGTTGCAGAGTGCTGCGTGACCCTCGTTACAGTGATAGATATCTTTCTTGATGCCGAGTTTCTTCAACAGCAGCATACCACCGATACCCAGCAGAATCTCCTGCTTCAGACGGTTC
>ONNY01000187.1 GCA_900319305.1 uncultured Prevotella sp.
GAAGCCCAAGGCACCATCGTCGATACCAAGGACGGCGACTGGTATGGTATCATCTTCCAGGATCGTGGTGGTGTGGGCCGTGTGCTCACCCTGATGCCCTGTCGCTGGATCAACGGTTGGCCGATGCTAGGCGATGAGAACGGTAAGGTGCCTGATACGGTGCGTGCGCTGAAGAATGGTGAGCCTAAGACTGGCATCGTGAAAAGCGACGACTTCGAAAACAGCAAACTCGGACTGCACTGGCAGTGGAACCATAATCCTATCGACAACGCCTGGAGCCTGACGGAGCGCCCAGGATTCCTACGCCTGAAGACCTCACGCGTCGTCCCCAATATCTATCTGGCTCCCAACTCCCTGACTCAGCGCATGATGGGACCCACCAGTAGTGCCAGCGTCTGCATCGACCTGTCGCACCTGAAGGACGGCGACTGTGCAGGCTTTGCAGCCTTCAACAGCGACTCCGGTCTGCTCACCGTAAAGAAGAAGGGCAAGCGCCTGGTGTTGGAGATGAGTGAGCAGAAAGTGGAACTGACAGAGCGCGAGAAAGCCGTGACTGCCGTTGAGGAGAAAGTCATCGAGTCAGTTGATCTGAAGCAGAACAAGATCTGGTTGCGCATCGATGCCGACTTCCGTCCCGTCGGTGGAAACCAATATGGCGGCAACGACCTCGCCACCTTCTACTACAGTCTCGACGGGGAGCAGTGGACCAAGATCGGCAGCGACTACAAGATGGGATTCGACTGGCGCCGCTTCTTCATGGGTTCGAAGTTCACCCTCTTCTGCTACGCCACGAAGAAAGCCGGCGGCTATGCCGACTTCGACTACTTTGACTTTAAGTGATGGTTGTCAACGCTTACTAACCTGATCAACATATGCTTCATAAAAGACTGACCATTCTATCAGATAACCGGACCAAAGATCCAGAACGCTTCCAGACCGAACATGGTCTGGCGGTGCTCTACGAGGCAGGCGACTATACCCTGTTGCTCGACACCGGAGCATCGGATCTGCTGATACGCAATGCCCGGGAACTGGATATCGACCTCGGCGATGTCGATGTGGTCTTCCTGTCCCATGGCCATTCCGACCACATCGGCGGACTCGAGGCTTTCCTCAATCATAACTACGTCGCCCGTATCATCGTCTCCCCAGACGCCATCAACAGTGAGTTCTTCTCACAGCGTAGCCATCTGCACAGCATCACTACCTCATGGCCCGAAGATGCACGCCCCGGGCGCACCCAGTTCATCACGCAGAGTCAGAAACTCCTTGCCCGTACCAATAAGAGTTTTGAAGAGGGTGGCGGTATCTATGTAATAGCCGACATCCCCCACAAACACCCACAGCCTGAGGCCAACCGCCACCTGTTTATCAAGACTGGCGATGACCAGTACCGTCCCGACGACTTCCGTCATGAACTCGCGCTCTATGCCGACGGGCTGCTCTATACAGGCTGCGCCCACAATGGCTTGGAAAATATCCTGGAGGCCTGTCCTTGGCCCGTCCATACGGTCATCGGCGGGTTCCACCTGCTTGATGCCCATCTCTCCGAGCATTATGAACGGCCAGAGGTCATCACCGCCCTCGCCCAACGACTGGCAAAGCGGTATCCCCAGACTACCTTCTACACCAGCCACTGTACAGGCGATGGCGTCTTCCAGACCATGAAAGGTGTCATGGGTGACCAGTTACAACCCTTCTACTGCGGACAGCAGATCAATCTATAAAATTAAAATGTACCAAAACGATGCACATGCATAAAACAATTCTATTTCAACTGGCATTAGCCTTCATTTTAGCGCTGAATAGCAGCAACCTGATGGCTCAGACTGACGGTGTGACAACACCCCAGCCGCGACAGCGCCAATACACGAAAGAACATCCGTTGGTTTATGAGGACGTCTGGGACCTGTGGCCTTACTCTTTCCTCAACGACAACGGCGAACCAGAGGGATATAATATTGACCTGATACGGTTGATGATGGATCAACTCAACATTCCCTACGTCATCAAACTGAAGTCGGCAGAGGAAACCTTCAATGACCTGAAAAGTGGCAAGAGCGACCTGACTCTGGGACTGGCCGTGGGTTATCACGATGAGTATGGTCTCTATGGCAAGAACGCCGTGACACTGTTCACCCAGAGTGTGGTCACGCCGAAGTCAAAGCCCGTACAGATCAAGACCTTCCGCGACCTTAGCAAGCCCGGTATGCAAGTCATCGTCAACAGTAATTCGATGTGCTACCACCTGATGCTTGACTACGGCTGGGGTGACAACGCCATCCCCCGAAAAGATATCCAAGACGTGATTCAACAGGTGAGTGCCCGTGAGGAGGGACAGATCGTGTGGAATACCCTGACGCTGAAATGGCTCATACACCGCTACCTGATTGACAATCTCCAGCTGACACCTGTGAATATGCCCCACGGTGAGTATAAGTTCATATCGAACGACCAGCATCTGCTCGACCTGCTCGACGAGGAACTGACCAAACTCAATGTCGCCGAGGAGCTGAAGCCGTTGCAGGACAAGTGGTTCTACCCTGAGCACTTACAGAAGGAAACGCCGGAATGGGTCTATTACGTCTCTGCCGCCGCTGCCCTGCTACTGCTGATCATGCTTGTCTATACGATCAGTTACCGTATGCAAAGTTACCGACTGAACAAGGCCAACACCCTCCGTAACCGTCGACTGGCACTCATTCTGCAAATTCTCTTGGCGTAATGAGAACGGACAGGTGGCCTACACCTATTCATTGGAGGAATTCTCGCAACGCTATAGCCTCGAGGACTTCCTGAAGCTGAAGTCCTGCCTTAAAAAACTAGCCCATTCGAAGCCCGAAGAGAATGAGACTATCAAACTCCAGCTGAGGGCCAAGGATATGGAGAGCGGCGACACAGGACTCAGAGATTACACCATCGTGCTCTCCGTGTTGTCACGCGACAAACATGGCAATCCTTCGGTCATCATCGGTACCAAGAAGGATGTGACGAGCGACCGCGACAAGCAGCGCCTTGTCGAAGACCGCAACCTGCGTTACTGGGCGGTCTTCAACACACCCGTAGTTGGTATCTTGCTCTTTGATAAGAATGGACATCTGGAGAACATCAATCAGAAGGCCTGTGAGATATTCGGCTGCCAAAAAGATGACATGATCGGAAAGAACATCAGCCTAAACGACCTTGTAGATAAAGACAGCCAGAGGACGGAGGTTCAACAGATGGATGTCTATGACGACGACGGAGCGCTGCTGAACACTTTCGCTATAGTGCGCGACGTCAGCGAGATTATTGACGGTATTAAACAGCATGCCGTCGAGAAGAACCGTCTGGATGCCGTAAAGGCCGTGCTCAAAGAATACAACGTACATATTGACAACGTGCTGCACGAAAGCGATATCAGACTTATCACCTACTCGCCGACATCACACACACTGACGATCCTTCGCTCAGTCAACGAGGTACAGCACTCACTGACACAGACACGTTGTATGACCCTCGTCAACACGGGCTCTAACAAGGTAGCCATGCGACTGCTCAATGACATGGACCAACGGATGGAGAAAGAGATGACAGCCAACATACGTACCACGCTACGTGCCAAGGGAGGTAAGCCGCTGAGAATCCAGTTCTATCTGAAACCTCTCCATGACGAACAAGGCAAAGTGGTAGAGTATCTTGGACTGCTGCGTGATATATCCGACCTGCTCGACCTCGAGGAACGACTGAAGATAGAGACGGCGAAGGTACAGGAGGTGGATAACACGAAGAACAGTTTCGTGAGGAATATGATTCAGGAGATCCGTACCCCGATGAACACCGTACTGACTCACGTGGCACAGTTTGACCCTGTGGCACCCACAGAGAACGAACCGGAGCTGAGTAAGGTTATCCTGGAGAATGCCGATTACCTGTTGCATCTCATCAACAACATCCTCCATCTCTCGCGCTTACAGGCCCGGATGGTGGAGATAGACAGACAGCCCTGTAATTTTGCCGAACTGTTTGAATCGCAGTGTACGGAGGGCTGGGCAAAATACCAGAATGCAGACACCCGCTACATTATTGAGAACCCAT
>ONNY01000061.1 GCA_900319305.1 uncultured Prevotella sp.
AGTTCGATGAGGCGGATGGTACCGAAATAGGTGCCGTAACTCACCCACAGACGACCTGTCGTGGGATCGAGCAACAGACCCGGGTCGATGGCATCCTGATCTTCCATACCGTCGGAGTAGCACACCTCAACCGCCTCACTCCATTTGAAGTCGGGGGACTGCGGATCGAGGGTCTTGTTCCACATCGTGAGGATGCGGCCTGCATGACCGCCGCCGAGACCACCACCCGTGGCACCGTAGATACAGAGGTAACGGTCGCCGATCTTCAGGACGTCGGGGGCAGCACCGCCACCGGGACGGTCGGCACCACTATGCCATGACCAGCCATCCTCAGAGATGAGACCGCCGCCGCCTGTGCCGAAGGTATAATACTTGCCATCACACTCGGCGAGGGTCGATGGGTCGTGGATATAGGGTTCGCCTATCTGGGCTTGAGCAGCTACTGCAAGGCTGAGAGCCGCCAGGATTGTATGTAGTCTTTTCATCTTATTGTGCTTTGATTGAATAGTTAATGACAGGGTTGCCTTTCTCGTCGAGGAAGCGGACACAGAAATCGCTCATGCCCGGGCCGTTGATGATGGCACCACGCAGGATGTTACGGCCTTTCTTCAGGGTGAGGCGCGGTGACATGGCATCGTCCTCCACCATACGGCGGTCACCGGAGAGCAACAGGGCCTCCTGACCGTTCAGCCACCACATGGAGGCAGAGTTGGAACCGACGGCGAGACGCACGTTCTCGATGTCCTCAGGACAGTCGATGACGGTAACGGCCCAGAAGAGCACACCATAGACCTGCTGCCCCCACTTCTCGGCGAAGCGGAAGAGTTTGACGTTGTAGTTCTCACTGTCGAGGGCGTGCCAGGTGAGGGTCTGGGTGACCGTCTTCACTTCGGGCTTCTCCGGTGCCTGGGCACCACGGCCGAAACCGGCAGGCGCCTGTTCCTGTTTGAAGGTGGCCTTCACCTTCTGACCGTCCTTGGGCACGATGGTCTGCTGCCCCTTGAAATAATCCCTATTGAAGTGTTCACGCAGATAGGTGTCGGTGAAGACGGTATTGCCGGGATTGGGCTTGTCGATGGGCTCCAAGAGCAGCCAACGACGGATGAAGCCGTTGTCGTCAGGCTGAGCGGGAGTTGCCGTTGCCGGTGAGAAATACTTGGGACGGTTCTTGAACTGGATCCAGTCGATGCTGACACCGGCATCGCCCTCACAGGTAATCACCAGGTCGCTGATGCCCTTCAAGGGGTATGCCAACGGTGCCGTCAACGTGAGCCACTGGTTACTGTAGTCACGGCGGAACATGGCGGGCATGCCTGCAGGCGTCTCGGGCTTCACGGTCATGTCGATCTTCGCAATGATCTTGCCGTCGGTGCTCTTCTCACGGATGTAGAAAGCGGTATTGTCGGCTGCCTTGGCAGAGACCACCAGGTAACCATCGGTCAGACAGTCGAAGTCGATATCTTTGTAGCAGATCCAACTGCCTTTCTTGGGCAGGTTGGCCTGGAAACTACGGAAGGTGTTGACGGTGTCGATGAGTTGTGTGGTCACATCATCGCTGGCACTGCTGTAACGGTCGATCTCGATCTTCTCCGTTGCCTGGTTGATACCCACACCACGCATGGTCTGCTTCACCTCCTGGATCGTGCCGTCGGGGTTGAAGAACAGTTTCTCGATACAGACCGAACGACGCTTGTCGTCACGGGGTGAGAAGTGGTTGCGATGATAGAACAGATACCACTGACCCTTGTAGTTGATGATGCTATGGTGGTTGGTCCAGCAGCCGTTATCATGCTCCGCCATAATCAGACCCTTATACTCATACGGTCCCATCGGGTTCTTACTCATGGCATAGCCGAGGACCTCGGTGTTCTCCCTTACGTATGGATAGGTGAGATAGTAGTTGCCATTATACTCGAAGGCGAACGGCCCCTCCGCCTGACGGTTGGGCAGGTCCTTGAGGCAGTTCACACCTGACAGTTCGAACTCGCGGTCGCCCCACTTGACGGTCTCCGTCGGTGTGTCGTCGGCCAGTTCCTTCATGTTGGGCTTGAGTTTGGCACAACGGCCTGCCCCCCAGAAAATGTAGGCATTACCGTCGGAAGCCTGAAGCACGCAAGGGTCGATACCGCTGATGCCCTTGATATTCTCCGGCTCGGGGATGAACGGTCCTTCCGGACTGTCGGCGATGGCGACACCGATGCCGAAGCCCCTGCCGTCCTTGGGCGCCGACGGGAAGTAGAAATAGTACTTCCCGTTCCGCTCGATACAGTCAGGTGCCCACATCGAATAGGAATCGGGCTTCACCCAGGGAACTTTGTTCTGGGTGACAATCACACCATGATCGGTCCAGTCGGTCAGGTTTTCGGATGAGAATACGTGGTAGTCCTCCATGCAGAACCAGTCCTGCCGCTGCCCTTCGGGCGGGAAGATGTCATGCGACGGATAGAGGTACACCTTGTCATTAAACACACGGGCAGTCGGATCAGCAGCGAACTGGTCGCGGATCACCGGGTTCTGGGCCTGTGCCAACAAAGGCAAAGCCAGAAGAGATACGAATAGTTGTTTTTTTATCATGTCAGTTATTCCTGTGCTTGTCGAATTTGTGAAGGATGAAGTTAAAGGCCTCCAGACCTGCCAGCACGAGTACGGTGGCCGCCGTCGCCAGCACATACATGCCACCACCACATGCCAGACCGATGGCAGCTACCACCCAGACACCGGCAGCGGTGGTCAGACCACGCACCACATTCTCGCTCTTCTGGAAGATGATGGTACCGGCACCGATGAAACCGATGCCCGACACGACCTGAGCGGCTATACGTGACACGTCGAGACGATGGCCAGGCAGGCTAACCACCTCCTCAAAGCCATAGGCCGACACAATCATAAACAGGGCTGAACCTAAGGCCACCAAGAAATGGGTGCGGAAGCCGGCCTCCTTGGCGCGGTATTCGCGCTCCAGACCGATCACACCACCGAGTAAGGCTGCAACGAAGATGCGCAGCACAAATTCCCAAGTCATATCCATCAATCAAAAATCTTTCTGTAACAACGATGACGACGGTGCTGCGTGGCTTCCAGATACTGCCACTGGGAGAGCACACCCTCGTTGGTTTCCATCTGTGGACCCGTCTCTGCCCATTCGAAGTTATAACGCTGGAACCAGCGGATCAGGTCGTCGAAGATCAGGGCATTGGCTCCCTTGCTACGGTATTCGGGCGACACGCCGATCAGCAGCAGATCCACAATGGGGGTCTTATGCTGCTTCAGGATCTTCAGCAGATGCCACCAGCCGAAGGGGAAAAGACGTCCGTCACGTGTCTTCTGCAGGGCATGGGAGAAGGAGGGGAATGTGATGCCGAAGCCCACGATCTTGTCGCCATCCATGACGGCAGTCACCAGGTTCAGGTCGGCAATCTTGATATAGTCGTTGACGAGTTTGTCGATCTGGCGGTCGGACAGTTGACTGAAGCCGTACAGATCCTTATACGTGGCATTCAAGAGGTCGAACAGTTTCTTGCCGTAGCCCTCTTCGATCAGTTCATGGCGGGTGAACTTATGCACCTGCAGCCCGTAACGGCTCTTGACCAGTTCAGTGATCTTGGAGAACTTCTCGGGCACCTTCTCGGGCACCTTGACCTTCAACTCCACGTAGTCGTTATCCTTCTTAAACCCTTCCATACGTTCCATGTGCTGCGGGTAGTACGGATAGTTATAGTTGATATACATCGTGGCAAGTTGGTCGAAACCCTCGACGAGCATACCCTCACGGTCGGTGTCGATAAAGCCCAACGGACCTGCCATCTCCGACATGCCCCGTTCACGGCCCCAGTCCTCTACGGCCTTTAACAAAGCGGTGGAGACCTCGAAGTCGTCGATGAAGTCGAACCAGCCGAAGCGCACCTGATGACAGTTCCAGCGCTCGTTGGCACGGTAGTTGATGATGGCTGCCACACGACCTACGATCTTCTCATCCCGATACGCCAGGAAGTAGGCCGACTCACAACACTCGAATGACGGGTTCTTGTCGGAACGCAGGGTGTCCATCTCGTCGAAATAGAGGAAGGGCACTGCATAATCGTTCCCACGGTACAGGTCATAATAGAACTGTACGAACTGTTGTAGTTGTTTCTGATTCTTTACCGGGCGTATCTCAATCATGATTGTTAGAAGTTAATCACAAACGATCCTGTTCCAATTTGCTGCAAAGGTACAAATTAATCTGCATTAGTGGTTCAATAGCCACTTTAAATAATGTTAATCAAGTGCCTCGATGTATTCATAGAGCTTCCGATAGAAGGGATGACGGGTCATCGTAGAGGCATCACCAAGGATGATGAGTTTCATACGGGCGCGGGTGATGGCGACGTTCATACGGCGCAGGTCTCGCAGGAAACCAATCTGTCCCTCGTCGTTGGCCCTGACCAGTGAGATCAGGATGATGTCACGTTCCTGCCCCTGGAAACCGTCCACGGTGTTCACGCTGATCAGGTGGCGGTAGGGCTTGAAGAACTCCTTGCTTTTCACCAACCGGCGCAGATACTGTACCTGTGCCCGATAGGGGGAGATAACGCCGACGTCCAACCGCTCGTCGAGGATACGGGCCTTGCCGATCTTCTCGAAGTATTGCTCCAGGGCCAACAAGGTCAACTCTGCCTCTGCCTTGTTGATGCGACCGAAACTCTCACCGACAAAGGTCTCCTTGAAAGAGATATCACTGTCCTCGGGAAGTTCAAACTGAGAGGTGTCGATCCAGGTCATGGGAATGTCGAGGTCGAGGATGCTGCGGTATTTCACTTCCGGCGCACTCTCCACCTGATTGCCATAGAACCAGTCGGAGGAGAAGCGCATGATCTCCTCGTTCATACGGTACTGCATCTTCAACAGGGTTACCACCTCGGGCTTGTTCTCCACGATCCGCTCCATCAGTGTTTTGCCGAGTCCCGCCTTCAGGGCGGCAAAACTCTTTACGGTCGGGGGCAACTGACAATGGTCGCCCGCCAGGATGACGCGTGACACCCGTCGGATGGGAATCCAACAAGCTGCCTCCAGGGCCTGGGCGGCCTCGTCGATAAACAGGGTACCGAACTTCTGTCCTTCGAGCAGACGGTTGGCTGAGCCCACCAGTGTACAGGCGATGACACGGGCCTCGCTGAAGAGTTGGGCGTTGATGCGCACCTCCAGTTCCGTTGCCCGTTCCTTTAGGCGCTCCAGTTTCTGGTGGTATTTGTCGTTCCGATGTTTCCGTTGGGCACGGAGTTCACGGATTGCCTTCCGGATCGCCCACAACATCTCGTAATCAGGATGGGCCTCAAAGCGACGTTCATAGGTGAAGGAGAGCATTTTATCGTTGACACGCGTGGGATTGCCGATACGCAACACGTTGATGCCGCGATCCACCAGTTTCTCCGAGATCCAGTCCACCGCCATGTTACTCTGTGCGCAGACCAATACCTGGTTCTCCCGTCGCAGTGTCTCGTAGATGGCTTCGACGAGTGTCGTGGTCTTACCCGTTCCCGGGGGACCATGGACGATCGCCACATCCTTGGCCCGCAGCACTTTGTTCACTGCGTTCTCCTGGGTTGCATTTAGATAGGGGAAATGGATGGGGGCGAAACTGAAGGTCTCTGCCTGCTGATGCGAATAGAACAAGTCACGCAGATAACCTAACCGTCCCTTGGCCTTTATCACGCGGTCGAGGGCGTCGAACATCGTCTTATAACTGGTCTCGTCGAAGAACAACTGTACTCCGACGTTCTCGGCGCTTTGCACGTCGATGAGTTGACCGTTGTCGGGAACGGCAATCACCATCCGGTCGCCATCGACATAACTGACCGTGGCGGTAAAATTGAAGTAATGAATCTGATTCTCTCCGTCGATACGGAAGAATACCACAGGCTTTCCGAACTCGAAGTTATGCTCGATCTCCTCATCGCCCTGGCGGAACACCTCCGCCACCAACTGGTTCAGGGAGTTATAATAACTCCTGCCCATCTTCAGGGGATACCAGGCATCACCGCGCTTCACCTTCCGCTGCAGTCCCATCTCTTCGGTCTGCTTACGAAAGGCTTCCTTCTCGGCCTGATACTCCATCTGGAGCAGTAACCGTTGTTGTTGAAGTGCCAAAATGGGCGAAACATGCTGATTTTCCATAATTGGCTGCAAAGTTACAAAAAATATTCGTAACTTTGCAGCCAAATTCATTAAAATGAAACAGATACTGTTAATAAACGACGTTGTAGGTTATGGAAAGGTGGGCATGGGTGCCATGCTTCCGATCCTCTCTTATTTGGGCATTCCGACTTATAGTCTGCCCACTGCACTTGTGTCGAATACCCTGAATTACGGTAAGTTTAATATCCAGGATACCACCGAATATATTAAAGGCACATTACCCGTTTGGAAAGAACTGGGTTTCTCGTTTGATGCCATTTGCACCGGTCTGATGTTCAGTGAAGAACAGGCCAAACTCGTGGCAAGTTACTGTGAGGAACAGGGCAAGAACGGTACGATTGTCTTCGTTGATCCGATC
This sequence comes from uncultured Prevotella sp., assembly GCA_900319305.1. Lineage (GTDB taxonomy): Bacteria > Bacteroidota > Bacteroidia > Bacteroidales > Bacteroidaceae > Prevotella. The sequence continues at coordinate 6,533 of ONNY01000061.1, forward strand.
CTCGGCGACGGCGGACAGTTGTATAACGGTGTGACCGAGCGTCAGGTGGAACTGATGCGTGAGATGGTGTCTGTGGCTGATCTGACCTTCCCGAACTATACCGAGGCCTGTTACCTGACCGGCACCCGTATCAAGTCGGGTAGCATCAGTTGGGAAGAGGCAGGCGACCTGCTCGATAAACTGAGGGATATGGGTAGTAAGTCGGCACTGATTACCAGTTGTAAGATCGACGGCCATAACTCAGTGGCGGGCTATAACCATTTTAACGACAACTATTTCCATTTGGACTATCATGAGATCCCCGGCCTTTTCCATGGCACGGGCGACATCTTCTCTGCCGTCCTCATCGGTCATCTGTTGAACGGGGAACCGTTGAAAGGCAGTACCCGTCAGGCGATGGATACCGTCTTCCGTATGATTGATCGTTATAGTGATACCGATGACAAAAATCGAGGCATCCCTGTAGAGAAATGCCTCGACCTATTGTCGTTAGAAGATGATCTTGGAGAGCGGTAACTTCAGATAGTGGATAATCATCTCCACGATCTCGTCCTCTGAGTGGTCATCGGCATTGATCACGAGGTCGTAGTTACGGGTGTCATAACGGGAAGAGCCCGTATATTTCTTCACATAGTTCTCACGACCCTCATCCACCTCTTTGATAATGGCTTCAGCCTCTTCTGCAGTGATGTTATTTTTCTTCATCACTCTTTCTATACGGTGCTTCATGGAAGCCTGGATCAGCACACTCAGGTGGTTGGGGTGATCACGGAAGATATAGAAACCGCTACGACCTGCGATCACACATGAGCCGTCGGCGGCAATACCTTTCAGGATCTCCGTCTCTGCCTTGAAGATGTCGTCGGTAATCAGGAAGTCGGGCATGGAGGCATAGTCGGGGATGATGCGGGGTGCCACGTAATTGGGCATCATCATGATGCTGCGTTTGAATTCAGCCCACCAGTTGTGCTCCTGTCCTTTCAGTCGTTCGATCTCCTCTGTGGTGAGACCATATTTCTTTTTCAACTCCTGGATGAGCGCCTTATCATAGAAAGGCACCTCAAGTCGCTTGGCCAGTTTCTCACCGACCGTTCTACCGCCGGAACCCAGTTCACGGTTGATCGTTATCACAAAATTCTCGTCCTGTCTCATTCTGTTTGATGGTTAGTACTCTGCAAAGGTAAGCATTAATTCTGAATCAACGTACATTTTGAGGTAGAAATTTGCAAATTTAAGGAAAAGTTTGTATCTTTGCCCAATCATGACATGTGTTCATCCTTTGAAAACAGACTTGCCGAAGCCCGCGTTTTTCACGGATCCTTTCTGCTACGAGCCTCACCCGTTGTGCCTGTTGGCGGCGGAGGAGGTGAAACAGGAACTGGCGCGCATGTCACTGACTGAAGGGAAGATGTTTGGTGTGATGATTGTGGAGTCGGAACGATCTTTGGGATTTCTGGCGGCGTATTCCGGTCTGCTGGAGGGCCGTAACGATTGGCCGTATTTCGTGCCGCCCGTTTTCGATGCCCAACAGCCTGACGGCTATTTCAAAACGAAAGAACGTGAGATCATGCAGTCGGCGGATCATAAGGAACTGTCGCTGTCGCTTCAGTTGTGGCTCTTTCAACAGTATCGGTTATTAAATGGTCGAGGCGAGACAAAGGATCTGGTGGAGATCTGGCAGGATTATCACAGTGCCCCCCGTATTCGAAGCAGATTCCCTTTGCCGCCCGGTGGAACGGGTGACTGTTGTGCGCCGAAACTGTTGCAGTATGCCTATCTCCATCATCTGACACCCGTCTGTATGGCGGAGTTCTGGTGGGG
>ONNY01000190.1 GCA_900319305.1 uncultured Prevotella sp.
GCCCTCCTGGGGCCTCAGTGTGCCGTTCAGCAGTGAGAGCAGGGTTGTCTTACCGGTACCTGAACCACCCATGATAGCCAGCAGCTCACCATTGCGCAGTGTGAAACTCAGGTCGTGCATACCATTATCGCTGTTCGGGAAACGGAAGTTGATGTTGCGTCCGCAGAACTCCACTTCTTCCGTCTTATCGACATCCAATCCTTTGGCACTCTTATAGACATCGAGAATCGTGGAATAATAGACGGGTTTACCATTGGCTCCCTTCAAAACACTACTCTGAAGCCACACCTGATAGGCACCGGAAAGCACGGGCACATCATTCAGTACCACGGTGTCTGGACCTGTGTAGGTGAAAAGCAACATACCCGTCTCAGGATCCAACAAGGTCTTCAACTCACCTTTGGTGTCTTCGAGTTGATGGATCATCACGTGCTCGTTCTGGCGGTTGTTGACGAAATCAACAAAGACCTTGAATTGTGCATCGGAGATCTGCAAGGTCTTGGCCATGGTGGTGAACATGTAGTCAGTATGACCTTCCTGATAGTTGCAGAATTCCATCAGACGCAGGAGCAGCAGCGCGGCTTCCTTATGAGAAATCTTGGTTTTCAGTTCCTTGCAGATAGAGTCAACGGTCGTCTGCGGATCCGTTCCCATATCGCCGGCCATCTCATAGACGTTCCGTAAATCACTGTAGAAACCAAGATATGATTCAATGTTCCTGATTCCAAAGTAGCGACGCATGTAGTTTTCCAGCATGGTTCTTGCCCATGCCTCATCCACTTGTTCTTCCTTGCCAAATAAGGCAAACAAGCTTAGAAAACTGGATAGTAGTATATCAGTCATCTTCCTAAATAAACACTAACACAATGTCCAAAATTGCAATTTTGCTTGCAAATATATTAAAAATTTCAGATTGCAAGCTTGTTAGGTAAGTTAAAAAGAATTAAACTGCTTTATTTGCGGCCAAAATCGGCTGGCACCTCGCCCCATTTCTGTGTTTCCCACTTCATAATTGGGTTTTTGTAGTTATGTGTCTGCAACCAGTTCTCTGCACGGAGAATGATCTGATAAAGCTGTTCCGTCTGTGGGGTGCGCTCTAATTTTGTCTTACATTTGCGCTTGCTGACCCAGAGGATGGCATTGTAGGAATCCGAGTAGATGGTCTTGTTGTGCAACCCCTTCTGCCAGCAGAGTGCCAGGGCATGGACAATAGCCAGGAACTCACCGATATTGTTGGTGCCGTGAATCGGACCATAGTGGAACACACGAGTCCCTGTCTGCAGATCGATGGCCTGATACTCCATTGGTCCTGGATTGCCTGAGCAGGCGGCATCTACAGCCCATGCGTCTGCCCTCACCTCAGGCGGCAAGGGCAGTACGGTGTCATGTCTGTAATCTGGCGGATTCTGCATATAGTCCTTTTAGTTCGTTGCTAAATTACATTCTCTCAGGAACTTCGATACCGAGGAGACCCATGCCGTTCTTGATGATCTTAGCCACATTCTTGGCCAGCATCAGACGGACGGCTTTCTTGTCGGCATCTGCCTCGTTCAGGATCGAGTAGTCGTGATAGAACTGGTTGAACACCTTCGTCAGTTCGTAACAGTAATTGGCGATACCGCTGGGTGAATAGTCCTTGCCGGCCTGCTCGACGGCAGCGCCAAACTCGTTCATCTTCTGCACCAGTTCCACTTCCTTCTCAGCCAATGCGATGGGTGCAATGGCGGGCGTGAGGTTCTCAGCCTCAGCCTTACGCAGGATCGAACGGATACGGGCGTAGGTGTATTGGATGAAAGGACCGGTATTGCCGTTGAAATCGATACTTTCCTCAGGGTTGAAGAGCATGTTCTTGCGGGCATCGACTTTCAGGATGAAATACTTCAAGGCACCCATACCCACGATGCGGGCGATCTCATTGCGCTCTTCCTCGCTCATATCGTCGAATTTCCCCAATTCCATCGAGGTTTTCAGGGCATCGCTGACCATCAGTTCCATCAGATCGTCGGCATCGACAACGGTGCCCTCGCGGCTCTTCATCTTACCGTTAGGCAGTTCCACCATACCATAAGAGAAGTGCACCAGTTCCTTACCCCACTTGAATCCTAAACGGTCGAGTAGGATAGAGAGCACCTGGAAATGGTAGTTCTGCTCATTACCCACCACATAGATCATCTTGTCGATGGGGTAATCCTGGAAACGCATCTCGGCAGTACCGATATCCTGTGTCATATAAACACTGGTTCCATCGGAGCGCAGCAGCAGTTTCTGATCCAGTCCCTCGTTGGTGAGGTCTGCCCATACGCTGTTGTCCTCGTGGCGCTCGAAGAGTCCTTTGGCGAGTCCTTCCTCCACCTTGGCCTTACCCTTCAGGTAGGTTTGACTCTCGTAGTAGATCTTATCAAAGCTGACACCCAGTTTTTTGTAAGTTTCATCGAAGCCAGCATAGACCCAGCTGTTCATCTTTTCCCATAAGGCACGTACCTCAGGGTCGTTCTGCTCCCATTTCACCAGCATCTCGTGAGCCTCCTTGATGAGCGGAGCCTCCTGCTTGGCCTTCTCTTCATCCATGCCCTGAGCCACTAATTCCTTGATTTCATCGCGATAATGCTTGTCGAAAGCCACGTAGTAGTCACCAATC
>ONNY01000033.1 GCA_900319305.1 uncultured Prevotella sp.
TCCAGCACCTTCTATGCCTCACCCAAATGGCAGGCAGACAACCAGTACGAGCACACCACCAAGGTCTTCACCGCCGTTCAGGCACAGACCAGACGCGGACGCCTGCGCTTCGCCCCCAGCATCTACTGGAACCAGAACCTCGACCGATATGAGGGGTATCGCGGACAACCCGAGAAGATGAAATACAATTATAACCACACCGACGTTTACGGCATCAACCTGAACTGCTATTTCGACTGGGTGGCAGGACGGACGGCCTTCGGTGCAGAGATCCGTAACGAAGACCTCATCAGCGGAAACCTCGGTGAGCCGCTCGCCCGATCCTACCCTATCTGCGGCACCGACCGCAACTACACCCTCGGCGTGAACCGAACGAACATCAGCGGCTATCTGGAGCACAATCTGCTACTCAAGGATTTTACGCTTTCAGCAGGACTGGTGGCGGTAAAGAACACCTGGAGCCATATGAACCTCAGCGTCTATCCAGGCATCGACCTCAGTTACCGCCCTCATCGGAACTGGAAACTCCATGCCTCGTATAACACGTCGCTCCGCATGCCGTCGTTCACCGAGATGTATTATAAGGTACAGGGCTACAGCGCCGATCCGCACCTGAAGCCCGAAGAGATGCAGGCCATTGAACTGGGCGTCGGCTATCAGAACCGGGTCCTCTATGGCAACCTATCCCTTTGGCATCATCACGGCAAGAACATGATCGACTGGATCATGGACACCTCAAAGGGAGATCAGGCCGTGTGGGAAAGTGTCAACCACACCACGATCAACAGCATCGGACTTGAAATCTCAGGTGGTCTCGACCTCCGTCAGCTGCTGGGACAGGACGTGTTGAAACAGCTGAAACTCAGCTACAGCTACATCGATCAGGACAAGAAACAAGAGGCCCATATTGTGTCGCAATATGCCCTCGAATACCTGCGCCACAAGCTCATCGGCAACCTCAGCCTACAGCTGGCGAGGCGGCTGGAGCTCGGCATAGTGGTCAGATGGCAGGATCGCGTAGGCAGCTACACCGACTTCGACGGCAGCGTCTGCGACTATCGTCCCTATTGCCTGGCTGATGCACGCCTCACTTGGCAGATGCCCGCCTGGAAGCTCTACGCAGAGGCAAACAACCTCTTCGACACGAGCTATCATGACTACGGTCTGGTGGAACAGCCCGGCCGCTGGCTGATTGCAGGTGTCAGCATCCGTCTCTGACAATAATAGCTCGCCAATTGGCGGGCTATTATCTTATTTCTTCAGCATAAACGAATTCTCTATACTGCTCAGTTCGGCAGAGAATGCATGATCCACTTTCAGACGCTGTTCGATGGTGTTACAACTGTGGATCACCGTGGAGTGGTCGCGCCCACCGATCAACTGTCCGATACGACCTGCAGGCATCTTCGTGTATTTCTGTGCCAGATACATCGACACCTGACGCACCTGTACGAAATTGCGCTTACGGCTCTTACTGAACACATTCTGCTGACTCACACCATAATGGTTGCAAACCTTCTCAAGGATATCATCGATGGTCAGCGGATGGTTGTCCACCTTGACGGCACGCTTGATGACACGCTCAGCCAGACGCATATCCACATTCGAGTTGTAGACAATCGAATAAGCCATCAGCGAGTTCACCACACCTTCCAAGTCACGCACGCTACCATTGGCAGTCTCTGCAACATACTGGATCACCTCTGCAGGAATCTTCAGACCGTCACGACGGCACTTCGCATTCAGGATATCCACACACAACTGCACGTTGGGTTTCTCAAGTTCGGCAATGAGACCGCAGGAGAAACGTGTCAGCAGACGATCCTTCATACCCTGCAGATCCACTGGGGGACGATCGCTGGCAAGAATGATCTGCTTGCCGCAACGGAAAAGATGATTGAAGATATGGAAGAAGGTGTCAAGCGTCTTCGGAGAGTTCATCCACTCCTGGATATCATCGACGATCAACACGTCAATCGACTGATAGAAGGTGATGAAGTCATTGGTGGTGTTATGACGGACTGAATCCGTGAACTGCACCTGAAACAGACGGGCAGAGACATACAACACACGCTTCTGAGGATAGGTCTCCTTGCAGCGCACACCGATGGCATTGATCAGATGCGTCTTTCCGCAACCGGAGGGACCATAGATATAGAAGGGATTGAAAGTGGTCTTACCCGGATGTTCGGCAATCGAGAGTCCGACGGTGCGAGGCAACTTATTGCTGTCACCTTCTATATAATTATTGAAAGTCTTCTTGGGATCCAACTGGGGATTCAAATCCTGCGGTACGGCTGCATCCAATGTGGAAGGCGCCTTGTTGCCGCCATGTAAGGGCTGTGGAGCCGCAATCTCTGCAGGACACTCACTATCTACATCCTGAACAATACCATGACCCTTGTCGGTGACAATCCGATAGCGGAGGGTCACATTAGCATCAAACACCCGCGCGAGTACCTTACTTAATAGTCCAACGTAGTACTGCTCCAAGTACTCGTACACGTACATACTTGGAACCTGCACCAGAAGCGTATGCTCTGCCTCAGAGTACGACTCGAAGACAATTGGCGCAAACCACGTTTTAAACTGCTGCTCAGTAACATTTGCCTCAATCAGATGAAGGCATTTGTCCCAAAGCGCCTGATGACTATTCTCCATTCGGCGGCTATTATTATTCAGTTGTTATTTTTCTCTTTAGGTAGAGTTGATTATTGTGAGTGCAAAGGTAGGTGTTTTTTTTGATTCCTGCAAATGTAAAAAAAACGGTGTCGTGTGTACAATCAACACCAACCTCCTATTTTTGTGGCAGTTATAATGTTTCACGGGGTATAACTAATGTTACCCCCCTTGCATAATTCAAACACCCTAAAATAAGGCAATTGCAGACGAGGCTTTTACATATCAAGCCAATTCTACTATTTGGACAAAATCTAAATTACTTATCTTTTTTGCCGAAAACAGAGAAGTGAACATAGCGTTTCGGATGCTGTTTCAGGTCAATCACCAGCGAGTCGGCATGCATCATCGTAGAATTCAAGTTGTTATACAATTGCGGGTCGCGCATAAGCAGTCCGAGGGTACCTTCGTTGCTGTTCAACTTAGCCGTCATCTCCTCCACATTCTGAAGGGTCTGGTTGACTTTCGCCATCGTTGAAGCCAGGTCGAGTTCGTTCAGATTACGAGTCAGATCATTGGCATTGGCGAGCATTCCATCGGCGTTTTTCAGCATCGACGGCATCTGATTATTCAGACTGGCTGTCATGGTATTCAACTCATTCGACGTCTTTTTCAGATTCGCTGTGATGTCATCAATATTATGCAGGGAGTTCTTCAGGGCCGGGTCAGACAGGAGCATATTGACGTTAGCCAGGATAGAATCGAGTTTCGGCAACATCTTCTGGATCTGAGGCACCATACCAGCAGCCATACCCATCACACCACTTTGCAAGCCACCAGTAATCGTATCACCAGGCTCAACCAGATCATAGGCATTCGGACCCAACACCAGTTCGAGTTTGATGTTACCCAGCAGATCACTGACAATCTCTGCCGTACTGCCCTTGGGGAGACGCATCTCCTTATTCAAGCCTACCACAGCCACGATATGATCCTGATGCTCGTAGTCATAGATGATATTCTCCACGACACCTACCCTGAAACCGTTGGCATAGACGGGACTTGATGCCGACAGGCCTGTGATGTTATCAAACTTCACAAAATATTTGCTGTCTGATGAAAACATGGTCAGACCCTTAAGGAACTGAAGGCCGAAATACAACACGACAACTCCCACTACGGCCACAAGACCTATCTGGATTTCCTTGCTGAACTTATTCATATATCTCTTGTTTATTTCTTCGATTTAAACTCCCTGATAGCCTCCACGACGTTCATTCTGCTGCCATCCTTGAAGGCGATGACGAATGCCTCTGGGAAGTCGGCAAGCAACTCTTTACGGAGGCGGTTGATGGCATTATAGTCCTCTGATGCACCTATCGTGTACTTATACATACCGTTCTCCTGATAGAACACGGCATCCTTGTGCTTCTTGAAACGGGCGTCAGTGGCCTTCAACTTCACCGAACTGGCAAAAATCTGCACTTTGAAGACGGGGCCTGCAGGGAGTTGGGCCTGAGGTTGAGGCTGTGGCGCTGCCTCGGGCACTGGTGTAGGCGCGGGTTTGGGCGCAGATACGGGCGCAGGTGCGGGCTGTATTGGTTGAACTGGCTGAACAGGTTGAACTGGCAGAACTGGCTGTGATATCTCCTTCACAGGACTCAGGTCTATCTGATCCAAGCCCTCAGGCATCTCAGGCACGACGATGGTCTCTACCTTCACGGGATCTTCTTTCTTCTCTTTACCTTTCTTCGCCTTCACAGACTCTTTCACGGGCTCCTCCTTCACCTCATTCTGAGGCACGATCTGCGGAATAACGATCTCCTTATCCTCGGGCTCTACCTGGAAAGGAATGGTGATATTGCCTCCATGCTTCTTCCGATAGGCCAGGAAGGCATTGAAGATACCACGGGCGTATTCTTCTTCGGCAGCCTTTGAGTTCATGTACTGCTCTTCGTCGCGCGTAGAGATGAAGCCGAGTTCTATCAGACAGCCGGGCATCGACGAGAGGCGCAGCACTGCCAGGTTATCCTGCTGGGCACCCATATCCTGACGCCCCGTAGCCCTACAGACATAGCGCTGCATATATTTCGCCAACTCCACACTGTTCTCCATGTTCTTATCCTGAATGAACTCAAACATGATGTTACTCTCAGGCGAATTTGGGTCGTAGCCGTGATAGGTCTGCTTATAGTCTTTCTCAAGGAAGATCACCGAGTTCTCACGCTTGGCCACCTCAAGGTTCTGGGTCACACCCGTATTCTTTCCCGTACGCTTACTTGAGCCAAGGGTATAGGTCTGGAAGCCGCGTGCCACCCTACCCTTCGGCAAGGCGTTGATATGCAGGGAGATAAAGAGGTCGGCCTTGTTGCGGTTGGCTATCTCTGCTCGTTTGTAAAGCTCTACAAAGACATCGGTCTTACGGGTATAGATCACCCGTACATCCGGGCAGTTGCGCTCCACCATGCGTCCGAAGGCCAAGGCAAACTTCAGCGTGAGGTTCTTCTCTTTCGAGATGGCACCTACGGCACCCGCATCATGACCCCCATGACCTGCATCGATGACAAGGGTGAATTTTTGGTTTGCAGCATCGGCCGACACTACAAAGCAACATATGGTTATCAGGAATAATACAATCTTCTTACGCATACCTTATTATAAAAGCGGTGCAAAATTACGTATTATCTTTCAGAAACCCAACGTTTATTATACACTTTTATCATTTATTAAGTGTATTTCCACGCCAGCCCCTTCAACATCGGCTCCCATCGGGGGATTCTGCTTCATCAGCGTTAAGTCTATGGATGTCACTAAAGGAAAGTGCTGGCCGATGGTCTGCACGATGCGCCCCGCCACGTGCTCGAGCAACTTCGACGGCTGTTTCATCTCCTGCTTCACAAGGTCATACACCTCTGCATAGTTGAGCGTATCGCCCACCTCGTCGCTCTCCATCGCCTGTTCCAGCGGATAGCCGATACGCAGGTTGACGATGAAGTCGGCTCCCACCTTCGTCTCCTGAGGCATCACCCCATGGAAGGCATGGAAGCGCACATCCTTCAAAATGACATATTCTTCAGTCAGTTTCACTTCTCACTCCTCGTTTTTCACTTCCTCCTCACTACCAGGAATATACTTCTTCAGGGCACGCTCGACACCAGTCTTCCAGGTGTTGATGCTCTCATCCTTCAAAGAGAGCGATGCCACGAGCTTGATCACATGCTCGAGCGGCATACGGTAGCGGAGCACCCCGGAGATCAATTTGGCATAGTTCCAGTATTCGGGGTTAAACTTCTCCGAGAGGCCCTCCACGGTGGTCTTATAACCGCGTTTGTTCTCAAACTGGAAGTCATAACGCTTCGTACCATCAGGATTCACCTGCTTGATGATCTTTCCGTGCGTCACCGTCTTGGGCAGCATGATACCCTCTTCATCGTCCTGAAGACCAGTAAATATCTCGTATGGATAGCCGTCCAACAAACCTACGAGCGCCACCCACTTCTCCTTATTATTCTGGAAACGCACCACATCGCACTCCAAAACCTGCGGGCGCACCTCTGTCACCTCGGGCATCACAGTCATCAGCCGCTGCTCCAACATCGCTATGATCTGCTCTTCACTCAACGGGGCATTCTGTTTCTGACCAGCCACAGCCAACTCATGCGCCACACGCTTCAATATCTCTTTACGAATATCTTCTTCCATCACTTGATTGATTTTTCCGGATGCAAAGATACTAAAAATTATCCGAATGAGCAAATCTTTCCTCACTTTAAATGTTAAAAGTTGCCCGTTTTGGAAAACTTTTTATAACTTTGCAGCCAAGAAATGATTCAAAGATGAAAACAATACTCACAAGAAGGACCATCCGCAAATATGCCGACCGCGAAGTCAGCGAAACGCTGCTAAACCGTTTATTCTCAGAGGCTGCACGCACACAGACAATGGGCAATCTTCAACTTTACAGTGTGGTTGTCACCCGCTCAGAAGAGATGAAAGCGAAACTCTCGCCTGCACATTTCAATCAACCGATGGTGAAAGAGGCACCCGTTGTGCTGACCATCTGTGCCGACTTCAACCGCACGAGTGTGTGGGCGCGCAACCGCAAGGCGACACCCGGTTACGACAATTTCCTGTCGTTCATTAATGCCGCCACCGATGCGCTGCTGTTCACCCAGACACTCTGCAACCTGATGGATGAGGAAGGACTGGGCTACTGTTACCTCGGCACCACTGTCTATATGCCTCATATGATCATCGACACACTGCAGTTGCCGAAGCTCGTAATGCCCATAGCCACGCTCACCGTAGGCTGGCCGGCGGAAGAGCCTCCCCTCTCCGATCGTCTGCCCAACGCTTCGTTTGTGCACAGCGAGACCTATCAGGACTACACGCCTGCAGACATCGACACCTATTATACCGCCAAGGAGCAACTGCCCGAGAACCGCCACTTCTGCGAGATCAACCAGAAGGAGACGCTGGCGCAGATCTTCACTGACATCCGTTACACGAAGAAAGACAATGAGGCAATGTCAGCAGGTCTGCTCGAAGCGCTGAAGCATCAAGGGTTCCTGTAAGCAGATTTTTCCATTAAAGAAACTACCCAGCAGTGACGCGAGGTCAACCGCTGGGCAGCGAAATATCTTAACGCAGTTGCGATAACCGCGTATCATGAAATCAATCTTCTTCCAACACCACAGGCTTGTACTTCGGCACCAAGGTCTTCATGATGCACCAACCGATGAGGTAGGCAACGGCACAGCCGCAGAACACCACCATGTAAGCAGCGGGCTTACCTTCGAAGCCAAAGAACTGGAATGCGCTACCCTGTTCAAGCGCCCAGGTAAAGAAGAAACCAGAACCCATGTTGATCGCCATCGAACCCAGTCCGCCGACAGCCGTACCAAGTCCTACGAGCGTACCGATGGTGCTCTTGGGGAACATATCACCGACGGTTGAGAAAAGGTTGGCACTCCAAGCCTGATGACCGGCACCGAGCAGTCCGATGAGGATAGCAGGCCACCACGCGCTATAGGCGCCAAGCGGCTGAGCCAGCAGTCCGAGCACGGGGAAGCAGGCGAAGATCAACATCGCACGCATACGACCCAGATAGGGATTCATGCCACGCTTCTCAACGAAGAACTTGGGCAGATAACCACCACCGATAGAGAGCAGCGTCACGATGGCATAGAGCGTAAAGATGAGGGCGATACCCATGGCAGAGTCGGAGGTGTAACCATACTGGTCAGAGAAGTAGGCAGGCGCCCAGAAGAGGAAGAACCACCACACACCATCCGTCATGAACTTACCCACGATGAACGACCAGGTCTGTCTGTAGGTGAGACACTTGAAGAACGGGATAGCCTTCTCCTCCTGTTTCTCAGCACCACGGTCCTGACACTCTGCCAGATCCACATCCTGCTCGATATAGTTGAGTTCTGCCTGATTCACGCGCTTGTTCTTGCGGGGTTTGTCATACAGCCAGAGCCACAGGCCCATCCACACATAACCCAGCACACCGATGATGATGAAAGCCATCTCCCAGCCCCACGCACGAGCCAGCAGGGGAATCGTGGCAGGTGCAGCGAGTGCACCCACAGATGCGCCACTGTTGAAGATAGAGGTGGAGAAAGCACGATCCTTGGCAGGGAAATACTCCGCCGTAGCCTTGATGGCAGCAGGGAAGTTACCAGCCTCACCGATAGCGAGGATCAGACGACAAGAGAGGAAGAGCCATACGGAGACGGTGGCGATGGCCACGGCAGCGTCGGAGCCAGCCTGTACCAGTCGCAAGGCCTCAATGCTAGGATAACCCTCGATGTTCATCGTCACCCAGCCACAGCCGGCATGCAGGACTGCACCCGTTGACCACACGAAGATCGCAATGAGATAGCCTTTCTTGGTGCCCATCCAGTCGATGAACTTACCAGCGAAGATGTTGGCGATGGCATAGAACAGTGAGAACATACCGGTAATGAAGCCATAGTCGGCATCAGTCCAGTGGAAGTCAGCGGCAATGAAGTCCTTCCAAGTGAGTGACAAGACCTGACGGTCCATATAGTTGACGGTGGTTGCCAGGAAGAGCAACGCACAAATGACCCAACGGAAATTGGACATTTTGGTAGTTTGTACAGGTGTCATAGTTTATCGGATATCAATTACGGGAATATTGTCTTTATCGTTATAGAAAAGGTTCTCACCAGCCATACCCCAGATGAAAGTATAGTAGTAAGTACCGGCAGCGGCGTGCATCGACCACTCGGGGCTCATGATGGCCTGCTCGTTGTGGAGCCATACGTTACGGCTCTCCTGAGGCTGACCCATCACGTGAGAGATAGTCTGACCCTCGGGCAGGTTGAAGTAGTAGTAAGCCTCGATACGACGGCCATGGGTGTGAGGCGGCATGGTGTTCCATACGGCACCCGGATTCAACTGAGTCAGACCTAACTGCAACTGACAGGGACCTTCCTCCAGCACATCGTTCACGATGAGTTTATACACCGTGCGGTTGTTGGCTTCCTCCACAGTACCCACAGGTCCCCATACGGCAGCCTTCAGCGAACCCTTACGGCCATCGAGGGTGATCCACTGGGTCTTGTAGTGCTGATGAGCCGTGGCGGAGTTCAGATAGAACTTTGCGGGGTTCTTGGGATCCTTCGAACGGAAAAGCACTTCCTTGTTCACATCCTTGTCCTTAGCGATATGGCCACGTCCGACGTAAAGGGCCTCCTTCGGAGAGAGTGCGTACTCCTTACCATCAACGATCACCACACCATCACCAAGACCGCAGTTCACAATGCCGATCTCGCGGTTATAAAGGAAATACTTGTCCTTGATGGTATTGTCCACATCAAGTCCTAACTCCCAGAAGTTCTCCAACTTCAACGTAGTGTTCACAGGCATGGCACCACCGAAGATGAAACGGTCGTAATGGGAATAAGTGAGCAGAATAGAGTCTGCAGCCATCACCTTCTCCATCACAAAACGCTCACGAAGCAGTTTCGTGTCGTAATGCTTCACGTCCTCAGGATGGCAAGCCGTCTGGAACTTCACATGCTGAGCACCAACGAATCTGTCAGCCTCCTGTGCATGAGCAGCAGATAGCGAGAGGGCAAATGCCCCAGCAATCATCAGAATTGTTTTCTTCATTTCTTTATTTGTTTTAAGTTTATCATTTACTTCGAAGCCTTCTCATCAGCCACGATGAGTTTGCGGTTCCATAACACCATACCGATGGTGATGAGTGTCAGGATGCCCGCACCTACATACGCCAGACTGTCCACGCACTTATAGATCACCCAACCGAAGAGACTGGAGGCGAAATCGAGCGCACCAGCCTGGAATCCCTCAGGAATATGGGCTGCAGGATCATTGGTCTGGGCATAGACCGTCTGGGCTGCCTGTGTAAAGGCTGGTGCCATATCAGTCACGAACCACAAACCGATACCGACGGTGACGATACCGACAATCAGCGTTTTCACCACATTTCCCTTCGTATAGGGCAGTACCATCACGAACACATAGAACATTCCTGCGAGTGAGGCCAAGGGCAGGAACTCATTGCCGGGCAGGGCCACAGCCATCAGCAGTGCCAGCGGGATCAGGATCAGCGAGGCAACAAGGGTCGTGGGATGACCAATCACCAAGGCTGGTGACATGCCGATATACACTTTCTTACCAGCCCACTTCTTCTGCACCACCTCCTGCGTCTTCTCTGCAATCGGCTTCAGACCGTCGATGAAGAGTTTCGTGATACGCGGAATCAACTCCATCACAGCACCCATGGTTACACCTAGGAAGAGTACTTTCTTGATATCCAACTGCGCCACCGCACCGATCAGGGCACCCACGATGACACCCAGCACAATCGGCTCACCCAGCACACCGAATTTCCTTTTCAGTCCTTCGGCATCGATATCGAGTTTCGAGAAACCTGGGATCTTATCCAGCAGCCAGTTGATGGCGATGGCAAAAGCCGTAAAACTCTGACAGAAAGGCTGCGGGATGGAGATACCTTCCATATCCTCATAGTAGCCCTGGAACTTCGAAGCCGTCAGATCCGCCATCACCAACGTGATGATATAGCAGACGATCGCAGCGAAGTAGCCCCATGCCAGACTCTGATCCATCACAAAATAAGCCACCGCACCGATAAAGGCGAAGTGCCAGTAGTTCCACAGGTCGATATTCACCGTGCGCGTACATTTTGTAATCAGCAGCAGGAAGTTCACACCCAGGCAGATCGGAATGATCAGCGCTCCTACAGCCGTGTTATAAGCCACAGCGGCAGCGGCAGGCCACCCCATGTCGAAGACACCCAACTGCAGGTCATACAGGCGTGATATCTCTGACAGCGGACTTCCGAAGTTATTGGTCAGCAGGGCGGTAACGATACCGAGACCCACAAATCCGACACCCACATAGAGTCCTGACTTGAGCGATTTTCCAAACTTCATACCGATGCACAGGCCGATGATGGTGAAGAGGATTGGCATCATGACCGAAGCGCCCAAGCTGATAATGTAACTGAATACTTGTTCCATTTGTCTTATAATTAGTTCTTTCGTTTTAGCGAGTTGCGACTGCAAAATTACAAAAAAAATGGCAAAAGCATGATGTTTTGCCACTTTTTTTTAAGCAATCGTTTGCGTTCATTCCTCCTCAATGTTCTTAAAATAGGTAGGCATCTCTTCGAACTTGGGCAGTTTCGCAAGATAGGCCTTACCTGCCTCCACACTGATGTCACGATCGTTAAGACCACATCCGTCGATTTCGCCAGCTACAAACAAGGCCGTGAAATACTCTTTCCGCTTACCGTCCTTGAAAGCATAGATCTCAACATACTGCGAAGGACCACCAGCCGAACCCGACAGACGAAGATAGCCCACACCATCCTTTTCTGCCGTGCTGGGCTTCATCTTAGGTGTCTCAACAGCAATCAGTTTGAACTTACCATCCTTCTTCAGGAAGAAGGCGCCATTTTCATCTTGCTGGTCTCGCATCCATATCCACTGATTGTCGTAGTCGAGATAGAAGAATGCATACTTCGTGAGTTTCACATCCTCGCGCTCATTGGGGCTATCATCTACATACAGTTTTCGCATTTCCGCGATGTCACGCTTCCAGATGGGAAATTCCTCATCAATCAGAGTCTGGAACATCTCATACTGATGCTCAATCAGCTTACCGTCTCGCAGATAGATCATACCGATACAGAAACTTTCAGGGGCACTATGGGTGTAGCAGAGCTCTAACCCCTTAGGACCTTCGAAGGCAGCAACGATATCGTTGGAGATATAGCCATCGGCATCGGCATTCCAAGCCGTACCCCATTCAGGAGAATAGTAGCCCAACTCCTCCAGTTTATAAACCTTGGCACTATCGATCAGCAACTCAACGGCAAGGCCGAACTTACGATCAGGATCATCAGGATCCTTGGGGGCATTCTTATATTCGCCCTCAAACTCCACCGTACCATGGATATAGCGGTTGTCGATGATCGCAATCTTCGAGGAAGATCTGGCCTTCATACCGTACTCCTTCTCCAACTGCTTGACAACAGTAGCATCAAGTTTCGGATACTCATAGTTCTTGGCACACGACTTAAGAGACAACAGCCTACGGGTGTTGAGATAACTGTCGGTGACGATCACCGTTCCCCATCCCGAACCATCTCCTTTCTTATCCTTGGCGTTGGCATAGTCGAAGCGGGCACAAAGGGAAGGAATCTCATCACGTCCATGAATCTGACCGATGCTGGGTCTGTTGCCATCAGGATCCTTCAGCACCTCGTCGATGAACTTCACCTTGGTGATCTTGTCGCCTCCTACAATCAGATTGGTATATAAGGCGGCATTACGACGGAACATCTCCTGAAGTTCCCAACGCTTATGAGAGACCTCAAAATAATCGTCATCATCATCCCCCTTCTTCGGTTCTTCAACATCTGCCCAATAAAGCATTTGCATATACTTACTATCGTTGCCGATCAGGAACATCGGCAGCGGGGTGGTGTCGTTCTCTTCGATGATACTGTCGATCACCGCATTGAGGGAGTCGTTACTATCAGCAGGAGCCGTCTGCCCCTTGTTCTTACAACTGATCATCACCGCCATCGCGCAGATGGCCACAAGCATGAGTTTCTTCATATCATTCAGCATAGTTATTCAGATTCGATTCCTTTTCCTCACCATCATTGTCGTTTCCGTCAATCACATGCTGCATCCATGTGAAAAGCGAGCCGAAGGGATAGACATCGGTATCGATCCAGTCATGAATCTTCCAGGCACCATCTTCCAGATACAGATTCATCTCCAGATGGCCCTTGTTGCCACGTTTGTCTTTCAGCCACACCTCTGCCTGAGCCTGATCGCCCGTGAGCAACTCTGACTTGATGGAATCGACTGTCACAGGACTGCCGATTTCTGCCGTCCAGTGATGACCCTCATCGCCATCAAACATCACCTGACTATCCAGACGATTGATATAGATGCCGTCGGCCTCAGCCATCCTGTTCACTTCCTCGAAGCACAAACGGATCTGGGCTTCTACGGCATCTACCGTCCAGAGATCACTCACGCCAAGTACAACACTGTCTGTCATCAACGAATCTACCAATGTGGAGTCAATGGCCTCCCCACCCTTCGTCTTATTGCCGCAGGCGGTCATGGTCAGCACACCGACCACGACTATCAACAATTTCTTCATATCATTCAGCATAGTTATTCAAGTTGGGTTCTTCGCCACGTTCCTTCAGCCTGTCACGGATATAGCCTTGGAAATATTCCTTTTCCCCGTCTTTCCTGTCAGGCGAAAGGAAGTCATCGACATACCAGTCACCACGTTCGAAGTAAAGGCCGAGCACGATGGTATAATCATTCCCGTAGTTCTTGCCATAGATCTCAGCAAAAGCCGTAGAGTCGGTGATCTGATCTATCCGTCCTACCTCATAAGTGAAGTTATTATCATCTTGTGAGTTGGTCCAATGATCGTAGTCGAGTACGATATCATCGTCACCAGCCATCTCTTCAGCCTGCGACAACAGGGCCTTGTAACGCATAGAGCAATAGGCACTGTCGAGATTGCCACGCGTCATCAGTCGGTATCCAGCCTCGTCGTACTTAGGGTTCTTATAACAGGCATACATCCAGTCCACGCGCTGACGGATATAGTCAACCGTATGCTTGCCATCATCAGCCAAAGGAACAGAATCCGTTTCCAGAGAGTCCACCTCACGCTCCATCCCCGGGCCATCAACGATCTGTCCCCTGAAATACTTACAACCTACAAAAGCACCAGCCACAAGCACAAACGCCAGCACTGTCAATAGTTTCATCGTATTCATCTTGTTTTCTTTCAATCATTAATAGTTGAGGGGTTCTGTCTTCTGATATACAGGTTTCATACCGTCCCAAGTAAAGATGTGCTTTACAGGACCGTCATTACCCCACTCTTCGACAATCACGTTCTTACCGGTCCTTGGCAACTTACAGAAGATCTGCGTATAAGGTTCTCTATCGCCCCATCTGTAGCCTTTCAGGATCTCAGGCTCAGGCTTGAGGATCTTCTTGGCAGGATCGTAGTCGTAGAAGCACACGAAATCGATGAAGGGATCCGTGGGTTTACCCAAACGGACAGCCAACAGTCTATGACCGTTGCTTCTTTTCCAAAAACAAGCAGACATATAGGCCCCGTCAGTGCCACCATCGTCAATTTCAGCATAACCGTTCTTGATATCTATGGTAACCGTCAAGGCTGTCTCCTCATCCAGCACTTCCTTGTCAAGTCCCTTTTCCATCGTATGGCAGATTGCCTCACCTGTCCATGTTGGCCAGGTACGATTGAAGGACTCCAGCATGATACCAAGACTGCCGTTGATGACATGGTCGATGGTCTTCGTTTTCCAGCCTTGCTCGATCACCTCCAGCGGACATGACTCGAACGTTTTACCTTGTGCCATTGCCGTCATTACCGATACGAACATGGCAACCATCAGGAATACGCTTTTCATACCTTATTATATTATTGTTCGATACGGGATCTGACAGAGAAGCCACCCTTGAGGTCATCAATCGTCAACTCCGTCAACTCTTCCTTACTCAGATTATACTGAGTTGAGAGTCGGTTCGCCTGCTGCTGAATGCTCTTCTCAAAGACATTTCTCGCAAAACGGGCATTACCGAAGTTACGGTCCTTATGAGCCACCGCATAGTCAAAACGCTCCTTCAGATATTCCTCAGCACCATCACCAAGGGTATATTGATTCTTCTTCATATACATCTTGAAGATCTCAGTCAACTCCTTACCTGAATAGTCGGGGAAGTCGATATAACGGTTGAAACGTGACTGCAGTCCTGGGTTAGAGTCGATGAAACGTTGCATCTCATCCTTGTAACCCGCGATGATCACCACCAGACGGTCACGATAGTCCTCCATACGTTTCAGCAGGGTTGCAATGGCTTCCTGACCGTAGTCGCTACCGTTACCACCTTCAGGCACCAATGAGTATGCCTCATCGATGAAGAGCACACCGTCAAGAGCCTGTTGGATGACGGTATCTGTCTTCAGCGCCGTCTGTCCCATATATTTGGCAACGAGTCCACCTCGGTCAGTCTCCACCGTGTGGCCTTTCTTCAGCACACCCAGATCCTTATAGATACGGCCGATGATACGTGCCACCGTGGTTTTACCAGTACCTGGAGAGCCATAGAACACGAGGTGATAAGAGACCTTTGCCGTCTTCAGTCCCTGAGCTTCACGCTGTTTCTGAAGTTTCACGAAGTTGGCCAGTGAACGTACTTCCTTCTTCACGCTACCCAAGCCAATGAGATCATCCAGTTCCTGATAGGGATCACCTTCGAGCGGCTCGTTTACAACGACGGAGTCTTTCTTCTCTGCCTGCTCCGTCTGCTGTACAGTCTCCTCCGTTGATTCCGTCTTCTCGTCATCATCAGCAAAGATACCAACGATCATCACCAAAATGAAGAATCCTACCGTCAGACAGCCGCAGCCTTTGAAGAACTTGCCTGCCATTTCTTTCAAGTTATCAACATCCATATGAATCAATTTTTCTATTCAGTAATTTATCTGGGGCCGATGCCACGGCCCTTAATATTCGGATCAAGCGGATTGTCGATAAAGACCGTCTTGTTTCCAATCTGCTCACACATATTCATCGAACCGAGATGCTCTGAGGGATGATAGACCTGACAGCCCATCAGATAGAACGTGTTGTCGAGACTGAAAAGCGCTGCATCACCCCAGTTGGCGAAGAAACGACAGTCGTCAAAGACCAGTCCTTCGACACCATATCCCTCTACCAGACTATACTCTCGGTTGCTGAAGAAGTCGCACTTGGTGAACTTCACAGACACACAACTACGGAGTTCCATAATACCATAGGTACAATCGTGAATATTCGAGTTCATCAGGGCGAAATCAGAAGTCTCTATCAGATCGAGACCATAGGTGCCACAACCATAGAGGTCGCAGTCCTTCACTAACGTCATCCGTCCTCCCCTGACACCAATCACACCACCAGAGCAGTAGCCGCCCTCGGTATGACCAATCGTCAGGTTATGCACTTCGCAATTCTCACAGTTGATGAAATAAAGGCAGTAGGAATAACGGGGATCCACCTCGATACTCGAGTTCTGCTCACCCTTGATAATCAGGTTCTTCATGTTCACCAACGCCAACTGACGTCCATCGGTCTCCGACTCACTGACAACCAGTGGTTCCTTGCTCACGATAGCAGTGGCATCACCAGTCCAACGACGACCACGCTGACCAACGAACATCTCCTCTCTCTCCAACACACGTGAGAGATTCAGATGTGCGCCTGCGGCGATGACCACCGTACGGTTACTACCCAACGCTGCCAGGAACTCAGTCTCATTGGTGACACTATAGTAATCATCACCATCGATCTCATCAGGCCCACGTCCGTCATCATCCAATCCACCAGGGAACAGACCTTGCCCTTGCACCAAACCGCGCAAGTCCTGATTATACACAGGATCACTCATGTCCATATAACCGCGTTCGGAATCAGGCACAAGTTCTTCACTCTTGATCATTTGCACATTGGTCTGTTCAATGATATTGAGTTTGATGGTCTTGTTGTCAGCCACAGGTTTGTACCACGACTGTTTGCCGAAATACTCCTGCAGATCCTTTGACTGGAACTTCCAACCATGACGAGCCAGGATCTCATTACGCATCAGGCGCAACTCATCCTTCGAGAAACGACTCAGATAAGTCGTATTGAGCAACATGCCTGTGATAATATCACTGACGGGTTGTTTTTCCGCCCATTCCTCCTGTCCCTGACAATTCTTCAGATTATCCGGTGTAAGCACAAGAATCTCTGAGGCATCACCATTCGGTCTGCGGACCACCAGGAAGTTCATACCTTCCTGACGGATATGCTGAACGCGCCAGCCGAATTCACCACGCAAAGGAGGTCTGTCCTCTGCCTGACGACTCGGAATGATCTTATAAGTGCCTGCCTTATCGCCAACTTTCTCGATGGTCAGTTCGTTATAGTCTGAACCTTGGAAATAAACGACACCACCAGCACGTACGGTCGCCGTATAGAGATCAGAACCGCTCCACCATTTGGAACCATTAGAAATATTCTGTGCCTGTACACTCAGAAGAGCGCACAGACACAGGATGATCATCAACGAGCGTTTCATACTGACTCTGGAGTTTGGGCCACATTCTTGTTACGGGCATTGGCAGCCAACTCTTTCAGCTTGTCCTTTCCTTTGAAGGCAAACACCCATATCAGGAAAGCAGCAATCGCCAAGAGACAGATTGCGAGTATCGGACGATAGAACAGCCATGCGATGGCAATAATGATCAGCGACCATACAATACCAACGATGATGAAAGGCACCACCTTGAGGATCGTCTCGATGAAGCCGAAGATACCCTTCAGACCACCAATGACCATCAGGATTCCAACGAGACGGAAAATCCAGAGGAACATATTGTTAGCCTCTTTATCTGCATCAACAATCTCGTCACCGCTCTTCTTACCCATTCTGAGAGTCTGGAAACGTATACCATTCTTAGCCTTATAGGACTTGAAGGTGTCGCCATCCACAACGGCCATCACCGTACACTTGGCAGGAACCACCTTCTCGAAGGTCACACGTACATCACCCACCTCAGGAGAGCCTGG
>ONNY01000046.1 GCA_900319305.1 uncultured Prevotella sp.
AGCATGCACTGGACTATCGAGAAGCGCCTGAACAGACCAGAGATCATGGACAGTCTGTGCAGGCAGCTGTTGAGGGTGAATCCTCACATCCAGAGTTGCACCATCGCTTTCGAGCCAGGTGTTTATCCGCAATATGGCATCTACCACGAGGTGTATGCTCACCGCAACCCTAATGATTCTACGCAGATCGACATCACCATAAACGGTGGAAAGCAACTTTATACCCGTGAGAAATGGTATTTCACTCCCCTGCACCTCGAAAAACCCATCTGGATTGATCCCTATGTAGATATTGAACACGGTGAGACATCTATCATCACGTCCTATGGCATGCCGCTACACAATAAAGATGGCGAACTGGTAGGGGTGCTCTCGGCACACATCTCGATGAAGTGGTTTGCCGACTTGGTGCTCTCACTGAAACCTTTCCCCAACTCCCATGCCTCTGTGATGGGTACCGATGGGCACCTGATTATCCACCCTGACAGTACACTTGAAGCTCATGAGGCATTCTTCCAAGAGGCTTTCAACAATCCTACCAGCCAAGCCCATCTGGCAGCCATATCCATGAAGACAGGGCATATCGGACATAATGAGATCACAATGGGCGACAAGCATGGCTTCATCTTCTATCATCCCTTCGAGAATGCAGGCTGGAGCGTGTCTATCGTTTGTCCTGAGAGTGACATCTTCAGTTCTTATGACGCACTGCTGTGGTTGACAATCATCATCAGCCTTATCGGCCTGTTGCTGCTTGGCCTGTTCTGTTCCTTTATCAGCCATTTCAAGCTGAAACCGTTGCAGCAGTTGGTAGATACAGCCCGCCAGATGGCAGAAGGACAGCTTGATGCCCCAGTGGAAGAGAGCCATCGGGACGATGAGGTGGGCTATGTGCAGAACACTTTCCGACAGATGCAGCAGAGCATCGGACAGCATATCGCACATATCACTCAGCTGACTGATGTGCTGCGCCAGCGTAACGATGACCTGAAACTGGCATACGAACAGGCGCGTGAGGCCGACCGTATGAAGGATGCCGTTATCATGAACATGAGCGACCGGATGGAGCAGTCGGTTAAAGCTATTCACGCCACCGTTGATGACTTCCGTCAGCATATTGACGATATGGATGCCAACGAGTGCCGACACATGGCAGAGAAGATAGGTACACACACTGAGACAACCACCGAGTTGCTGGGCAATTTGCTCGACATCGCCGACAGGAAGAAGGAGGAGCGCCCATGATAGAGATGAGGAAACATATACGCAAGTCATTGGCGATGATGTTAAGTCTTGACATCCTCATCATCGTGGTGCTGGTATTCACGCTGTCGCTCGGATTCCTCTATTGGCGGTCGCGTCATATTGTCCGTCAGGAGTCTATCGAACAAGCCTCACACGTGCTCGACAATACCGCCCTGCGTGTAAAAGGCTATATGGTAGAGATTGAAACTGCCACACGCAACATCCTTTGGCTCGTCAATCTTCATTACAACGACAAGGACTCCCTTTTGAAATACACCCACCGCATAGTAGCCAACCATCCTAACACCAATGGCTGCTCTATCACGATGGAACCCGACTTCTACCCTGGCGACGACTACGGCTTCTCTGCCTATTCTGTTCGCCTTGAGGAATATTCAACACCTGAGAAAGACTCGGTGAGCACCGTACGTGAAGCAGAGTACGACTATTATGATAAGGTGTGGTATAAGACACCCCGCCAGAAAAGGACACCATGCTGGGTAGATCCCTTCGACGACTACAACGACGGAACACTGTCGAGCCCCGATATGATCGCATCCTACTGCGTACCACTCTTCAACCAGCACGAGAAGTTCATTGGCGTCATCGCCACCGATCTGTCGCTGAAGAGACTCACAGAGACGATCACCAGCGAGCATCCCTATGAACACTCCTACTTCATGATGCTGGGTGCCGACGGCCACTATTTCGTACACCCTGATACCACCAAACTGCTGAAGCAGACCATCTTCACCAACACTGACCCCAGAGAGCATACTGACATTGTGGCTCTGGGCTACGAGATGACCAATGGGCGCACAGGCCACATGGAGGTCAATATCGACGGCAAATCACACATCGTGCTCTACCGCCCGCTGGAAGGCACGCAGTGGAGCGTGGCCCTCGTCTGCCCCTCCAACGAGTTGTTGCGCGGCTACAACAGCCTGAACTACATCCTGCTGCCCTTGCTCATCATCGGACTGTTGCTGCTGGTAATGGGTTGCTACCGTATTGTGAAGCACTTCATACAGCCGCTGGGTCTGCTGGCTGCTGAGTTGCGGCAGATCGGACACGGTGACTATGAGAAGCCCCTGCCTCTCAGTGAGCGCACCGACCTGATCGGACAGCTGCAGAACACCTTCTGCCTGATGCGACGGAGAATCAGTAAACACATCCACGATGCCGAGCAGACGAAACAGGAAGCCGAACAGCGCACTTCGGAACTGGAGCAGGCTACCCAGTTGGCACGTCAGGCCAGTGAGCAGAAGACACAGTTCATGCAGGATATGTCACACCAGATACGAACACCCCTGAATATCGTTCACGGCTTCTCACAGGTGCTGCGCGATGATTGTGAGTCGATACCCGATGACGAGAAAAAGCAGATTGCCAAGACGATGTACGTGCAGACCAATGCCCTCGACTATATGGTAAGCAAGCTGCTCACTGCATCACTCATCGAAAGCCACCAGTCTATCAGCACCAACGATACCGTCGGCTGCAACGAGTTGGCCCGTGAGGCCTATGAGAGTGCAAGCGACCTCATCACCCATACCGCTGAGATGCACATGGAGAGCCATCTGCCTGATACGTTTACCATTAAGACCAACGCCCACCATCTGCACATCGTCCTCACAGAGCTGCTCTTCAATGCCCTCCATTTCACGACAGAGGGCAGCGTCACCATGCGTATCGATGCCGATGACGCCCATATGCGATTCACCATCGAGGATCTTCCTTTGCCGCCGTGTGGTAGAGCTGATGGGAGGCACGCTCACCCTTGATCCCCAATACACCAACGGAAGCCGCTTCGTGCTCGAACTCCCCCTCAAATAACAAAGCCCCATAGATTGGGGCAAAAACTATCGTGCAAATTCGCAAAAACTGTCATTTTACACTTATTTCCCGATATTTTCAGTGAGATAATAGATATGACCAGTCGCTTTGCGATTTGTCTCGAAACCAAACTTCATGTCGCTGAGGGCGCGCCCTAACTTCTGGAATGTGGTCTTCGGATCGTAGTTGGCATAGCGGTTTTTCAGCAGTTCGTGAATCTCCGTCAGACTCCACCACCTGCCCTCGCCTGCCTTCGGCTTCGTAAAGGTCTCACCGATCATCTCCACCAGATCGTTCAGTTTCTGATAAGGTTCGTTCTCCTTGATCAGCGTGGCGATCTCCTCATTATCCAACCAGTAGCGCTCCCCATTATTAAATAGGTATAGCACTTGCGCGAAGAGCTGCTCATGGTGAAGATTATCCTCGAAGTCGATATCCTTGTCGTTGGGGATGCTCACGCAGACGAAACGTCGCGAACCTGTGGGATCCACCAAGGGTTTCTGCTGGTTCGTGGTACCAATGAACGAGGTATATCTGCGGAACTGCTTGATGGTCTTGCCATAAGGCGGACGGAACTTCACCTCTGCCGACGACAACAGGTACTTCAGCACGATCTGCTGCGAGGCAGTGGTCTTGTCAAACTCGTCGATGTTGATCATCGCAAACATCGTTAGCGCGATATTCAGGTCAAACTCGTTCTTAAAGTTGATCTTGTCATTGTAGTAATCGCGCAGTTCTGGAGGCAAGATGATCTTGCAGAAACGCGTCTTTCCGCAACCCTGACGACCAATCAACAGCGGTGTCAACGCATTACCAGTCAACTGCTTATCACTCTCACGCCACTGGGCCACCATGCCGATAAGCCACATCCTGAGATACTTCTCCCAATGGGGTTGAGTGGTAGGCACTCTGGCAGCCAACTCCTTGATATAGTCGTGCCCGTTCCACTGGGGCAGATTGTCGAGCCAGGTGTTTACTGGGTCGTACTGCTCGATGCGTGTGGAGTCGATAAAGCGGTTCACGTCTCTGTCCCAAGATTTCAGACCCAACTCAGTGGCGCGCATCGTCATGTCGTTGCGCACTTCCTCCGTCAACGGCTTGAAAATCTGATCGTTAGAGTATTTCTCACGATACTCGGCCACACCTGTCATCAGGTTCTTGCGCATCTCGAAGTTCTCATTCAGGAAGATCTCCGTCTTCATCATCTGAAGTGTGTCCTTGGGGATGCTCTGCAGGGGTTTGATCTTGTGCTTCTTCATATAGTCCGCCTGCAAGGTGACGGCATAGACGGCCTCAAAGGTCTTCTTCAACAGCAACACATCCGTGTTCAGGGCTGGGTGCTCCATCGTCATCCCCTGTGCAAAGGCCAAGGGAATACCCTGATTCAGACAACGGGTGGCGATCAGCATCAGCAACGTCTCCAGACGGTCCTCGTCAGGCAGTTCGAAATAATGGCCCAAGGTGGTGTCGATGATGAAGAGCCATTCCAGACGATAGGTACGCTTCACGGTGCGTCCAGGCATCAGCATATCACTCTCGCGGGAGATGCTAACTGGCTGAGGCACATCATGTTTCTGCGTGTCGGCATAGAAGGGGCGTGCGCCTGGATTGTAACCCATCTCAGGGTCGGCACTCACATAGACCGTCCTGTCAAGCCTTGGTTCCAAGTATTCGATGTCGAAACCAAACTGGTTCATATACGCCCTGCGAGCTGTCTCATATAAATTAAGGTGGAACTGCTGGATGTCATCGTCTTTTTCAGGCATTCCCCCTCCAAACAGCTCTCCTCTGCATACAATTTTAACACTCTTTCCAGAAGCCCCCAGAAAACACATCAGCGTCTCAGGCATCTTCTTCGCCTGATCCCTCACCTCAACGGCCTTCTCGTAAGTCGGCAGGTTGTTCACCTCCACCACCACAAGCCCGTTATACCCGAGGATCCTGTGCTCATTCTTGTACTTATCAAACTCCTGGGCGAAACAGAGCCGTTCAAGTTTGATGCCACTGGCCCAGTTAGTCAGAATCTGACCGTCAGGCTGACGCTCCTTCAGAATCAGATTGTACATCTCTCTCAACTCTGTGACAGTATGCTTCCTCCACCCTTTCTGGATAAACAGCGCAATATCTTCTACAGGATGACGCGTAATGGTCTCATTCTTTCCTCTTTTTCTGATAATAGTAACTTTCATGTTTTCGATAGATGATAATTGTTATTTGGAGTGCAAAGATACGACTATTTTTGCAATCTCACAAATAATTCTATGATAATAATATATAAATCTTAATGTCATATGACATCTTAATTTAATTAAATATTTAAATATCAGATATTTATTTTCTCATTTCAAGTTTAATTAATGACATAGAAATAGCATAGTAATGACATATAAATGACACAAATCGCCCATTTTTAGCTTTTAGTAAGTCATAAGCATGCTAACTATGGCTCTATAGGGAGCTAACTGATTCTCCCCTTCCTTCTCACACATTTTTTCTCCTTATCTCCTTATGAAATTCTCTAGAGAATTTAGAAGTTACCCCTAATATCTCTTCTTGCGAGAGCCTATCAAACCGTCAAATTCTCTAGAGAATTTATCAGCTTCCATTAATGGGAAATCTTGCAATGCCGTATGTCTATCTTAGCTACCTCCCTTACGAGCCATTAATACCTCCATATCGCACCATTTTGCTGCGCTGCATGTCGTTTTCATGTCATTATATGTCGACATAATGTCATTATAATGTCGTTTCTATGCCATTAAGTAATTCCGCAAGCCATTGTATATAAGATAAATACCGTAAATTTATGTCGTATGTCATTATCTTTTAAGAATTAATAATGAATTGCTAAACATTTCATTACTTTTCACCCTTCATTTCGTTACGTTTTACCAACCCAAAAGTAACGAATTGAAGGGCGTTTAGTTACTTTTCATTGAGAAAAATGAATGAATGTTTGGAAGAAAACAAAAAATAGCTTATCTTTGCAACAAAATTAGTCTGTGATGAATAAAGCTGAAGTAAAGCGAGGGTTGATAAACCGTTTAAAGAAAGCTAATGCTTTTTGGTCTTATCAAGTGGATGCCATTAAGGATGTGCCTGATGACATCCTGGTTGAATTGGTTATGCTTCACCTTGATCTGGATGATATTAACAAACTATTCGATATTTATCCCTATAAGTTCGTTAAGAAAGCATGGATTGAGAATGTGGTGGCCCAAGGAGAAATGTATTATGTAGTGAATAAGTTCTTCGCATGGTATTATTTCAAGATGAAAAAGCCAGGTGCTTATGTCAGATCGATGGCTACTCGTGAACTGAACAAAAAACTGATAGCATGACGAAAGGTTTAGCTCCACAGACATCAGAATTGTTTGATGCAGTAACTCTTTTGGATTGCATCAAACCATTTGTGCTTGTTGGTGGGACGGCATTGGCACTACAACTGAATGCCCGACAAAGTGAGGATCTTGATTTCATGCGTTGGAAGCAAGGACCTAAAGATAAGCTCGAAGTAGGATGGCCTAAAATAAAGAAAGAACTCAGTACGATTGGAACTATAGAGTCTGAGGATATATTGGGTTTTGATCATGTGGTGTTTGTTGTAAATGGGGTAAAACTGTCTTTCTATGCTGCGCCTCGAAAGCAGCTCGGCACTATGCAGCCGATTGATTTCAGAAATAATCTTCGAATTGCTGATGTTCATACTATTGGTGCTTTGAAGATGGAGGTAATGCTCCGTCGTGCAAAGTTCAGAGATTATTATGACTTGTATTCTATACTTAAAAGCGGTATTGATATTCAGGATCTGATACCCCTTGCATTGGAGCACTCAGATCATAAGTTAAAACAGAAGAACCTGCTTGCCATGATTACTAATGGAGATTTCTTTTGTAGGGATAGTCAATTTGAGAAGCTATTTCCAATTTATGATGTAACCTCTTACGACATTCAAGAGTACATTAAGCAGAAGCTGCTTGAAATAAAGTAGCTAGCGTCAGGTGAGAATTTTAAGGTGCAAAACAAGAAGAATGTCTATATGGCTGAAAATACCCCCCCCTAAGCAATAGAAGCTTTGTAGGCGAATAGTCACTACAGAATCGTTTATAGCAGAAGCCAAACATATCTATGGTGATCGTTATGACTTTAGCAAAGTTGAATATAAGAATCGCGGCCATAGAGTTATTATTGTATGCCCTATTCATGGCAATTTTTAAGTTTATGCTTGTGAGCATCTTGATGGTAAAAGCTGCCCCAAGTGTGAGAAAGGAGAAAAATCTTAGCTAAACTGATGGATAAGTTTGGCAATATATTTGGTTTAGATGAGTTTGTTTATAAGATTAACCATGCCATAGATTGAATACCTGTTGGGTACCTTAAACCTTATACTTGATAGAAGTTTAATAAATTGCTTGGTCTGTGTTATAAAAGCTTAAGGTTGGAAATGTTCTAGTAGGATACCGCATTTGTTGAATTTTGGCATTTTTGCCTATTTTTTAATACTTCTTTTTACAAAATCTACAGCCTTTTCCTTGTTTTTTTTAAAAAAAGTTGCAATTCTTCAAAAAAATACTTATCTTTGCCTCGTCTTTACTCCTGTAATTGATATTATAGATCAATAATAGATGGGGAGACATGTTTTGTTGGAAAGGCGTTATCTAACGCTTTGTCTTTGACAGCAGGAATCTGGCAGTTCCAATTATCAGTCAAAAGCAAAGCAGCGGTTGACGTTCATATGTATGTAATACCTTGTATCTACATACGCGTGGACTTCGGCGTTGCTCGTTACTGACTGATAGGGCGATGCCAGAGCCTCTGCTGTGGGACGAGTAATTGATCGTTTTCCACGCTTTTTGTAATGATTGAATAAATGTTGACAAAGTAGACGTCCTTTGAAAAATCTAAATTGAATAATATAATCAGAAAAATATGAAAAAGAAACTATTATTTGCAATATTTGCTTTATTGCCTATTTTTGTAATGGCTGATGGTGTTGAGATTGACGGGGTGAATTATTTACTGGTGTCTAAAACAAAGGAGGCCAAAGTTATATCGAATGAAAATGGTTATGTTGGTGACATTGTAATACCAGAAACTGTAGACTTTGAAGGAGAAGAATATCGTGTAACTTCCATAGATGACTGTGCATTTATTGCATGCATACATTTATCATCGATAACCATACCCAATACGGTGACATCCATCGGTAATATGGCTTTTAGCAGATGTAAAGGATTGGAAAAAATAACGATTCCTAATAGTGTGGAAAGTATTGGTATGTGTGCATTTGAAACTTGTGAAAATTTGAAGTCTGTGATTCTTCCTAACAAGTTATCTATTATAAGTCAATCTTTATTTCTGGATTGCAAAAGTTTGTCTTCTGTTAATTTACCAGAGGGACTGACAACAATTGAAAGTCATGCTTTTTGTAATTGCATGTCATTAACTACATTAGATATTCCCAATACGGTAAATTCAATTATGTCATCTGCTTTTATGGATACATCAATATCCTCAATAATTATTCCAATCAATGTTTCTTCTGTAGAGATAAACAATTGTTATCAATTGAAAAAAGCGACTGTAGGTTGTAACATGAGATCTTTTGCAATGGAAAATTGTCCTGAAATTGCAGATGTCTATTGTTATGCCGAAAAAGTGCCCAATGCTTCTTTTAAGAATTCATATATTGACAATGGAACTCTTCATGTCCCCCAATCTGTAATAGATGAATATAAAGTATCGTCGCCGTGGTCTGAATTTAAGAATATTATAGCTTTAACAGAAAATGATCCTAATCCATATGAAACAACAGGCATTACAAATGTAAAGTTATTCAAAAAAAACAATGGAGATTATTATAATCTGAATGGCCAGCGCATTTCTCAGCCATTTAAAGGAATCTACATCTATGATGGGAAGAAAGTAATAATTAAGTAAAATAAAATGGTGCTTTTCAAAACTCTAAATTATAAGAAAGATATTGGAATACTGTCTGAATCATATTTAATAAGATAATTGCCGATTATAAAACGAAGATTAACGTTAATATATTATGGAAGAGAAGAAAAGACTAACTGCCACGAAGACGGCTATAGCCAAGTTTCGCGAACAGCATCCTAGTTTTACTGACGAACACCTTGCCGCGTTAGTTGAAAGCACATATCCCAAATTGTATGAAGATAATTTGGAGGTGGCGATAGAAATCGTTAAGGAATTGTATCGTAGGCAGGAACCGTGGACGGATGATAGTTTTATCGCTCTTCTCAGAGAAATGACAGAAGGTCGTAAACTTGTTCGATTTGGAATTGAGGAGCGCAAAAACGCCCGGGTTATTGCAAAAGTAAATCCATTCATTGAAAGGCTATACAAAGAGGCTCAAGAAAGAACGATTTACTTATCGGAATGTCCAGAATATAAGGATGAAGATGTAAAGCAATATTTCGAGGAAGTTTATGCAGACAAAGGTAAGACGTTAGCGCAGAAGTTTTTTACTCTCCTTAATAACAGGGCACTATATGATACTGACCAGATATCCGGTTTTGTATTGCCATTCCACTGTTATTCGGAACCCAATGGCGATGTTGTGTTTACCAAGAACAAGCGCACTAAGGACGATTATGATGGAAATGGACAATCGTTGGTAAATGAAAACGATGTTATTAAAAGAACTAATGTTTTAAATAATGCCTATGGTAAAAGTGGTTGTCTTGGTATAGTTATTATTGGGATTGTGCTAACATCACTCATTGCTTTCTTATAGGAATTATGGCGAAACTGACGACTGAAGAATTCATAGCAAAAGCCAAAGCGGTGCATGGGGATAGATATGACTATTCCAAAGTGGAGTATGTGAATAATCAAACCAAAGTCTGCATTATTTGTCCTATACATGGTGTTTTTTTACAAAGAGCCTTAGATCATATAAAAGGATCTGGATGTCCCGAGTGTGGAAAAGTGAAAAATGTAGAATCTCGCAGAAAAACTTTAGAACAATTTATTGATGATGCGAGAAAAGTGCATGGGGATAAGTATGACTATTCTAAGGTAAAGTATGAAAATACGTCGTCAAAGGTTTGCATAATTTGCAAGGAGCATGGTGAGTATTGGCAGGCTCCATATACTCATTTAAATGGACACGGATGTCCTAAATGCGCCAATAAAGGTGACAGACGAAGACATATTTATAGTCAGGAAGAAATAATCGATAAAATTCGTTCTCTTTTTGGTGAACGATATAGTTTCGAAAAGGTTGCATATAAGGCCATGAAGGTTCCCATCATCCTTGTTTGTCATGAGAAAGATGAAAATGGCATTGAGCATGGCGAGTTTTCTATGCGTCCTGTTAATATCTTCTCAAGTCATCAAGAGTGCCCCAAATGTTCTAAGGAGAATAGAATTAGACTCCAGTGCAAACCTATTGAAAAGTTTATCGAAGAGGCAAATAAAGTTCATGGCGGTTTATATGAATACCACAAAGTCAATTATATAAATACAAGTACTAAAGTTTGTATTGTGTGTCCAATCCATGGTGACTTCTGGCAGATTCCAACCAATCATCTTAAAGGTCAAGGTTGCCCATTTTGTTCCGGTAACGCTAAAAAATGGAACAAGGAAACTTGTGAGCAAGAAGCACGTAAATATGAATATATCTTTGATTTTAGAACAAAGAGTGGTGGAGCATGTAATGTTGCTATACGTAATGGATGGCTAAAGGATTATACATGGCTTAAGAAAAAACCACCAAAACCAAACGACTATAACAGAAGTGCAAAATATATCTATTCATATGAATTTGTTGAGCAGAAAGCTGTTTATGTTGGCTTAACAAATAGTATGATAAAAAGAGACTGGCAACATCGCAATAGCCAAGACTCCTCAGTTAATAGATTTTCTGTTATTTGTAACTGTGATATCCCTTCACCCATTAAGTTGGAAGAATCCGTTCCTATCCAAGAGAGCGGAAAAAGAGAAAAATATTGGGTAAACTATTACAAAAAACTAGGTTGGACAATTCTAAATAGAGCAAAAACGGGAGAACGGGAAAGTGCTATTGGAATATATTATCCAATCAAGTGGAATAAAACAAAGATTAGAGAAAAGGCAAAAGAGTGTAACTATAATCTCTCATTATTTACGGAGAAATATAATGGCGCATATGAAGCTATTCTAACACGATATAAAGGATTGCTAAATGAACTTTTCCCAAATAGACTCATCCATACTCATCATACAATTGAAGATGCACTACTTGTAGTAAAGAAAAGGCATTACGCAAATCGTAGCCAATTGAGATTTGATTGTTTATGGGCATACAGAGTTCTTTTCGATAATAATATGCTTGACGATGTTTTTGGAAAACCAAAAGAATATACGAGGGAAGAGGCTCTAAGGGAATCCGATGACTACAGGTCTATAGAACAAATAAGAAAAAAGAATCGTTCGTTGTGGAATTATCTTAGAAAAAACGATCTGTTTAGAGAAGCTAAGCCAACGGATGCGATGTTTCGACGAGTAAAGACTATTGAGGAAGCATGGGCTATTTCTCTTTATTATGATAGTATAGCAGATTTAAGTAATCATGCAAGTGTAGCATATCGTTTGTTAAAAGAGGCAGGATTACTTCAGAAGAGATATCCCAGTTCTGTACGTAAAGCCGTACTTCAATATAGTTTAGATGGAAAGTTCATAAAGGAGTGGCCTAATGCGTACGCAGCATCTCACGGATTGGGTAAGAATATTGATGGATACATAGGACTAGTGTGTAAAGGCAAGAAGAAATCTGCTGGAGGTTTTATTTGGAAATACAAAAATGATGACTAAAACAGACATCAAACACACAGACGAACTTGGCAAGGCCTCTCGCGTCATCAAGGAATTGGGGTTTGAACCTGATGAATTGATGTGCGACGACAGACCAGATATAGTGCTACCATCAAAGACGGATAGATTGATTGGCATTGAGGTGGTCGCCTACAGCACTCATCGTTACGAGGAATCAGAGGACGTGCTCTATAAGATATTCAATGAGTATATAGAAGAACGGTTAGACAAGCGTTCTGCGATAAGGTACGAGATAGGAGTGATGTTTACGGACTTGCAGGTTCCTGTAGGCATCAACTACAAAAAAGTTAAGAAGCAGATATTTGACGAGATAGATAGTCTGATGCTTCCAAACCATCCTCCTATGAATCGCCAATACATTGAAAGTGTGACAGCATGGGAGAATCCTGGTGTTGAGCACTCATCTATGACTTGTGATACGGTAGTGATATATGAGGAGTTGAACGAGAAGACTCTCTTAGATTGCATCAGCGGAAAGGAACAAAAGCTGAAGGCCTATAAGGCGTTGTCGGAGAACAGTACCATTAATGAATATTATCTTGTAGTGTTCTTCCCCATCAACGAACATGCAGAAATTCGTGGCTATACGCTGCCAGAAACCTTTAAGACAGGCTACGACCGCATCTATCTTGTAGATCCGTTTTATACGAATAGAATAAAATAGACGTATTATGGAAACTAAGATTCCTCAAACAAAACAAGAAGTATACACTCATACACGGGCTAGATTTTGATTTGATAGCCTGATTAGTATATTCGCTGTTCATAAATTTGGAAGATTCGGCTTTTTTGTGTACTTTTGCAGCATTATTTGAACATCTATGAGATACAGAATAAAGAAAGAGACTAAGCCGACTTTACCCACATACGGCAAATATAAGGCAATGGCAGTGCATTATCAGACCATTGACAGTCGTCAGATTGCTGAGGAGGCAACCAGAGGGATGACCCTCAGTGCTGGTTCAATCGAAGGTGTAATGATGAATGTGGCTGAAGTGGTGAGGCGCCATCTAAGAAATGGCGACAAGGTGCGTCTGAAGGATATCGGTCTGCTGAAACTGGAGATCGAGAGTGAAAAGGTTGATAACCTCAAAGATTTCCGTGCTAAGAAGCATATCCGAGGTGTGCGGCTGCATCTGATCCCAGAAAGCTACGAAGGTTCCCAAGAACTCTATAAGGACATCACCTTCGAGAAAGATCGCAATTACGTGGAGGAATAGGGGGTACCCCGACCGAGAATCGAACTCGGAACTAAGCTTTAGGAGAGCCTTGTTATATCCATTTAACTATCAGGGCAAAGTGCTTTTCGACTGCAAAGATAATGGTATTTCGTTCGATTTGCACTATCTTTGCAGCAGATTTATTGTCAACTAAAAACTTTGATTATGAGAAAACTATGGTTACTCTTGCCATTATTGGCATTGTTTGGTTTCAAGGCATTTGCGGCTGAGAATCCCGTGTTGAAGATTGAAGGTGGTCAGATCCAAGGTGTGACAACTGACAATCCTGGTGTGTATGTGTATAAAGGTATCCCCTACGCTGCGCCTCCTATTGGCGACCTGCGTTGGAAAGAGCCTCAGCCTGTTGTGGCTTGGGAGGGCATCCGCCAGTGCAACCGTTTCGGGCATCCCGGCTATCAGGCCGTTCACTATCCAGGTTTCTACGCCTCTGAATGGGGCTATGGCGACGAGGCTCCTTACAGCGAGGACTGTCTGTATCTGAATGTCTATACGAAGGCACCTGGCGATGTGAACAAGAAACTGCCTGTGGCCCTGTGGATTCATGGCGGAGGCTATCGTGAAGGCTGGGGTACGGAACCTGAGTTCGACGGACAGGAGTGGGCCTCGAAGGATGTTGTGCTCGTGACGATCAACTATCGTCTGGGTATCTTCGGCTTCATGCCTTATGGCGAACTTTCTGCTGAGAGTCCTCACGGTGTCTCTGGTAACTATGGTATTCTGGACCAGATTCAGTCGTTGAAATGGATCAAACAGAACATCGCCCAGTTTGGTGGCGACCCTGATAATGTGACCATCTTCGGACAGAGTGCTGGTGCTGGTAGTGTAAGAACCCTCTGTGAGAGTCCGCTGGCCCGTGGCCTGTTCCACAAGGCAGTGATTATGAGTGGTGGCGGACTGAATATTCCTCCGAAGGCAGGTGAGGCAGCAAAGCCTGCTACACCCATGGCGAAGTTCTTTACCTACAACCCCACACTGAAAGAGGCTGAGGCTGAGACGAAGAAGGTAATGGACTGGGCAGGACTGACGGATCTGAAGAAGTTGCGTGCTGCATCAACAGAGGTTCTCTATACCCTTGCCACTATTTATAATATGGTAAACAAGAGCGATGTCTATGTAATGGAGCGACCCATCGTGGATGGTTATGTGTCGCTGAAGAGTTTCGATGAGGCCGCACGTGAGGGAACAATTGCCGATGTGCCTTACATGATCGGCTACACGCTGAACGATATGGGTTCGATGGGGCCTGGCATCGCAGAGTTCTGTAAGGTCCGTCAGGAGAAAGGCGGCAAGGCTTGGGC
Organism: uncultured Prevotella sp.; assembly: GCA_900319305.1. Lineage (GTDB taxonomy): Bacteria > Bacteroidota > Bacteroidia > Bacteroidales > Bacteroidaceae > Prevotella. Next base: position 14,465 of record ONNY01000046.1, read on the forward strand.
TTACGAGTTTGCCCGTCCGTTGCCTGATGATGGCAAGCATCCTGATATTACGAATCGTCTGAAGGGTGCTTTCCACTCCAGCGACCTCTGGTTTGTGTTTAAGAGTCTGAAGCACTGCTGGCGCCCTTGGACTCAGGGTGACTGGGATCTCTCGGAGAAAATGCTGACCTACTGGACCAACTTCGCCAAATACAGCAATCCCAACGGACAGCAAGACGGCACTTGGACTCCTTGCACTGCAAAGAATCCAAAGTTCATGCTCTTCAAGTTGGATAATCAGGATGCTGAAGCCTCTGAGATGGGCGACATCATCCTGCCGTAATCACTTTTGCGATACGCTCTAACGCCTCTTCCAGGCGACTACGGGGACAGGCTATGTTGAAACGGACATAGCCTTTTCCTGTCTCTGCGCCATACATCGTGCCAGGATTGATCCACACTCTGGCCTCGTCGAGTAAACGCACACAAAGGCGCTCGGCGCTGACACCCATCGCAGAAATATCAACCCAAGGGAGATAGGTGCCCTCTAAGCGGCAGACTTTCCATTGAGGGATGTTTTTATCGATGAAATCGCACAAAAACATGTAATTCGCCCACAGATACTGGTTGAGCTCATCGATCCAGTCCTCACTATCGTTGTAAGCCGCTTTCAAGGCTACTGGTGCAAAGGGATTGACATCGCACACCTCGTTGATATTGATGGCACGATCCAGTCTGCGGCGCCATTCGGGCTGCGAACAGATAATATTGGCTATCTGAAGACCTGCGATATTGAAGGACTTCGAGGGCGAGTTGAGAATCACACTGTTCTGTCGGCAGGCTTCGCTGACAGCAGCAAAAGGCTGGAACTGATAGCCGGGCATGATAAGTTCGCAATGAATCTCATCGCTCACCACCTTCACACCATACTGCATACAGATGTCATTCATCCGCGAGAGTTCGGCTTTTGTCCAGACACGTCCACAAGGATTATGAGGGTTGCAGAGCAGGAAGACTGTCGTCTTTTCATCGGCACATTTAGCGATGAAATCGTCCCAATCCACCTCAAAAGTATCTCCTACCCGCTTGAGAGGCGACTCCAGCACCTCGCAGCCGTTATTGCGGACGGAAGAGAAGAAACAGTTATAATCGGGCGACAGGATCAGCACTTTCTCACCAGGCATCGTGAGTGCCTTGATGGCTACCGACATCGCTGGCACCACACCAGTGGTATAGAGGATCTCCTCACGGCGAATGGTCCATTGATGGCGGCGACGGAACCAGTTGATCACTGCCACATAGTAATCATCCTCCACGACGGTATAGCCGAACACCCCATGCTCGGCTCGTTTGCGGACAGCCTCCAGAATAGCCGGAGCAGCCTTAAAGTCCATGTCAGCCACCCAGAGGGGGATCACGTCGGGATACTTACTTTCATCCCACTTCACGCAGCCTGTACCTCTGCGTTCTACCAGCTCGTCGAAATCGTACTTCATCCTCTTGTCTCTATCACACAATTATTTGGTTGACGGACATTCTCATCGATGGTGATACTACCGATGGAATCGGCAATAATGTGTCCGCTCGTGGGGTTCTTGATGTTCTCGACATGTCCCTTGATGTCAGCCTCAACGGTAGAGTATTCGAACATACGGTCGCACATCGGATCGATGGTGCAGTTCTCCAAGACCAGGTTCTGGGTATAGCAGAGCAGCTGCTCTCCAGCCAGATGGCAATTCACAAGGCGCACATTCTTAGAGTGCCAGGCCAGATATTCACCATCGAGCACTGAGTCATAGACTGTCACATTCTCGCACTCCCAGAAAGAGTCTTTCGTCAGAATCTTCGCATTGTGCACTTCCACATTCTTGCAATACTGGAAAACATACTTCGAGTCACTCTCCAAACCATCGACATAGATATTCTCTGAGAACATGAAGGGATAAGTGCCACCATGCAGCTTCACATTCTTGATTTTAATGCCGTTCACCTTCCAGAAAGTCTCGTCGGCATCGGTGATCTCGACATTCTCAAGCTCCAGATTCTTCATCTCACGGAAGAACTTCGGCCCATCGATACGTGAGTTCTTCATCACCAAGTCGTTGGTGTACCAGATGGCAGAGCGTGAGTCGAGTGCGAAATAGCAGTTCTCGATATAGGCGCCATCAACATGCCACCAAGGATATTTACCATAAAACTTGCAATCGTATGCTTCCATATTCTGGCACTGTTTGATACCAGACTCACCGTCAGTGATCGTTACATTCTCAAGTCTTAAATCGTGTTGGGCAAACAGAGGTCTCTCGCCTCCGAATTTCTTGTCTTTAATAAGTTCCATTGTCTCGTTTTATTATCCGGCTGCAAAGGTACAAAGAAAAATCCGTAATC
>ONNY01000171.1 GCA_900319305.1 uncultured Prevotella sp.
ACCGTAGTCGCGCAGACGCCGGATGATCTCCAGGTTCTTCTCGTCGTGGAAGTAGGTGATGATGCTCTTTGCCATCACCTCGCCGATACCTTCTATCTCCTGCAGCTCCTCCAGTCCGGCATTCATCAGGGCGTCGATGTTCTTGAAGTGACGGGCTAACAGTCGGGCGGAAGTCTCGCCTACGAAACGGATGCCTAAAGCGAAGACCACACGTTCGAAGGGCACCTCCTTGGATTTCTGGATACCGTTGACGATGCGCTGGGCAGACTTCGTGCGCGAGCCGTCGCCATTGATCTGCTGCACGTCGATGTCATAGAGGTCGGCAATGTTATGGATGAGTCCCTGACGGTAGTAATCGTCGATGGTCTCAGGGCCTAAGGAGTCGATGTTCATTGCCTTGCGGGCTATGAAGTGCTCGATGCGCCCTTTGATCTGTGGCGGGCATCCCGTGTCGTTCGGACAGTACCAGGCTGCCTCACCTTCATAGCGCACCAGGGGCGTGCCGCATTCCGGACAGCGCTTGATAAACTCCACAGGCATAGCCACGAGAGGCCGCTTTTCGATATCCACGCCCACAATCTTGGGGATGATCTCACCGCCTTTCTCCACAAACACATAGTCGCCGATATGCAGGTCGAAGGAGCGGATAAAGTCTTCATTGTTCAGGGTGGCACGCTTCACGGTGGTACCAGCCAGTTGTACGGGATCCATATTCGCCACAGGGGTGACGGCACCCGTGCGCCCCACCTGATAGGTCACCTCGTTCAGGCGCGTACATACACGTTCTGCCTTGAATTTATAGGCGATGGCCCAGCGTGGACTCTTTGCCGTGAATCCCAATGCCCGCTGCTGGCGCAGGGAGTTCACCTTCAGCACGATACCGTCGGTAGCCACAGGCAGGTTCTTGCGCTCCGTGTCCCAGTAGTTGATGAAGTCATAGATTTGTTGCAGGGTCTTCACCTTCTTCATGCCCTCAGAGATCTTGAAGCCCCAGGAACGGGCAATCTCCAAGTTCTCGAAATGTCCGTCGGCAGGCAGTTCCTCACCTAATAGATAATAGAGGTAGGCGTCGAGCTGACGGGAGGCCACGAGACTGGATTTCTGACTTTTCAGTGTGCCGCTGGCCGCATTGCGGGGGTTGGCAAAGAGCGGTTCCTCAGCCTCTTCACGCTCCTTATTCAACTTCTCGAATACCGCCCAGGGCATCAGTATCTCACCACGTATCTCGAACTCACGCGGGTAGGAGGGGGTGGCGAAGAGATCGTCGGCAGGGGCGGGGGCTGCCAGCACCAACGGGATGCTTCGGATGGTCTTGACATTCGCCGTCACATCATCGCCATGCACGCCATCACCACGCGTAACAGCTTGTGTCAGTCGTCCGTCAACATACGTCAAAGAGATCGACAGACCATCGTATTTCATCTCGCAGCACACCTCGAAGTCCTCGCCAGCCAGACCTTTCTTCACACTCTCATACCAGTCGGCCACATCCTGTTCATTATAGGTGTTGGCGAGTGAGAGCATGGGGTATTTGTGAGTAACCTGTGTGAACTCCGCATTCAGGTCGCTGCCCACGCGCTGGGTAGGCGAGTTGGGATCCGCCATCTCCGGATGCCGGGCCTCCAAGTCCTGCAGCTCGTGCATGAGGAAGTCGAAGTCCTGATCGCCGATGGTAGGCTGGTTCAGCACGTAATAACGGTAGTTATGTTCGTGAAGCTCCTGGCGGAGCTGCTTGATGCGTTGTATCTCGTCCATTTCTTTGTCGTTTTGACTGCAAAGATACTGTTTTTTTAGATAAAAAGAACATAAGTACATAATTTTATGCTTAGTTTTTTTGTTCTTATGTTCTTATGTCTGAATAAATTCGTAATTTTGCAGTCATTATGTGGATGATGTTACAGATCATACCGATTATGTGGCGTGCCGTCCGTCCGAGCAGGGTGGCGGATATGCCTGCGGTGGTGAATCCCTTCTGGCTTCGCAAAGGCTTCGAGGGACTCACCTTCTTCGGTAAGATCCTCACACCTACACAGGCGATGGCTGATGAGTTCAACACGGGCTTCACTGCGCTGAAGAACCATGAGATGATCCATCTGCGCCAGGCACAGTCGTGCGGCGACTCGTGGCTCCGCTTCTACCTATTATATTTATGGTATTGGCTGCGGGCACTACCAGCCAACCGGAAAATGAAACACGGTGCCTATCTGCTCAACCCCTTCGAGATGGAGGCTTATCGCCACATGAATGATCTCCATTACCTTGCCAAAGGCGAAGCCAACGAATGGCGAAAGTTCGCCAAAATGTCGATAAAAGAAAGAATCACGTTATATGAACAAAAAACTCCAGGCGCATAGCGCTATTTTCTTTGCCAACACCATCTTCGGACTTGGTGTACCTGTAACCAAACTGCTGCTCGACGAGTGGGTGACACCTATGGGCTATATGGCGTCGCGCTCTCTGGGAGCCTGCATCCTGTTCTGGCTTATTGCCGCCTTTATGCCCAAAGAGCACGTGGAGCGTAAAGACCTGATAACCATACTGCTTGGCGGATTATTAGGCTTTGTTATCTCGCAGACCCTCACCGCCTGGTCGCTCGATTATACCAGTCCTGTCTATTTCTCGCTCATCGCTACGCTCACCCCTGTGGCAGTGATGCTTTGTGCTGCCCTGACGATTGGCGAGAAGATCACCCCCATGAAGTCACTTGGCGTGTTGCTGGGTATTGCAGGTGCAGTCCTAATGATACTGATGAGTCAGTCGCTTGGCTCTGGCAAGAACGATCTGATTGGTATCGTCCTTGCCATTTTGAGTGTGCTCACTTGGGCCGTCTATCTGATCATCACCCGCAATGTGGCATCAAAGTATTCGCCGGTAACCCAGATGAAGTATGTGTTCCTGATCTCCGCCATCGTCACTGTTCCAATAGCGTTACCAGAACTCTCTGCCAATGCCCTCTATACCCCGTCGTGGGGGTGGGATGGTGTAGCCGAGATGGCCTTTATCGTTATTGGCGCCACAGCCTTGGGCTATTTCCTCATCCCCTTTGCGATGAAATACCTCCAAGCCACAACGGTCTCGATCTACACCAATCTCCAACCCGTCATTGCATCGTTCGTAGCCATTATGCTGGGCCAGGATGTCCTGACCTACATCGTAACAGTTGTAACAGCAAAAGAATAAATTCACTCTGGGGGAGGTCAAGCCCGACCTCTTCCTGCTCTCTCACGGCAAGGCGAAACTCTATATTGACAAAGAGAAATGGCCGCAGGGGTTCGTCTCCCTGAAGCTGGATTATGATTACAAATAAGAAAAAGGACTTTGGATGATGTGCTCCAAAGTCCTTTTCTTTATGGGGGTGCCACTATCAGTTGGCTGCTTCGAACTCTTCGAGGAAACGGGTGTCGTTCTCTGAAAACATACGGAGGTCAGAGACACGGTATTTGAGGTTGGTGATGCGCTCCACACCCATACCGAAGGCGTAGCCGCTGTACTCCTTGGAGTCGATGCCGCAGAGCTCAAGCACGTTGGGATCCACCATTCCGCAACCCAGAATCTCTACCCAACCTGTGTGCTTGCAGAAGCCGCAGCCCTCACCGCCACAGATGAAACATGAGATATCCATCTCAGCACTGGGCTCCGTGAAGGGGAAATAAGAGGGGCGCAGACGAATCTTCGTGTCTGGGCCGAACATCTCCTGGGCAAAGGAGAGCAGCACCTGCTTCAGGTCGGTGAAGCTCACGTTCTTATCGATATACAGACCTTCTACCTGATGGAAGAAGCAGTGGGCACGAGCTGTGATGGCCTCGTTACGATACACACGACCCGGACAGATGACGCGGATCGGACTGGTGAGCTTGCCGTCCTCAGTGTGCATCTGCTCCATGATACGGGCCTGTACGCTGGAGGTGTGAGAGCGGAGCAGGATGTTCTTCGTGACATCGTTGGGATGC
>ONNY01000023.1 GCA_900319305.1 uncultured Prevotella sp.
GGCTGTCATACGAACGTCGATCTCGAACAGCAGGTTGACGAGCTTTATGCCAAGATGTCGCAGGAAGAGCGCATCGCCCAGTTGAGGAGTATGTATATGGATGAACTCTTCGACGAGCAAGGCAAGTTGGACACGGCAAAGTGTAGGCAACTGATTCCTTATGGTATCGGCCATTTCTCGCAGTTCTGTATGCAGCAGCCCCGTGAGCCGCAGGTGCTTCGTGACCGTGCCATCGCCATTCAGGACTGGCTGATGAACAACACGCCCAATGGTATCCCGGCTCTCCTGCACGAGGAGGTGCTCTCGGGTGTGAACACACTGGGTTCTACCATCTATCCCCAGCAGATCGGACAGGCTGGATCGTTCAATCCCGAACTGGCGAAACTGAAGACGCTCCAGACGAGTACCGTATTGAGGAAGTTGGGTGGCATCTTCGCCCTTTCACCCATGGTGGATGTGTGTCGTACGCCCAGTTTCAACCGTCTGGAAGAGTCGTACGGTGAGGACGGTTACCTATCTGCCGTGATGGGAACGGCTTTTGTAGATGGTCTCCAGCAGGGCGACCTGAAGAAGGGCGTGGGCGCCTGCTCGAAGCATTACCTGGGCTATGGTGGCGGCGGTGATGCCGACGAGAAGGAGATGATGGAAGAGATCCTCCTGCCTCACGAGACGATGATCCGACTGACGGGTAGTGTGGCTGTCATGCCCGGCTATCATGATGTGCATGGCATCAGATGTGTGGCTAACAGTGAGATCCTGAAGGATATCCTTCGCGACTATGTAGGCTTCGACGGTATGGTGGTGAGTGACTATACCGCGATTGACCAGATCCCGTTGGAGAACCCTTCGGCAGGCTCAGGGACCGTAGAGAGCGACACTGCGGTCATCATACAAAAGGCGGCGATGGCAATCAATGCCGGGAGGTGCTGGAGCGTGCCGTGAAGGATGTGCTCCGTATCAAGTTCCGCATGGGATTGTTTGATAAGGATGCCTATCTGTATTCTAAGGAGGAGATCAAACTCGACAGTCCTGAGGAGCGTCAGACGGCGTATGACATCGCATCGCAGTCGGTGGTGCTGTTGGAGAATAATGGCGTTCTGCCACTTAACCCTTCGGAAGGCTCAGGGACCGTGGCAGGCTCAGGGACCGTAAAGAAAGTATTGCTGACGGGACCGAATGCGAACTCTATCTGGGCGATGTGCGGCGACTATACTTACCCAGCCATGTCGTACTTCTGGAAGATGGTTGACTATAAATATGAGAATCCTCACATCGTGAAGTTGCTCGAGGGTATGAAGAACAACCAACCCGAGGGTATTGAGATCCTGTACTCACGTGGTTGCGACTGGACAGAAGAGATAGAAACGAAGTATAGTGAACTTGGTGATGCGCGTGCCTGGGAGGCTCAGTTGTTGCATCGTAAGGTGGACTCTGGTGAGAAGGCCGACAAGCAAGAAGCGCTGAAGATGGCCCAGGAGGCTGACGTGATCGTGGCTGCCGTGGGTGAAAACGTGATGCTGTGCGGTGAGAACCGTGACCGTCAGGGACTGAGGTTGCCTGGTAAACAGGAGCAGTTTGTTGAGGAACTCATCAAGACGGGTAAGCCCGTGGTGCTGGTGATGTTCGGAGGTCGTGCCCAGGTGATCGCAGGATTGGCTGAGAAGTGTGCTGCCATCGTCGCCGTCAGCGAAACTCTCTGTCAGTTATCCGAACGTGGAGATCAACGAGCCCATCTGCTATAACTATAAGGCTGAGAAGGATCCGAGGATTGCCTGGCCCTTCGGCTACGGTCTGAGTTACACCACGTTTGAGTATCAGAACCTGAAGGCTGATGCCGAGGTGGCCACGACGGCTGAGAGCGTGAACGTAGCGTTTGAGGTGAAGAACACAGGTAAGATGGCTGCCGATGAGGTGGTGCAGATCTACGTGTCGCCGACAGACGAGCAGCAGCAGATCCGTCCGAAGCAGTTGCAGGGCTTTGTCCGTGTGAAACTCGAGCCCGGTGAGACCAAGACCGTGAAGGTGAAACTCTATACCGAGCAGTTCGGCTTCTACAGTCATCAGGACAAGCGTCAGTGGAACATCGCCCCCGGACAGTATGAAGTGAAGGTGGGTGCCTCGTCGGAGGATATCCGTCTGAAGCAGGTCGTCACGCTGAAAGGCGAGCCCGTGGTGAAGCCGTTGAGAGACCATTATTTCTCGGAGGCCGCCACGCTGTAAAAGGCGCAAGGATGGAGACACAAAAAAAAGGATGTGCAAGTTGCACATCCTCTTTTTTTAGTGGGCGCTGACGGATTCGAACCGCCGACCCTCTGCTTGTAAGGCAGATGCTCTAAACCAGCTGAGCTAAGCGCCCTTTAGCGAGTGCAAAGGTACATTGTTTTTTCGAATTACAAGCATCGAAACCGAAAAACCTGCCAAAAATTAACACTCTTTAAGAATTCTACCCTAAAAGTTGTTCAATATCCGTCTGCGGAAGGATACAAAGTATCGCTTTTCCGTCGGGCGTGTAGTTGACGTTGGAACAGGAGAACAGTTGGTTGATCACATTCTCGATCTCCGCATTGCTGAGCAACTGACCATAGGGAATGGCGGCATGTCGCGCCAGACTGAGTGCCAGTTGGGAGTGGAGGGAGGATACCTGTGTGGGAAGCGTCCCTGAATCTTCCACCATCTGACGGAGCAGCACCACAGGGTCGAGACCGTCGATGCCTGCTGGTACGCCGTTGATGGCGAAACTATGTCCACCCAGAGAACTAAGGTCGAAGCCCAGGTTGCCGAGTTCCGGCAACAGTTTCTCGAGCAACACGGCATCGGAAGGCGCCAACTGGATCACCTCGGGGAAGAGCAGTTTCTGCGTGCTGGCACTATGTGATGTCATCTGCTCCATATAACGATCGTATAGGATGCGGATGTCGGCGCGATGCTGGTCGATGATCATCAGTCCCGACTTCACGGCCGTCATCAGGTATTTTCCCTTATATTGATAATGTGAGGGGGATTTCTCGGAGAGCAGCGTCTCTGGGGTATGAATATCAGCATCGGATGAAGCGACGGGGCCGAACATCTCGCCTTCCTCGGGGGCCGGTGAGAAGGCGGAGGATTTCTCCAGACCGTCGTAGAGAGTCTCCCAGGCGTTAGCCTGGCTAGATCGGCTAGGCATGCTAGATCGGCTAGTCTCCTTAAAGGGATTATAATCCGGATTATAGTGAGGCTGCGGCGGGGCGACCTGACGGGAAGGATCATAGAGGGGGATGTCGGGACTACCCTGCGTGTCGAAGTCGATGGCGGGTACTTCACAGAATTTCCCCAGGGCATCACGCACGGCGGCGGTGAGGATCTGCCAGATGGCCTGCTCGTTCTCGAACTTGATCTCCGTCTTCGTGGGATGGATGTTCACGTCGATGTCGGAGGGGGTAACCTCGAAGTATAGGAAGTATGGCACCTGCATACCCTCGGGCACGAGACGATCATAGGCGGTGAGAACGGCCTTATGGAAATAGGGGTGCTTCATATAACGGCCATTCACGAAGAAGTAGTCGTGACCGCTTTTCTTCCGGGCACCCTCGGGTTTGCTGACGAAGCCAGTGATCGTACACATGGCGGTATGCACCTCCACGGGCAAGAGATCCTGACTGTACTGACGGCCGAACACATCGCTGATACGCTGACGCAGACTGCCTGCCTTGAGGTTCATCATCTCCGTCCCGTTATGATGGAGGGTGAAGTGGATGGATGGATACACGAGTACGATCCGCTCGAAGGCGGTCAGTATATTGCTGAGTTCGGTAGCGTTGGACTTCAGGAACTTCCTTCGAGCGGGTACGTTGAAAAAGAGGTTCTCGATCTTGAAGTTACTGCCCACGGGACAGGAGACAGGCTCCTGAGACTGCACCTTCGAACCTGCAATCCGGATACTGGTACCTACCTCATCCTCTTCACGGCGCGTCTGCAGTGACACATGCGCCACGGCGGCGATCGAGGCCAGAGCCTCACCACGGAATCCCATCGTGTGAAGGGCAAAGAGGTCGTCGGCCTGTGAGATCTTCGAGGTGGCATGACGCTCGAAAGACAGACGGGCATCCGTCTCCGACATACCCTTGCCGTCGTCGATCACCTGGATGAGGGTACGACCTGCATCCAACACCACCACATGGATGGTTGTGGCACCTGCATCCACAGAGTTCTCGACCAACTCCTTGATGACGGAAGCAGGTCGCTGGATGACCTCACCAGCAGCAATCTGGTTGGCCACACTATCGGGTAGCAGATGGATCACATCACTCATCTCTTGGATCGCCAGTTAAAGATATCGTGTCTGTTGAGCGGACGGATATAGTCGTACCACATAAAGCCCGGCAGATGCTTGCGGTCTTCGGGTATCTGATTCAAAGGATACATCGTGCCGCTGGTCTTCGGTGTCCACACACTCTCCAGTTGTTTGTTCTTCATGAACATACGCAGTTCGGAGGTCTGCTGGTAGTTATAGATGATGGGCACACTGTCGCCCTCTTCGAAGTAGTAGCCGATCAACACATTGTCCTTCGCCCGAGCCTCACGGATGTCGCCATCGACGAAGTAGGCAAACATCTCCTTCGACGACACCTGGTTGTAGCAGGCCGTGTCGGTCTGCAGTTGTTGGATGGAGAAGCAGTTGTAGTAGATATGGGCGTGGTCGATGACAGAGTCCTTCAGATACACATCCACCTGATCGCCCACGAGTTGCTGTCCGTTGTTCCAAAGGATCGGGTCGTGGTACATCGTCATGCAGGAGTCGAGGGAGTTATAGACCAAAGAGTCGCACACGCCCTGTACGTCACGGCGATAGGCCCTGACATGATGGAAGGCATGGATCTTTCGATACATCGAGTCGGTATCGATATTGAAGGTCACGATCTTAAAGGTGTCGGCATGCATGTAGAGCGAGTCGCCCTGCGAGTAGTCGATGGCCACCGCACTGTCGGTACACATGGCGTAGCCTGTGTTCTCGAAGTACTCGCCATAGTTGCCCGTGAGTTTGTTACGGTTCAGGGAGTCGACATACACCACGTTGCGGAAGGCCTGACTCATGCCCTGTTTGCTGTCGTAATACACGCTGTCGCCCACCATCATCTTACCGCCATTCGTGAGTACCGAACGGTTCATCAGTCTGGCACGGTCGTTCTTCGTGTCGTAGTAGCCCTGCTCCGAATAGATCCGACTTTCGCCAGAAGTGATGTGAGAGGGTCCTACGATATGCGCCATCGAGTTGCGGGTGTCGTAGTAGAGGGTATCGGTGGTGAGGAAGAACTTCGGACTCTGCATCTTCACATCGTAGTTGAACACCGACATCTTGGTCTCGGTGTTATACTCTCCCCAATCGGAGGTCAGAGTGGTCTCTCCGTCCACCATCTTTCCGCCCTCGAAGAAGTAGGCGTTGTTGTAGATACGGTCGAAGTTGAGACTGTCAGTGAAGAGTTTGGTCTTCTTATGTGTCAGCACCACGTTGTAACGCGCCCGAGCCATCTGTTCATTGCCATCATAAAAGGCATAGTCGCTGAGCAGTGAGAGGGTGTCGCCCTGATACATCTTCACATGTCCGAAGGCCTCGAACGAGTTGCTTGCCTCATAGAAGTAGGCACTGTCGCAATAGAGGCGCGCACCCTGATGGGTGAAGTGCACCTTTCCGTTAAGGATCGTGGCGTCAGGGTTCTCCCGCTCATCAAAATGCAACAGGTCGGCATGTACCAGATAGACACGGGAGTCCTGCGTCTTGGCTTTCCGCGCAGGACGCTTCTTCTGCTTCTGGGCAAAGGCCGATGCCATCCCCATCACCAGGGCAAACACCATCAGCCAGATAAATGAGTTCCTACTTCTCACCTTGCTTCACTACATTCTCAATTCGACTTCACCCATCCTTCAAACTCAAACTGACAGTCCTTGTAGTCATCGTTCAGACGGGTATAGACATTCTTGATCTTATCGACCACCCATTGGTGGATGCGCTCTTCCTGACGCTTTTTCTCCACCATGTCCTTCAGCACCTGGAAGTCTTCCGTCATCGTGGCCTTATGACCCTCGATGCGGTTTTTCAGTTTGGCAATCACACAGACGGTCTTACCGCGCTGGTTGATCATCTTGAACGACTTCGAGATCTGTCCGACCTGGAGTGTATCGACCACCTTGGCAATCTCGGGGGGCAGATCCTGCATCTGGAAACGGGAAGAGGTGTGTCCGGTCTGCATCATGTTGGTTGACATCAGACCTTTACTGTTTCGGGTGTCCTTATCATCCGAGATGACGGGTGCTGCCTCCTCGAAGGTGAACTTCCCAGCACGGATGTCGTCGGCGATGGAGTCGAGACGGCCGAGGGCACGTTCGACGGCCTCGTCAGACACGACGGGCTTACGGAGAATATGGCGCACGTTCACTTTCTCACCACGTTTCTCGATGAGTTGGATGATATGGTAGCCGAACTCCGACTCCACGATCTTCGACACCTTCTTCGGATCGGTGAGGTTGAAGGCGACGGTGGCAAAGGCAGGATCGAGCGTACCACGACCCACCAGACCAAGTTCTCCACCACGACGGGCTGTTCCCGGGTCTTCGGAATAGAGTCGTGCCAAGGTCTGGAACGAAGCCTCGCCCTTGTTCACACGGTCGGTATAGTCACGTAGTTCGTCTTTCACACGGTTCAGTTCCTCCACCTCAATACGCGGTGTCATCTGGATGATCTGCACCTCCACCTCCGTGGGTACGAAGGGAAGACTGTCGAGCGGCATATCCTTGAAGTAACGGCGCACCTCTGCCGGGGTCACTGAGATATCCTCCACGAGTTTACGTTTCATCCGCTGTACCATCTGACGGTCTTTCAGTTCGTCGCGCAGGTCGTTACGGATCTGCGAGAGGGGCTGGTGCTTGTATTCCTCCAGACGCTCACGAGAACCATCGACCATGTCGAGCCAGTAGTTGATCTGCTGCTCCACCTCCTGTGCCACATCGGCATCCGTCACCTCGATACTGTCGATGGCGGCCTGATGCTTGAACAGTTTCTGCACGGCGATCTGCTCTGGGATGATACAGTCGGGGTTGCCTGACCACTTCACGCCCTCCAAGGCAGACTGCATACGCATCGCCTCCACGTCGGAGCGCAGGATCGCCTCATCGCCGACCACCCATATCACCTCGTCGATCACCGAACCTACAGCGACGGAGTCTTTCTCATTCGCAGCGACTCCGAACAAGGGAACCGCCATCATCACAACGGGAATCAATCTTCTTAAAACATTCATTGTTGCTGGTTTACTGTTTTCAATATTTCTTGGTTTATCTGTACGGGATAACGACTGCGCAAAGAGGCCACCCACTCTGCCTCCAGCATCTGCTGGTAGTCGGCGACGACCTGCGCCCTCACATCGTTATAACGCTCCGGATATTTCTTCAGTTTCTTACCATAGACGGCCTCGAAGGGATAGGAGGCATCCATCTGGACGACCACATCGCGGCGCTTGAACACCTCACGGTCGATCATGGCATTGTCACCTGACTTGAACACACCCACAGTCATTTTCACACGCTCTTCGCCATTACTGTTGAAAGTGGCGCGAAGCCCTGCCTCCCACTGCTCGAAGGGCAGACGTTTCAGGTATTTCTTCACGGCTTTCATATCGGCCTTCGTCTTTGTGACATAAGCCACACCACGGTAATGGGGTCCTTCCGACACATAGGTCTTCTTATGGGCATCAAACCATGCCCGCAGACCGACCTCATCAGTCTTGGCACGTTGCCATACCTCACGGTTGGTGATCTCATACACCAGCAGTCCGTCGTGGTATTCCTGCGAGAGGTGTTGCTCGTTGACTGGCGAAGCCTGCTGAGTAGCACTGACCTTCTGACCTGCGACAGCCTTCCGTAAGTCTTGCTGTTGGAAGGAGCGCACCAGGTCGTCCTGCAGCATCTCAAAGGGCTCCAACTGTTTCCGTTCCTTCATCAGGATGATATGATAGCCGTCGGGAGCCAGTATCGGCCGACTCAACTGACCTGGCTGTAAGGCATAGGCTGCCTGTTCGAACTCCACGAAGGTCTGTTGTGGCTGCAACCACCCCATATCACCACCCTGAGCGGCGGTCTGTGGGTCCTGAGACACCTTCCGCGCCAGTGTCGCGAAGTCGACACCAGACTGCAGGGCGCGCCAGATGGAGTCTGCCCGTTGGGCGATACGGTTCTGTTCGCTGCGTGAGGCCTGGGTGGAGAGTCGGAGGAAGATCTCGGAAGGTCGGATCAGTCCCTGTGTACCGATGGCTTTCTTCGTCCTGTCATAGAGGTGTCGTGCCTCTGCCAGCACATCGGTGCCGGCCACCACGGCTCCCCCACCCTGACGATTGAGATAGGAGGCGAGCGTCTGTCGGTAAGCCAATGTGGTGTCGAGACGCGCCTCCAAGGCTGCTGCCAGTTTCAGTTTATAGTTCGCATAGAGCGAAGCATACTCCTCCACCGTCTTCCTGTCAGTCTGTCCGTGTCCGTTGTTCTTATAATAGGAATAAGCGAACTCCGAACGGGGTACGGGCACACCATTCACCGTCATCACCACAGGGTCAGTCTGTGCCTGTGTGGTGAGTACGGTGAACCAAAGGACTGGAAGGAACAGAAACCTTTTCACTTCGTTAATCGTTGGGACGTGAGTAGTTAGGTGCCTCACTGGTGATGGTGATGTCGTGCGGATGACTCTCGTTCACACCGGCATTGGTGATACGGGTGAACTTCGCATCGTGCAGTTTCTCGATGGTCTGGGCACCGCAGTAGCCCATACCTGAGCGCAGACCACCTACCATCTGATAAATCACCTCCTGAACGGTTCCCTTGTAAGGCACGCGACCAGCGATACCCTCGGGCACCAGTTTCTTCACATCCTTCGTATCACCCTGGAAGTAACGGTCCTTAGAGCCGTGCTTCTGTTCCATGGCCTCGAGAGAGCCCATGCCACGATAACTCTTGAACTTACGTCCGTTGTAGATGATGGTATCGCCAGGACTCTCCTCCGTACCTGCCACGAGGGAGCCGATCATCACACAACTACCACCGGCAGCGAGAGCCTTCACGATATCACCTGAGTAGCGCAGACCACCATCGGCGATCAAAGGTATGTTCGTTCCCTTCAGGGCACTATAGACATCATAGACGGCACTCAACTGGGGCACACCGACACCTGCTACCACACGAGTGGTACAGATAGAACCCGGACCGATACCGACCTTCACGGCGTCGGCACCGTTCTCTACCAACATCTTGGCAGCCTCACCCGTCGCGATGTTACCCACCACGATATCGATGTTGGGGAAGGAGGTCTTAGCCTCTCTCAGTTTCTCGATCACGGACTTGGAGTGACCGTGGGCCGTATCGATGACGATGGCATCGACACCTGCGTTCACCAGGGCCTGCATACGGTCCAGGGTATCGAAGGTGACACCGACACCTGCTGCCACGCGCAGACGACCTTTCTCATCCTTGCACGCCATAGGCTTGTCCTTGGCCTTTGTGATATCCTTATAGGTGATCAGACCGATCAGACGGTTGTCCTTATCCACCACGGGGAGTTTCTCGATTTTATTCTCCTGCAGGATCTGGGCAGCAGCCGTCAGGTCTGTCTGCTGATGGGTGGTCACGAGATGTTCCTTCGACATGATCTCATCGACGGGACGATCCAGACGACGCTCGAAGCGCAGGTCACGGTTGGTGACGATACCCACCAGATGACGGTCGTCGTCTACCACGGGGATACCACCGATATGATACTCCGACATGATGTCGAGAGCCTGTGCCACCGTTGCTCCCAGGGGGATGGTGATCGGATCATAGATCATACCGTTCTCTGCACGTTTCACGATGGCCACCTGACGGGCCTGGTCGTCAATCGACATATTCTTGTGGATTACACCGATACCGCCCTCACGCGCGATGGCGATGGCCATCTGTGACTCTGTGACGGTGTCCATTGCCGCTGTCACGAAAGGCACATTCAACTCGATGTTACGAGAGAAACGGGTTTTCAACTCTACCGTCTTCGGCAGTACTTCAGAATAAGCCGGGATTAACAGGACGTCGTCAAATGTCAGACCGTCCATCACGATTTTGTCTGTAATAAATGAAGCCATATCTTTTATTTTTATACCTTTTTACTTTTCACTATTAATTTGCCATCTCTGAGATGAACTTGATTCTCACCAGTCGGATCTCATCTTCGGAGTAGTCGCTGCCGAGTTCATCCTGGGCGACACTCAGTTTGTCGGTATCCGACTCACAGAAATAGTCGTAGATATCATCCACATGATCATCGTCCATCACCTCCTCGAGGAAGTAGTCGATGTTCAGTTTCGTACCACTATAGACGATGGCCTCCACCTCGTCGAGCAACTCGCCGAAGTCGATACCCTGTGCATCGGCGATATCGTCGAGTGCTACCTGACGGTCGATGCTCTGGATGATCTTCACCTTCAACATGGATTTCTTGGCAACGGTACGCACACGCATATCTGCCTGACGCTCGATGCCGTTCTCCTCGCAGTAGCGTTTGATGAGATCCACAAACTCCTTGGCGTAAGGCTGTTTCACCTTACCCTCACCCACACCCTGGATATTCTTCAGTTCGTCGAGGGTGACGGGATAGTCGGTGGCCATCTGTTCCAACGACACATCCTGGAAGATGACATATGGCGGACGCTGCATCTGCTTCGACACTTTCTTACGCAGGTCGCGCAGCATCGCACTCAGCGTGGGATCAAGGGCACTGATACCTCCCTCGTGGTCCACTGCCTCATCGTCGTCATTGAACTCTGCGTCTTTCACGATCATAAAGGAGTGAGGTGCCTTCAGGAATTTCTTACCTGCAGCAGTGACCTTCAAGAGACCGTAGTTCTCGACCTCTTTCTTCAGGTAACCTGCAATCAGGGCCTGACGGATCACGGGGTTCCATACCTTCTCATCATCGTCGGCACCTGCGCCGAAGTTCTCCAACTCCTCATGGTGGTGTGCCAGTATCTCATCCGTCTCCTTACCCGTGATGAAGTCGATGATATAGTCGCTGCGGAAGTTCTCCTTCACCGAGAGGATCGCCTGGAGGGTTATCACCAATTGTTCCTGTGCCTCGATCTTCGTCTTCGGATGCAGACAGTTGTCGCAGTTGCCACAGTTGTCCTTCGGATAGTCCTCACCGAAATAATGGAGCAGCATCTTACGACGACATACCGATGTCTCTGCATAGGCGGCCGTCTCCACCAACAACTGGCGTCCGATATCCTGTTCGGCCACGGGTTTTCCTTCCATGAACTTATCCAGTTTCTGCAGGTCCTTGTTGGAGTAGAAGGCCAGACAGAGACCCTCGCCACCGTCACGACCTGCACGACCTGTCTCCTGGTAATAGCCTTCCAGCGACTTCGGGATGTCGTAGTGGATCACAAACCGCACGTCGGGTTTGTCGATACCCATACCGAAGGCGATGGTGGCCACGATCACGTCGATATCCTCCATCAGGAAGGCATCCTGTGTCTGTGTCCTGGTGGCGGAGTCAAGACCAGCGTGATAGGCTGCTGCCTTGATATCGTTGGCACGCAGGATGGCTGCCAGTTCCTCTACCTTCTTTCTCGACAGACAGTAGATGATACCGCTCTTCCCCGGGTGCTGCTTGATGAACTTGATGATGTCCTTATCCACATCCTTCGTCTTCGGACGTACCTCGTAGTAGAGGTTCGGACGGTTGAAGGAACTCTTGTATTCCTTGGCATCCACCATGCCGAGGTTCTTCTTGATGTCGCTGCGCACCTTGTCGGTGGCCGTAGCCGTCAGGGCGATGATCGGGGCCTTGCCGATCTCGTTGACGATGGGTCGGATACGACGGTACTCAGGACGGAAGTCATGACCCCACTCTGAGATACAGTGCGCCTCATCGACGGCATAGAACGAGATCTTCACCGACTTCAGGAACTCCACGTTGTCTTCCTTGGTCAACGACTCCGGTGCCACATACAACAACTTGGTCCTACCTGCCAGGATATCAGTCTTCACCTGGTCGATGGCGGCTTTGTTCAGCGACGAGTTCAAATAGTGGGCAGTACCTTCTTGCTCACTGAGGTTCGTGATGACGTCCACCTGATTCTTCATCAGGGCGATCAGGGGAGAGATCACGATGGCCGTTCCCTCCATCAACAGGGAGGGAAGCTGATAACAGAGTGACTTACCGCCACCAGTAGGCATCAGCACGAAAGTATCATTGCCGTCCAGCAGGTTCTGGATAATCCGCTCCTGGTCGCCTTTGAATGTATCAAATCCAAAGTACTTCTTCAGGGCCTCGGTTAGATTTCTTTTTTCGGTCATACAAATCTTAGTTATTTTTAGGCTTCGTATTGATTGAGATGCGACTTGTCCAGCTGTTGGCGGACATAGTCGGCTGTAACTTCAAATTTCTTAACTCTCTTAGAGGGCATCTCATACATAGAGTCGATCATCACGTTCTCCACGATCGAGCGCAGACCACGGGCACCGAGTTTGAACTCCACCGCCTTGTCCACCATCACGTTGAGGGCCTCCTTGGCGAAGGTCAGTGTCACACCATCCATCTCATAGAGCTTCTGATACTGACGGATGATCGAGTTCTTCGGTTCTGTCAGGATCTTCTCCAACGCTTCACGGTCGAGGGGATTCAGGTAGGTCAGCACAGGCAGACGACCAATAATCTCGGGGATAAGTCCAAAGGACTTCAGGTCCTGCGGCTGCACATATTTCATCAGATCCTTCTTGTCAATTTTGCGGACGTTCTGAACCGAGTTATAACCCACCACATGGGTGTTCATACGCTGGGCGATCTTCTGTTCGATCCCATCGAAGGCACCACCGCAGATAAACAGGATGTTCCTGGTATCCACATGGATATACTCCTGGTCGGGGTGCTTACGACCACCCTTGGGCGGCACGTTCACCATCGTACCCTCCAACAGTTTCAGAAGTCCCTGCTGCACACCCTCACCACTGACATCACGGGTGATCGAAGGGTTATCGCTCTTACGGGCAATCTTATCGATCTCGTCGATGAACACGATACCCCGCTGGGCTGCCTCCACGTCGTAATCAGCCACCTGTAGCAGACGGGTCAGGATGCTCTCCACATCCTCGCCCACATAACCTGCCTCTGTGAAGACCGTCGCATCCACGATGGTGAAGGGCACGTCGAGCAGTTTGGCAATCGTACGGGCCAACAGGGTCTTACCCGTTCCCGTGGAACCCACCATGATGATGTTACTCTTCTCGATCTCCACACCGTCGTCGCTGACAGGCTGCTGCAGACGCTTATAGTGGTTATATACCGACACAGCGAGATAACGCTTGGCCTCATCCTGTCCGATCACATAGTCATCGAGGTAGGCTTTGATCTCCTTCGGCTTCGGCACCTTCTTCAGCTTGAACTTCTCGTCCTCCGCTTTCTTGGTGTGAGGCATATTCTCCTGCACGATATGGTAAGCCTGCTGGGCACAGTCCTCGCAGATAAACCCGCTCAGGCCCGTGATCAGCAGTTTTACTTCACTTTCACTTCTTCCGCAGAAACTACATGCTTTCTTCATCCGTCGTCTTACTTCTTTCTGGTCAGCACTGTGTCAATCATACCATACTCCTTGGCCTCTTCCGCCGTCATCCAGTAGTTACGGTCTGAGTCGGCATACACCTTCTCGTAAGGGGTGTGTGAGTGGTCGGAGATGATGGTATAGAGTTCTTTCTTGAATTTCAGGATTTCCTTGGCCTCAATCTCGATATCGGATGCCTGACCCTGCACACCGCCGAGCGGCTGATGGATCATCACACGACTGTGAGGCAGCGCCGAACGCTTACCCTCGGTACCGGCCACGAGCAGCACGGCACCCATCGAGGCTGCCATACCGGTACAGATGGTAGCCACATCGCTGGAGATAAACTGCATCGTGTCATAAATACCCAGACCGGCCGTCACACTACCGCCAGGGCTGTTGATATAGATAGAGATATCCTTGCCAGAATCCACAGAGTCCAGATAGAGCAACTGGGCCTGCAGGGTGTTGGCGGTATAGTCGTCGATCTGCGTGCCAAGGAAGATGATACGGTCCATCATCAAACGTGAGAAGACATCCATCTGAGTCACGTTCAACTGACGTTCCTCCAGGATATATGGATTCAGATACTGAGCCTGTGCCTTCATCACGTCATCGAGTGTCAGGCCGTCCATTCCTAAATGCTGCGTAGCATATTTTCTAAAATCATTCTTTATCATATTCGTACTTCTAAAATTTAAACCTATTGAGATACTAAAAAAGGCTATCGACCTTCTGCATCTTGTATTGGGACACAAAGATAGCAAAAAAAGTCGATAACCTCTCGAAGTTGGGGTTATTTTTTCCTAAAAAATATTATTTTTCTTGCAGAAGCTTATTAAAGTCCTCTAAAGTGACCTCTTTTTCGTTCAGTTTGACCACATTTTTGAGAACTTCAGTCAGTTTCATGTCAACAGCGCGATCCACGAAGTTGTCCACGTTCTCACGCTTCTTCAACTGCTCGGCGGCATAATTCTCCAACACGTCATCGGGTACGTTGCTCATACCATACTGGGCGAACTGGGCACGGATAGCCTCCTTGGCAACAGCCTTCAGGTCAGCATCCTCGATCTTGATGTCGTTGGCAGTCACGATCTGCTCCTTGATAAGGTGCCACTTCAACTCCTTGATGCTACCCTCGAAGTTCTTCTCCACATAGTCAGCACCCTTCTCCTTGTTGTTCTGGATCATCACGCGCTTCAGCAGAGCCTCGGGGAACTGCAGGTCACCGACCTTCTTCTCCAGGTACTGACGGATGTCGAGCAGGAACTTATAGTCGCTGTTCTGCTGCAACTGGGGAGCGATGGTCTCGGCGATCTTCTCACGGAAGGCCTTCTCGTCCTTCACCTCACCCTCACCGAACACACGGTCGAAGAGTTTCTGATCCACCTCTGCTGGCTGGAAGTGACGGATCTCAGTGATCTGGTAACTGAAGTCAGCTGTCAGATCCTTTACCTGCTCCTTGTCAACCTTCAACAGGGCTGCAACCTCTGCGTCATTGTCTGGATAAGCCTTTTTCGGGTTGAAGGTGATGATGTCACCGGGCTTCGCGCCGTCAAAGAGTTTCTTCTGATCCTCAGCCTTGATATAGGCAGGCATCACCATACCACCCTCGGTAGTGATACCACCTTCCTTGGTGTTACCCTTCTCATCGAGCTCACGCAGATCACCGGTGATGGTATCGTTGCCACTGAATACCTCAGCCTTCACGAACTCACCAGCCTGTGAGGCATACATCTGCACCTGGTCGTCGATGAGTTTGTCGTCAGCCTTGATCTTGTAGTAGTCGATCTTATCCTTAGCGGTCAACTCAGCCTTGAACTCGGGAGCCACGGCGATGTCGAACACGAAGGTCAGTTCACCGTCCTTCTCGAAGTCCTGAGGCACCTGCTTCTCCTGATTGGGAAGGGGCTCACCCAGCATCTGGATCTTGTTCTCCTGGATATAGGCATACAGCTTCTCGCCCATGAGTTTGTTGACTTCGTCAACTTTCACGGCGGTACCATACTGTTTCTTAATCATTCCCATGGGCACCATACCTGGACGGAAACCAGGCACCTGAGCCTGCTTACGATAGTTCTTCAGAGTCTTCTCTACCTGTTCCTGATAGTCAGCGGGCTCAATGGTCATCGTCAACAGACCATTGATCTTATCAGGGCAATCAAATGTAATCTTCATTGTCTTTTATACCTTATTTAATATGTATTATGCAAATTTTGAGGTGCAAAAGTACGAAAAAGAAGTGAGAAGTAAAGAGTGAAAAGTGAAAAGACGATAGATTTTTTATTTTTTTAACTCTTTACTCTTCTTGTGCGTTGCGTTCCTCTTCGATTTTCTGGAAGTCTTTCTGTCTGAGCACAAATGACTCCGTCAGATAGTTCTTGCGCACGATCTGGTTGGCTGCCAGTTCTTCGGGTGTACCATGGAAGAGGATACGACCCTCGAAAAGCAGGTAGGCACGGTCGGTGATACAGAGCGTGTCCTCCACATTATGGTCGGTGATAAGGATACCGATATTCAGGTCCTTCAGTTTCCACACGATAAACTGGATATCCTCCACAGCGATAGGATCGACACCCGCAAACGGTTCGTCGAGCATGATGAACTTCGGCGCGATGGCCAGACAACGTGCGATCTCCGTACGACGACGCTCACCACCCGAGAGTTGGTCACCAAGGTTCTTACGCACCTTCTCCAGACGGAACTCTGCGATGAGTTTCTCCAGCGTTTCCTCCTGATATTCACGGGGTTTGCCCGTCATCTCCAACACGGAGAGGATATTATCCTCCACGCTCATCTTACGGAACACGCTCGCCTCCTGCGCCAGATAGCCGATACCCGCACGGGCCCTTTTATACACAGGGTAAGTGGTCACATCCTCGTCACCCAGGTAGATATGGCCGCCATTGGGCACCACCAGACCTGTCGTCATGTAAAACGAGGTAGTCTTACCGGCACCGTTAGGTCCCAACAGACCCACGATCTCACCCTGTTTCACATGAAAACTGACGTCATTGACCACTGTACGCTTACCATAGCGCTTCACCAGTCCTTCTGTGCGTAATACGATACTATCTTCCATAATCGGGTGCAAAGATACAAAAAATTAAGATTAAGAATTAAGAATTAAGAATTATTTTGTACCTTTGCAGCGATTTTTAATAAAACAGCATGCTCATAGAGAAATGGCTGACCACCTTTGGTCGATATGTGATGTTGATGGGACGCACTTTCTCGCGCCCGGAACGTCTGCGCATGTTCTTCAAGCAATATGTGAAGGAGATGGCCCAACTCGGCGTCGATTCCATCGGCATCGTCCTGCTCATCTCGTTCTTTATCGGAGCGGTCATCTGTATCCAGATGAAACTCAATATCCAGAGCCCTTGGATGCCCCGTTGGGTGAGCGGTTACACCACCCGCGAGATCATGCTCCTCGAGTTCTCCAGTTCCATCATGTGTCTGATCCTGGCTGGTAAGGTAGGTTCCAACATCGCCTCCGAGATCGGTACGATGCGGGTCACCCAACAGATCGACGCCCTGGAGATCATGGGCATCAACTCTGCCAGTTATCTCATTCTGCCGAAGATCATGGGCATGATCACCATCATGCCCTTCCTGGTGGTATTCTCCTCTGCGATGGGTATCGTGGGCGCCTATGCCACCGCGTATATCGGCCATATCATGACGCCCGACGACCTCACGATTGGTCTCCAGCACAACTTCAACTCCTGGTTCGTCTGGATGTCAATCATCAAGAGTCTCTTCTTCGCTTTCATCATCTCCAGTGTCCCGGCCTTCTTCGGCTATTCAGTCGAGGGTGGCTCCGTCGATGTGGGTAAGGCCAGTACCGATGCGGTGGTGTCTTCCAGCGCCCTCATTCTCTTCAGCGATGTCTTCCTAACCCAGTTACTGTCATGATAGAAGTCAAGAATCTGTGTAAGAGTTTTGAAGGACGCGAAGTGCTGAAGAATATCAACACCGTCTTCGAGGATGGCAAGACCAACCTCATCATCGGCCAGAGCGGTTCGGGAAAGACGGTACTGATGAAGAACCTCGTGGGTTTGTTCGAGCCCACCAGCGGACAGGTGCTCTATGACGGGCGCGACTTCGTACAGATGTCGAAACACGAGAAGGTGCTGATGCGCCGTGAGATGGGTATGATCTTCCAGAGTGCCGCCCTCTTCGACTCGATGACCGTCCTTGAGAATGTGATGTTCCCCCTCGATATGTTGGGCTCAGGAATGCCTCGACCGTGTCAACCTGAAGGGAGCCGACGAGAAATTCCCCGGTGAGATCTCCGGTGGTATGCAGAAGCGCGTCGCCATTGCCCGTGCCATCGCCCTCAATCCGAAATACCTGTTCTGCGACGAGCCCAACTCCGGTCTCGACCCCAAGACCTCACTCGTCATCGACGGTCTGCTGCAGAGCATCACGAAGGAGTTTAAGATGACCACCATCATCAACACCCACGACATGAATTCCGTCATGGGTATCGGTGAGAATATCATTTTTATCTATGAAGGTGAGAAAGAGTGGCAGGGCGAGAGCAGCATGATCATGGGCCCAGCGATTTGCTGAAGAACATGCGACAGATGGTGATCGACCACGGGCTCACCGTCCGCTAAGTCGGCTTTCCAGTACATAAACAGAAAGAGGTGCTTCGACTGAAGCACCTCTAATTCTTTGTATGTCCTATATTGTTTAGGGAAGGCTGATAGCCTCAGAAGGACAAACACTTGCGCATGTGCCGCACTCTGTGCAAGCATCAGCATCAATCACGTAGCGCTCTGCACCCTCAGAGATAGCCTCAACGGGGCACTCACCAGCACATGTTCCACAAGAAATGCAATACGTATGCCATAATTCTTATAAATTAAAGTTGTTAATACTGTTAATACTCACATTTGACGAGGGCAAAGGTACAACATTTTTCGAATAATACCAAACTTTAGGTATTTTTTTTTCGGTTTTCTTGGAAAATTCATGGATAATGCGTAATTTTGCAGCAATCATTATCAGTAACCATTAACTTTTTAAGAGATGAAGAGAACACAGTTAATTGTGATGGCCCTCGCGGCCATGTTCGCATTCAGTACACCTGCTGAAGCGCAGTTCGGACTTGGGAAGTTGGCACGTAAGGCGCGTAAGGCCGTTGGACTGCAGACCAACCAAGACAAGTACGAGGAGTATCGTGAGCAACAGGCAAAGGAAGAGAAGGAGCGCAGACGCAAGAACGACTCCATCCAGTTGGCCATCAAGGACATCACCCCCACGATCCCCCAGCCCGCTGCCACAGGTGCGCTGAACACCATCAGATGGGGAAAGACCGCCATCGGCACCTGGGATCCCGTAAATCTGGAGATTACCTTTAACAAGACCTACGACGAAGGCGAATACGCCGGACAGAAGGTGAGTTATAAACTCAACCCCGCCACTGGCGACTGGACCAGTAAGAAAGGTACGCACGTGGGAAGGATGAGCAACGACGGTACGATCGAGAGTCCGAACCTGGGCACCATCAAGTTTGATTCCAAGACCAACAAGGTGTCGATGAATGGTGAGACTATCGGCGAGGCCACGATGCTGAAAGCCACCAGTTTCAGCCATGAGATCGGTTCGTATGACGGCCACGTGAGTCCCCTGCTTATCGCCTTCACCTTCCACGGCTGTTTGATCTCCAAGGATCAGGTGGTAGAATGGAAGGAGGCAGAGGCGAAGGCCAAGGCAGAGGCTGCTGCCCGCGCAGAGAAGGAGCGTCAGGAGCGCATCGCCCGAGAGGAGGCCCTGAAGAAAGAGTGGCAGGAACTGAACGTGGAGGTGATGACCAGCACCGGTTCTACACTTGGTTATGTACGGAACGGTACGGTGGAGAACAGCACGCACTCAACCATCGGCTATATCAAGAGCAACGGCACCATCGAGAACAGCACCCACTCGACCATCGGCTATGTGAAGAGCAACGGTGAGGTGGAGAACAGCACGCATTCCACCATCGGCTATTATCGCAACGGCACCATCGAGAACAGTTCGCACTCGACTATCGGCTACTTCCGCAGTGGTGATTACGAGAGCAGCACGCACTCGACCATCGGAAAGATGCGCGGCACGAACAACAGTACCGTGATTGCAGGTATTTTCTTCTTCTTCCACTTCAAGGACAAGGTGGTACAGAGCACCAATAGCAGTTTTGATGCCACAGCACTCTATCGCAGTGGTAGCCAGTTTGGTGAACTCCGTTCCAACGGTGCCGTATATATCGGTGGCAGCCAGCGTGGTGAACTCCGTTCGAACGGCGACATCTATGTCGGTGGTAGTTGCAAAGGTGAGATCCGCTCCAGCGGTGCCATCTACAAGAGTGGTTCACAGATTGGTGAGGTACGCTCTAATGGTGATGTGTACGAGAGAGGCAGTAAGATCGGCGAGATTCGTTCTAACGGTGCCGTCTATCGGAATGGCAGTCAGATCGGCGAGGCCCGAAACATGAGAGACCCCAAGAAGGTGGCCGTGATCTACTTCTTCGGATTCTTCTAAGCAAAGATAATAATGTGCGCTTTTCTGCGTTATTATAGCAGATATGAAGCGATTTTTCCAAATACTGACGCTACTGAGCCTGCTCGCATATACGGGGCAGGCTCAGACGCGTACCGTACAATACAGGCCTTATACCGACCTGCGTCAACTCCATTTCGGCATCCTCGTGGGCATGCACCTGCAGGATATCGGTCTGAAGAACGTGGGACCACAACCGGTGGAATTTGATGACGGCACGATGGAGGAAAAGACCATCGTGTGTGAGGACGACCGTTGGAACGCCGGCTTCAGTGTGGGTGTGCTCGCCGACCTGAGACTGAGCAAGCACTTCAACCTGCGCTTCACACCGACGATGCATTTCGGCTCGAAACACCTGACGTTCCATAACCTGACGGATGTGGACAAACAGGGACGCCCCACGGAAGTGACACAAGACATGAAGAACACCTATCTCTCACTACCCTTGGATCTGAAGTTCAGCGCTGAGAGATGGAACAACTACCGTCCCTATCTGATGGCGGGCATCAACCCGATGCTGAACCTGACCAGTAAGAACCAGGAGTATATCCAACTGAAGAAGAGTGACGTATTCTTAGAAATCGGCTTAGGCTGTGACTTCTACCTGCCCTTCTTCAAACTGATACCTGAACTGAAGTTCTGCTACGGCCTGAGCGACGCCTTGGACCACAACCATGCTGCCGAACTGAAAGATGAAACCATGCGACCCTATACAAATGCTGTGACCAGTGGCCACAGCAAAATGATCGTCCTGACGTTTTATTTCGAATAGTTACTTTTCAAGGTTAAGCAACAGCATACCGATGAAAGCACCGTGCTTGCCGTTCTGATCGACGGGGATCTGCTTGCCTGTCTTATCGGGGGCGTACTCCAGTTCCTTCATATAGGTATGCGTGTGACCACCCAGCACGAGGTCGCAACCCTCAACGCCCAGCAGCATCTTCTCATCAGGATATTCCGAATCCTTCCAACCCAGGTGGGAGATGCAGATCACGATGTCGCACTTCTCCTGTTTGCGGAGGAGATCGATGTACTTCTGAGCCGTCTCTGCAGGATCTAGATAGGTGATACCCTCGCAGTTGCCGTCAAACACAAGTCCCTTCAAGGCTGGGGAAAGGGCAAAGACGCCGATCTTCACCCCCTCGCGCTTAAGGACGATATAGGGTTTCACCAGGTCTTCCAACACCGTTCCCTTACAGTCGTAGTTAGAACAGACGATGGGGAAGTTGGCCATCTTGAAGAGTTTGGCCATATTATCCATACCGAAGTCGAACTCATGGTTACCGATGGTGGCGGCATCATAGCCCATCTGGTTCATCAGACCCACCTCTACCTCACCCTTGAAGAGCGTGTAGTAACCTGAGCCCTGAGAGAAGTCTCCAGAATCAAACAAGAGCAGGTTGGGATATTGCTGACGCTGTTCTTTAATCATGTTGATACGACGCAGGAATCCACCACGCCCGGCAATCTCCTGATTGTCGATATGAGGATTGACGGGGATGATGGTGGAATGGGTATCATTGGTATGCAGGATCACGAGTTGCTTATGCTTCTTGGCACCAGCCTCAGATGGTAAAAAGGTTAAAAGGTAAAAGGGTAAAAGACCCATCACCAACCTCATGACTACCTTATTATATATATATGACTTCATAACCTTCATTTTATTTTTTACTTTTTTACCTTTTTACTTTCTTACCTTTATTCTTCCCTCCACCTGGGCATCGACCACGATACCCTGTTTCATCATATCCCGGAAATAGTTCATGATCAGGAAACGTGAGTTGTTGCTGGCTTCCTGGGGTGACACCTTGTCGGTGCCCAACCTAAGGGCACTCATACCGTCGTTACCTTCAAGCAGGTAGTTGATGGTACACACACGGTAGTTGGCCTGGGGATCGATCTCCTGACCATGCAGACGGGCAGAGACGAGTTCACCACCGGTCTCGGCACTGGTGATGACGAGTTCCACACCCTTGCTCACGCCCTCACCACCACGATAGGCAATCTGCCGGAAGAGTTGCATCAACTGCTCACCCGTGAGGGTGATGAAAGAGATCTTATTCTCGAAAGGTGCCACACTGAGCACATTCTCATAGGTGACATCACCCTTGGTGAGATCGGCACGGATACCACCCATATTATAGATGGCGAGGTCGGGCTGTTCGTTGTAATCGCGTGAGGCCCAGATCAGAATGTCGGATACGAGGTTCGACAGATCGCTCTCAGGACGCGTGGCATGCATATTATGAGCCACCTGACCGACCACGGGAGCCATGACACTGTCGTTCACTCTCTTATAAGGTGCCATGAACGCGGTTGCCTTTTCATCGGGATGCTGATCATAACGGCTGTCGATGATGATGCGCGAACGCTCAACTCTGGTCACATGGTAGTGTTTGGGGGCACAAGAAAACATCATCAAGATGGCAAAAACGCTCAAAAGATACTGTTTTTTATTCATAATCTCGGTTTTTATCGGTGCAAAGATATAAAAAATATCCAAAATATTTCTTGGAATTGGAAAAAATGTGTAATTTTGCACCCGCTTTTCGGCGTAATCGCTGGCAGGAAGTATCGAGAGGCCTGTTATGTTGCGTTGGAACGATACAACAAATTTAATTATAGGATTAAAAAATGGATTTAATTAAAGTTGCTGAAGAAGCATTTGCAACTGGCAAGAAGTTCCCAGAGTTCAAGGCTGGTGACACGATCACTGTCGCTTACAAAATTATCGAGGGTTCAAAGGAGCGTATCCAGCTCTATCGTGGTGTAGTTATCAAGATTGCAGGTCACGGTGACAAGAAGCGC